>JBGPDX010000036.1:0-17962 GCA_041482475.1 Candidatus Limnocylindria bacterium | reverse complement strand
GCTGGTCGCGACGGCCTGATCGCGGTCGCGGCCCTACCATCGTTGGCGTGGCAGGGCTGCCCGATTCGATCGTCGCGCCGCTCGTCCAGGTCGTGGCCGAGCTGGCCGGCGTGGCGCCCGACGCGGTCACGGTCCTGTCGGCCGAGCCGATGACATTTCCGAACGGCGGTCTGGGCTGCGAGCAGCCCGGGATGCAGTACATCCAGGTCCAGGTCGACGGCTACCGCGTCGTCCTCGAGGCCCGCAGCATGACCTACGACTATCGCGGCACATGGACCAGCCGACCCAGGCGCTGCCTCGCCGCGACCGGCTGAAGGCCCTCGAATCGAAGAGGGGCCGCCCGAAGGCGACCCCTCTCCATTCCTCGCGACCCTCGGGCTACGGTGTCACGGTGAGCGTCTGGACCACCTGGGTGGTGCCGGGCGTGACGTTCGAGGTCATGCTCGCCACGGATTGATACGTGCCTGCACTGGCCGCAGAGGCGTCGTAGAGGATCGTCGCCGTGCCGCCTGCGGTGGGCGGCGAGGTGTTGACGATGTACTCCGAGCCGTTGGCCGGAGCGGGGCTGATGTTCTGGCCGCTTGTGCCGGTGCGGTTCTCGGCGCCCCAGTTGACGCCCGAGCCGGGGTCGCCGGACCCGGCATTGCCGAGACCGGGGCCGTCACCCGGGAACGTCAGGTTGGGGCCGTACGAGAGCGTGATGGCCTCGCTCGCTGGCCCGGTGCTGGTGCCCTTCTGGATCCGGAACCAGACCTCGAACGAATGCGTGGTCGCGTTCCCGAAGTTCTTGACGTTGCCCCAGTCGGCGACCACCCAGCCGTCGTTGGCGCCGCCACTAAGCAAGGCCACGCGGATCGCGCCGCCACCGGGCGGGTTGAGGTCGGTCCACAGCGGGGCGACCGTGTTGTTCGGGCGCGCTGCGACCGGGAAGTGCTGCGGGGTGAAGACGATGTCCCCACTGTCCCCGCCGCCGATTACGACATAGCCGTTCGACACGACGCCGATCCGCGTGTACGGCTCACCGCCGTAGTAGAAGGTCGGCACGTTGAAGTTCGTGATCGTGTCGTCACCGACGCCCGCGACCGGCGGGACGCCGAGGACCGACAGAGCCAGGTAGCCGCCGTCGGGGCCGGTCGTCGGAGTGATCGAGGTGACCTGGGGCGGGATGGCAGGAGTGAGGGTTCCGCTCCACTTCGCGCCCTGGTTGATGTTGATCGGCGTCGCCGGCGGGACGACGTTGCCATACATCAGGCCCCTGGTGCCGGTGACGGACATGTTGACGTTGGCCGCGATGGCGGCGAAGTTCGCCACCGTGGCGTTGCAGTGGCTGAGACCGGAGCCGGCCGCGAACGTCGATGGAGCGCAGCCGTGGGTCAGTGTGACCACGCCCTGCTTCTTGACGAAGGCGACCGGGATGGTGACGTTGCTGAGGCCCGGTGCGACCGGATCGAGGGTGATCCGGCCGAAGTACTGGCCGTTGGCCAGGGTGGGCGCACTGATCGTGATGACCAGCGAGATCGACGTGTCACGGTCGACGCCGATGACCTTGGAGCTCTTGCCCGCCTTGGTCCCGACCATGATGACGGCGCCGGCCGGCGCCTGGGTCGAGACGCGGAGCGCCACGTCGCTGCCCGACACGTTTCGCGCGATCCGCGACGTCGTGATGCTGCCGGACATCGTCGGCGCGTCGATGCTGGGGATGTTGAGATTGATGCGATTGAGGGGGTCCGCCGCCGAGGCGACGAAGTCGGCGAAGGTCTCGTTGAACACGAGCGTCGGGTTGACGGCGGTGTTCACGCGGAGCGCGCCGGCGCCGGAGTCGAACGGATCGACCGGCGTGACGCCGTCCTCCTTGACGCCGTCCTGCGCCGCGGAGGTCATGAGCGCCGACTTGATCTCGGCCGGGGTCCAGCCGGGATGGGCGGCCTTGACGAGCGCCGAGGCGCCCGTCGAGTGCGGGCTCGACATCGACGTTCCGGCGATGGCCTGGAAGAACTGACCGGGAGGCCCGTTGGTGATGCCGGTCGGTTGCGGCGTCATGCCGGCCAGGACCTGGATGCCGGGCGCGGTGATGTCGGGCTTCACGAAGTCGCCCAGCGGGCCGCGCGACGAGAACGCCGCCATGACGTCGCCCTGGGTCGGCGAGGCCGTGCCCTGGGCCCACGTGGCGGTGACGCCCGTGTGGCCGCTGATGAACGCCGTGAGGTCGGCATTCGGCCCATCGACGTGGATGGCCGGCAGCCAGTGGTTGTCGGTCTCGACGTCCTGCTTGACCGCGTTGTAGAGGATCATCCCGGCGGCGCCGCCCTGGAGCACGTTGTAGCCCTTGTCGACGCGAGCGTTCACGCCGCGCTGGCAGGCGACGATCTTGCCGGTCGCCGCGCCAGGGGCGAGCACGCTCTGGCAGCGGGAATCCTCGAGTCCGCTGCCCAGCTTGTTGAGGGTCTCCGCGAGCACCACCGGGGTCGCGCTGGAGATGCCGGTCGTGATCGTCACGCCGGTCTTGTCGAGGCTCGCCCCGCCGTCCGCGGTGAGATGGAGCCTCGAGGTGAAGAACCGGTTCGAGGTGGATGCCCCAACGGTCGTGACCCACGGGCCGCCGTGATCGGATGTCCCGGCGCCGGGGCCGCTGTTGCCGGCGGACGCGTTGACCGAGATCCCGGCGTTGAAGGCGTCGAGGAAGGCAAGCTCGACCGGATCCGAGTAGGGCTGGTTTCCACCGGAGATCGAGAAGTTGATGACGTCGACGCCGTCGGTGATGGCCTGCTGAACCGCGGCCACCGAGTCCGAGTTGAAGCAGCCCTGGGCCAGGCAGACGCGGTACATGATCAACCAGGCACCGGGCGCGATGCCGCTGATCGGACCACGCTCGACGCCGGCGAGGATGGCCGAATCGACGCGATCGCCCGCCGCGGTCGAGCTCGTGTGCGTGCCGTGACCCTCCGGGTCGCGAGCCGAGCACTTGCCGGTGCCGTTGTTGCAGAACTCGCCCGGCACCGCCCCGATCACGGCCATGTACGTATCGGTCTTGGCGTAGGCCCCGATGAGCTTGTGATTGCAGGCGAACGTGGGGCCGAGGTGAGCGACGTCCGTCCCATCGCCAAATTGGCAGCCGATCCCGGCCGGAGGTGCGGCCAGGCCATGCGTGTCGGCAAACGAGGGATGCTCCGGCCAGATGCCGGTGTCGATGACGCCGACCGTGACGCCTGCGCCCGCGTGGTCCTGGCCGCCCAGCGACGGCCAGACGGCGGTGGCGCCGATGAAGCCCGGGGTGACGTCGGTCAGCGGCTTCTCGAGCGTGTCCTTCTGGACGGCCGCGACGCCGGCGACCTTGAGCAGAGCGGCGACCTTGTTGGCCGGGACGGTTGCGCGAACGCCACCGTAGGCGGTCAGGAAGGTGTTGCCGAGCTTCGCGCTCGGGACCGCCCTGCTAATGGCGGCATTGATCCTGCTCGCCACGCCGCGGGTGTATCGCTCGTAGGCGGCGACCGCCGCCTTGTTGGCCTTCAGCTTCTTGCCGGTCACCGACGGGCTCGTCGCGGCCAGGCCCTTGAGCCGGCCGGTGTACGAGGCGGTCGCGTCGAAATCGAACTTGATCATGACGTTGACCGGCGCGGCGTCGGTCCGGCCGAGGAGCGACGGGTCGGTCTGGGCCAGGTAGCCGGACGGCGACTTGGCGCCGACGAAGGTCGTGTCGGGCTGGAGCGGTGTCGCCGTGAACCTAGATGGGTCGGCAGCCGACGCCGTCCCCACGAAGAGCAGCTGGCTCGCCAGCAGGCAGGCAGCGGCAAGCAGTACGAAGACACGCCTCATGGGGCCCACTCCTCCACCGATTGGACCGCTCCCCTTGCTCGACGTTGGCGGCGCCGGCGTCCCGGTCCCGGACCCGAGCGTCCTGTGAGTGGGCGTACCCTACGGCGCTCGCGCCGGTGTGGTCAATCGACAACACTCCGCAGCCCGCGCCGCGGGTTGCGCGCAGGCAACAGGATTCGGCTCCGTTGCTGTCAGGCGGGGAGCTTCGCGACGAGCTCCCGGACAGCGGCCGCCGAGGCGTCGAAGGCACGCTGTTCATCCGCCGTCAGGTCGATCTTGAAGACCCGCTCCATGCCCCGCGCGCCCAGCACGACCGGCACGCCGACGAAGACGCCCGTCGTCCCGAACTCACCCTGCAGGAACACCGCGCACGGCAGCACCCGCTTCCGGTCGAGGAGGATCGACTCGACCATCTCGAATGTCGACGCCGCCGGGGCGTAGTAGGCCGAGCCGGTCTTCAACAGGGCCACCACCTCAGCGCCGCCGTTCGCCGTCCGCTCGCACAGCGCCTTGACGCGGTCGGCGGACAGGAGCTCGGTGATCGGCACACCGGCCACGGTCGAGTAACGCGGCAACGGGACCATCGTGTCGCCGTGACCGCCCAGGACGAACGCGTGGGTGTCCTCGACCGATACGCCCAGCTCCTGGGCGATGAACGTCCGGAAACGCGCCGAGTCGAGGACGCCGGCCATGCCCAGGACCCGCTCCCGCGGGAAGCCCGACGCCTGCATGGCCACGTGGCACATCGCGTCGAGGGGATTCGTGACCACGATGAGGATCGCATCCGGCGAGTGACGGACCGCCTGTTCGACGACGGCGCGGACGATGCCGGCGTTCTTCGCCAGGAGGTCGTCGCGGCTCATGCCCGGTTGTCGCGCCAGGCCGGAGGTCACGACGACGACATCCGAACCCGCCGTGTCAGCGTAGTCGTTGGTCCCGCTGATCCGGGCGTCGTGGCCGACGATCGGCGCCGCCTCGGCCAGGTCGAGGCCCTTGCCCTGCGGCAGCCCTTCGACGATGTCGACGAGGACGACGTCGGCTAGGCCGGCCTCGGCGATCCGCTGGGCGGTCGTGGCGCCGACGTTGCCGGCGCCGATGACGGTGACTTTCTTGCGCGACATGGCGGCCTCCTCAGTCGACGCGGGGACCGGCCTCCCGGACGGCCGGCGGCAGGACGTCGGCGTACAGGGTGAAGTTCTCGGCGAACATCCGCGCCAGGTCCCGCGCCTGGCGGTCATAGGCCTCCGGATCGGCCCACGTCGAGCGTGGCTGGAGGAAGCGCGCCGGGACGTCCGGGCAGGATGCCGGCACCGCGACACGGAAGATCGGGTCGATGGTCGTCGGGACCCCGTCGAGGGCACCATTGAGCGCCGCCCGGACCATCGATCGGGTGTGATCGATGTTCATCCGTTCGCCGGTGCCGTACGGACCGCCGGTCCAGCCGGTGTTCACCAGCCAGACGGGCACGTCCGACTTCGCCAGGCGCTCGCCGAGCATCCGTGCGTATTCGCCGGGATGGCGCGGCATGAACGGTGCCCCGAAGCAGGCGGAGAAGGTCGCCTTGGGCTCCTTGACCCCGATCTCGGTGCCGGCAAGCTTGGCCGTGTAGCCGCTGACGAAGTGGTACATCGCCTGATCGTGGGTCAGCCGCGAGATCGGCGGGAGGACGCCGAACGCATCCGCCGTCAGCAGCACGACGTGCTTCGGCTGCCCGGCCATCCCCGTCGTCGAGGCGTTGCCGATGAAGTGGAGCGGGTAGGCGCCGCGGGTGTTCTCGGTGATGCGCTCCGAATCGAGGTCCAGCGCGCGCGTCGCGGGGTCGAGGTCGACGTTCTCGAGAATCGTCCCGAAGCGGCGGGTCGTCTGGAAGATGTCCGGCTCGTACATCGGCGACAGGCGGATTGTCTTGGCGTAGCAGCCGCCCTCGAAGTTGAAGACGAGGCCGTCGCCCCAGCCGTGCTCGTCGTCGCCGACGAGCGTCCGCTGCGGATCGGCCGACAGGGTCGTCTTGCCGGTCCCCGACAGGCCGAAGAAGACGACGGTATCGCCCGCCGGGCCGACGTTGACGGCGGAATGCATCGGCAGCACGCCCTCGTCCGGCATGAGGTAGTTCATGACGGTGAAGGCGCCCTTCTTGATCTCGCCGGCGTATTCGGTGCCGACGATGATGATCTCCATCCGCTTGAGGTGGAGGAGGATGGCGGTCTCTGAGCGCGTCCCCTCCGTCGCCGGGTTCGCCTTGAACGACGGGACGTTGATGATCGTGAAGTTCGGGCGGAAGCCGCGGAGCTCGCTCCGCTTCGGGCGGCGGAAGAGGTTGCGGGCGAAGATGCTGGCCCACGCGGTCTCGGTATAGACGCGGAGTGAGCGGCGGTGCTCCGGGGCCGCGCCGATGAAGCAGTCCTGGGCGTACAGGTCGCGATCCGCCACATACGCGACCAGGCGGGAGCGGAGGCGTTCGTAGTTCGCCTCGCTGATGGGCCGGTTGACCTGGCCCCACCAGATCGTTCCGTCACTCGACGGCTCGCGGACGATGAACTTGTCCTGGGGGGAGCGGCCGGTGTGCTTGCCGGTCCGCACCACGAGTGGGCCCTCTGCCGCGATCATGCCCTCGCCCGCCCGGATGGCGTCCTCGCACAGCTCGGCGGTCGAGAGATTGGCCCGGACGGTTCGGCCGAACGTCTTCGGCGTCGTCCCGGGCGACTGAATGGCGGTCACGGTATCTCCCCTTGCGAACAGGCAGGCCGGAATCGACCAGCCCGATCGAAGTCGGTCGGTCGACCGGCCGCGCGTGCCCGGAGCCCGAAGGCGGCGGGGAGTCGGCTTACACAGTCCCGACCATCTTACGCGCGGTGCCTCGCATCTGTCCTGCGAAAGATGCGGGAAGGTTGCGTCAGGGTTGCGAGCCGATGGTCCTATTGCGCGGCGTCGAGCGGGTCCGTGCCCGCCTCGCAGGCGACCGCCGCGCCCCGTCCAGCGCCTGGCGGAGGTCGGCGATCAGGTCGTCGGCGGCCTCGATCCCGACCGACAGCCTGACCAGCGCCGCCTCCACTTCGAGCGGCGAGCCGGCGACCGACTGGTGGGTCATCACGGCGGGCATCTCGATCAGCGACTCGACCCCGCCCAGCGACTCCGCCAGGGTGAAGAGGCGGGTCGACTCGCAGATCGTCGCCGCCCGTTCCGCTGCGGAGCGTCCGCCGTGAGCCAGCGGGGCGAACGAGACCATCCCGCCGCCGGCCCGCATCTGGCGCGCGGCGAGTGCCGCCGACGGGTGCGCCTGCGGCCCGTCCCGCAGTCCCGGATACGACACCCAGGCCACGTCGTCGCGACCGGCCAGGAACCGGGCCACGGCGAGGGCGTTGGCGCAATGGCGCTCGATGCGGAGGTGGAGCGTCCGGATCCCGCGCAGCACGAGGAAGCAGTCGAGCGGCCCCGGTACGCCACCCATCGCGTTCTGGAGGAAGCGCAGTTTTTCTGCCACCTCGTCGTCGTTCGTGACCGCAACGCCGGTGATCGTGTCGGAATGGCCGGCCAGGTACTTGGTCGCCGAGTGGAAGACGATGTCGGCGCCCAGCGACAGCGGGTTCTGCAACGCCGGGGAGGCGAACGTGTTGTCGACGACGATCAGCGGTCGCCTGCCGCCCGCCTGGGCCGCCCGCTGCCGGACGATCTCGGCGGCCGCCCTGACGTCGACGATCCGGAGATAGGGGTTGGTCGGCGTTTCGAACCAGACGAGCCGGGTCCGCTCGGTCAGGGCCTCCCACAGCACGTCCGCGCCCTTGTCGAGGTCGACGTAGCGGGCGTCGACGCCGCTTGCCCGGTGGACACGCTCGAAGTAGCGGTACGTTCCGCCGTAGACGTCGTCGCCGACCACGATCTCGTCGCCCGGACCGGCGAGCTGGGCGATGGCGGCGGTCGCCGCCGAGCCGCTGGCGAAGGCGATCCCGTGGGCCGCTCCCTCGAGCACGGCCACGGCCCGCTCGAGGCGCTCGCGGGTGGGGTTCTGCGAGCGGCTGTACTCGTAGCCGCTCCGCGGCTGCCCGACGGCGTCCTGGGCGTAGGTGCTCGTCTGGTAGATCGGCGGGGCCACCGCGCCGGTGAGCTCGTCCGGCTCCGCGCCGGCGTGCACGGCCAGTGTGTCGAAGGCGAGGTCTCGATCCTCCATCACGGCATCATGGCACCGCTCGTCCTTCGCCCTCCGGCCAATCCAGCTCGAAGACCAGCTCCTCGCCGTCGATCTCGTCCCAGCGCGTGCCGGTCTGCCGAAAGCCCAGGCGGGACACGACCGCCAGCGACGCCTCGTTCGACGGCGCCACGGACGCCCGGAACCGCCGGATCCCGTGCTCCCACGCGGCCCACTCGAGGAGCGCCCGAACGGCTTCGGCGGCGAAACCGCGGCGGCGGAAGCCGGGCTCGACGTGATACCCGAGCTCGACCCGGCCGTCCTCGTTCGGCGGCCCGTGAAAACCGACCGAGCCGACCAGCCGCCGAACGCCGAGCTCGTCGGTCAGGACCATCGCCCGGGCCACCCACGGCAGCACGGACGCATCGCGCTCGACGTCGGCGAGCCGCATGGCGAACAGCTCGCCGAGACGCTCACGGAGGTCTCGCGGCACCGCCGCGCCCAGCTCCGCCTCCGTCACGTCGAGATCGCGGTCGAGGACGGCGCGCATCGCCCGCTGCGAGAACGACACGAGCTCGAGTCGCGGGGACCGGATGGCCGGAACCACGCGCCGGGCTCAGCTCGCCGGCGTGATGTGGGTCAGGTACTCGAGGACGTCGAGCTTGGTGACGATGCCGATCGGTCGCTGGCCGCGGATCGCGACCAGCGCGGCGGCGCCGCTCGACAACATCGCAAACGCCTCGTCGAGGGTTGCCGCCGCGTCGACCAGCGGCAGGGGCGGGTCCATCACCTCGCCGACGGTGCGGTCGACGACCGACGGGTCGCGGAAGGCCCGGTCGAGCAGGCCCTTCTCGGTGATCGAGCCGACGATGCCGACGACCGAGTCGCCATCGGCATCCTCAGACACCGGGAGCTGGCTGATTCCGAACTCCTGGAGCGTCTCGATGACCTCCCCCACCCGCTGCGTCGTGCGGGCCAGGACGAGGTCCGGCAGGCGGTCGGCGTGACGGTCGCCAAGCAGCTCCGCCACCCGGACGATGGCGCCGGTCGTCGCGAGCAGGCCGTTCACCCGCATCCATTCGTCGTTGTAGAGCTTCGACAGGTAGCTCCGGCCGCCGTCCGGGAGGATCACCACCATCACGGCGTCGCGCACCGCGTCACCGCCCGCGGCCATCAGGCGCCGCGCCTCGTCCATCGCCGCGACGAGCGCCGTGCCGCACGATTCGCCGGCCAGGATCCCTTCCTCGCGGGTCAGACGGCGCGCCGCCGCGAACGCGTCACGGTCCGACACGCGGACCCAGCGGTCGATGACGGCGGGATCGTACGTGCCCGGGAAGAAATCCTCGCCGACGCCCTCGGTCAGGTAGGGGCGGGCCGCGTCGCCGGACAGGACGCTGCCCTCCGGATCCGCCCCGATCACCTGGATCCGCGGGTTTCGTGCCTTGAGGTAGTGGGCCGCGCCGGTGACCGTCCCGCCCGTCCCGACGCTCGCCACGAGGTGGCTGATCCGGCCCTCCGTCTGCTGCCAGATCTCCGGGCCGGTCGTCGCCTCGTGGGCCTTCGGGTTCTCGTCGTTCCAGTACTGGTCGGGCTTGAATGCACCCGGGATGTCACGCGCCAGACGGGCCGCCACCGAGTAGTAGCTCTCGGGCGATTCCGGGGCGACGTTGGTCGGGCACAGCACGACCTCCGCGCCATAGGCCCGCAGCAGCGCCTGCTTCTCCGTCGACTGCTTGTCAGCCATGACGAAGATGCAGCGATAGCCCTTCAGGGCGGCCGCGATCACGAGGCCGTGCCCGGTGTTGCCCGACGTCGGCTCGATGATCGTGCCGCCCGGCTTGAGCAGGCCGGCCCGTTCGGCCGCCTCGATCATCGGCAGCCCGATGCGGTCCTTGACCGACCCACCGGGGTTGAGCATCTCGAGCTTGGCCAGGATGAGGGGCTGGCGATCCGCCGGGCCCAGGTCGCGGGTGACCCGGCTGAGGCGGACGAGAGGGGTGTTGCCGACGAGGTCGAGGACGGTCTCGGCGTACTCCATCGGCGCCGAGTATAGGCGTGGGGCCGGGGCGGCCACGACCCCGGCCCCGCCGTGAGAGATGCCGGATACGGAGGCGCCCCGGCCCTGGACGAAGGGCCGGGGCGCCGGGTAGCGCGCGTGTCGGAGGTGCGCGTTGTTACTTGTACTTCGGGAGACCGCCTCCGCTGCCTGTGCCGCCGCCTCCGCTGGTGGCGACGCTGCCACCGGCACTGCCATGGCGGGCCGTGCCGCGTGCGTGGAAGACCGGAGCACGGTACTTGGCAATCTCGCGCGGGGCCTGCTCGCGCCGCTCGTCCTGGCTCACGATCGTGCTGGAAACGGCGGGGTACTGGGCCTCGAGCTCGGCGGGCGTGAGGGATTCGATTTTGCCCGCGGCGGGCGCGGCCCCCGTCTGCCCAAGCGATCCCACCCGCGGCAGAACAGTCAGGACTGCCGACACCGCGACGACCGCGGCGATCGCCAGCGCGGCGGCGAGCCCCAGGGTGGGTGGTGCGAACGACCGGATCGATGGCTGCTGTGTGGCCTGCACGTCAGTGCTCCTTCCTCATCTGTCGACGGGTTGTCGACCTGGGAGCACGCTACGGTCGCGGCCGAGCCGGGCCATCGGGCGCCTGCCGTGTTCGGAGGCGCCGGATGCCTCAATTTCCGCGCCGTCTCGCCATGGGGTGCCTTACGCGTCTCCGCCCGCCACGGCGACCAGCGGGATCAGTCGCGGTCCAGCGGGCCGGGACGCAGGAACAGCCAGGTGAGCCGACGGCGCAGGCGGCGGGGATGATCGAGCGGATCGACGGTCGCGGGGTGAAGGGCCTCGACCGTCGGACCGAGGGCCGAGGCGAGCGCCTCCGTGATCCGCCGCGCCAGCTCGAGCTCGTCGCGGCTGTCCTCGGGCGGGTAGACGCCGTCCCACGTGGGCCCAAGCAGCTCGGAAACGCTCGTCGGCGGGAGGATGCGGGACGCCATCCGCTTGCCAAGGTACAGCTCCTCCGTGCCGACGATCGCCAGCGGGACGATGGGTGCGTTGGTCCGAAGGGCGATGACGCCAGCCCCGTGGCGGAACGGGCCGAGCCGGCCGACGGGGCCGCTCACCGTGCCCTCCGGCATCTGCACGAAGACCCCGCCTTCAGCCAGCACCGCTCGCGCTGACGCGACGTGGCGCTCGACCCCGACGCCGCCGCGCCACACGGGCAGGAGTCCGCCGATCCGCCGGATGAACGACTCCCGCAAGCGCGACGTGAACGTCGACGCGGCGCTGCCCAGGAACCACGCCCGCGGCTCGAGCGGCAGGGCATGGAGGATGACGAACGGGTCCATCCAGCCGCGATGGGCCGCGCCGATCAGGAGGTAGCCGCCGGCCGGCAGATGCTCGTGCCCGCTCGAGGCAATGCGGAACCGGAACAGGCCGAAGAGGACCGCCCGGGCGAACAGCCGGGTGGCACGGTAGAGCGGCGAGGCCGTCGACTCCGGGACGCGACGGAGCCAGTCCAGTCCCTCGACCGCTCCACCCCGACTCTCGGCGAGGCGTTCGGGCGAGACTCGCGGCCGGGGCGGTCGTGCCCGTCGCGCGGCGGATGACCCGGGGCGGACCGGTGGCACATCCGGGGGCACCGGCGCGGCCACCTCGACCGCCGGGGGTGTCGTCGCCGACGCCCGTGCCCCGGATCCCTGTGCGCTCACGGTCCGTCGATCGCGTCGGGCGCGTCGGGCGCGTCGGGCGCGTCGGGCGCGTCGTGCGGTCCGGTTCGGTGACGCCAGGCCAGGCCGACGACGCCGACGAGGATGAACGCCAGCGACACGAGCTGGGCCGTCGGGACGCCGAAGAACGTCCAGTTGCCGGTGCGCAGCGCCTCCAGCGCGAAGCGGACGACGCCATACCAGATGAAGAACACGAACAGCAGGTCGCCCGGCCGGAGGCGATCCCGGAATCGACTGCCGAGGAACAGCAGGAACAGCATGCCGAGCAGCCCGGCGATCGACTCGTACAGGAACAGCGGCTCGAAGCGCGTCGTCGCGAGCGGGAACGTCGCGCACGGATAGGCCGGCACGCGGTAGGCGCAGTCGATGGGGATGCCCCACGGCCGGGTCGTGGGCGGGCCGTACAGCTCCTGGTTGAAGAAGTTCCCCCACCGCCCGATCGCCTGCATGAGGAACAGGCCGGGGGCGACGACGTCGGCCCAGGCCCAGAAGGACTGGCGCTTCCAGCGGGTGAAGGCCCAGCCGGCGATCGTGCCCGTGACGATCCCGCCATACACGCCCAGCCCCGAGTACGGCGGCAGGATGATGGCGGCCAGGTTGTCGCGGTACAGGTCCCAGCGGTCGATCACGTGATACAGACGTCCGCCGATGAGGGCCGCTACGGCGACGACGATCATGCCGTTGCCGACGAGGTTGGGGTCGAGACCGCGGCGGGCGGCCAGTCGGGTGAGGAGAAGGTAGGCGGCCGCCAGCCCGACCGCGTAGGCGATCCCGTACCAGTGGATCTCGATCGGCCCCAGGCGCAGGGCGATGGGGTCGGGGGTGAAGTCGAACACCTCGCGGAGTGTAGCCTCGCGGGTCCCGGGATCGGTCCGTCGAGCGCGGCTGCCTATACTGGCCGCCGGATGCACCTCCCGATCCCGACCGCTCGTCCCGCCGCCGCGCGCCCGGCGCGCCATCGCCGCACCAGCCGGTGGGGCGTTCGATGAGCGAGTTCAACTGGTGGCTGCTGATCGTGGGGCTCGTTGTCGGGGCCGGCCTCGTCTGGCTGATCCTGGCCGATTTCCGGCGGCGCGAATCGGACATCGCCCGGGCCGAGCTGCCCACGGAAGCCGCCTGGATCGCCGCGACCATGCGGGACGGCGGGCAGGCGATCGACGAGGCGACGGCCGAACGGGTCCTCCGACTCCACCGAACCTACCTCGCCAGCCTCCCGCCGGACGAGCTGGACGCCGACCGGGCCGAGGATTGGGACGACGAGCCGCATGTCGCGGCCGCAGCCGGCGAGGATCAGCGGGTGGATGCCGCGGCGCCCGGCACGACGCCGGTGTGGACGGCCACGGACCCCAGCCCCAGGCGGCGGTAGGACACCTCGACCAGGCCGACCCGCCGCATCGTCGCGGCCAGCTGCTCGGGATCGGGAAAGCCGTCAAGCGACGCCGGCAGGTAGCGGTAGGCGGAGGCCCGACCGAGCAGCCGGCCGGCCAGCGGCGCGAGCCGTCGGAACGACGCCTGGAAGACGCGGCCCCACCAGCGCGGGCGCGGCATCGTCAGCTCGAGGCAGACGACCCGGCCGCCGGGCCGCACGACGCGCTGCAGCTCGCCGAAGCCGGCCTCGAAGTCGGCCAGGTTGCGCAGCCCAAAGGCGATCGTCGCCGCATCGAACTCCGCGTCGCCCGCGGACAGCGACAGGGCATTGCCGACGCGGAACTCGAGCTGGACCACGTCGCGATGGGTCGCCGCCGCGCGGCGGATCATCCCGGGCGACAGGTCGACGGCGAGGACGCGGCCGAACGGGCCGACGCGGTCGGCCAGCTCGAGGGCGAGCTTGCCGGTGCCGCAGGCGACGTCGATGACGGAGCCGCCGGTCCGCAACCTCGCGGCGTCGACCGCGCAGCGACGCCAGCGCGCGTCGAACCCGAACGTCATCAGGGTGTTGAGGCGGTCGTAGACGGGCGCGATCTCGTCGAACATCGCGGCGACCGTCGCCTCGGGAACGAGGTTGCCCGCGCGGGGCGCAGCGCGTCCGGCCTGGACGGGCGCCTGCTCCTCCGCTTCGGCCTGCCGTCGTTTCGCGCCGCCCCGGCGCGTGTCCGCGCGGGCCACGGAGCTAGAGCTCCCCGACGAGGACGGGATCGCCCTGCACGCCCGGTGCCGACAGGTCGACCAGCGAGACGCCGAACCTGGCGTGGCCGGACAGCCCACTCACCGCGTCGACCGGGCCCACCCAGTACGACATCCCCCCGCCGAAGAACATCCTGCCGACACTCCGGCGCGTGCCGTCGGACTCGACCCAGCAGCGCAGCTCGTAGCCGGCCGGTGGCCGAGCGAGGCCCATGGCGACGACGACCAGCTCGCGCGTCGCCGGTGAGAAGAGGAGCGTCCCGTGGCCCTTCGGGGCGGCCGCAGCGGCCAGCTCGACGCGACGCGCGTCCGGCTGCCCGCTGACTCGCAGGGTCCAGGCCGTGACGGTCGCGAGGTCGTTCAGGCCCTCCGCCTGCTGGGCGATCGTGGCGTCCCGATCCCCGACGGCCCGACTCTGGACGATGGCGACGCCGGTGCCGACGACAGCCAGCGCGATGACCGCGGCGAGGGCCGCGAGCCTTCCCCACCGTCTGCCGCGATCAGCCGGCGAGGACGCGACCGGCATCCCCGCCGCAGCCGGGCCGAGGGCCGGCATGACCGCAGCCGCAACTCCCGGGGCGAGACTGGCGCCGGACCGGTCCCGGCCCACCGCGCGGACGAAGGCCAGGGTTCGCTCCCGCAGTTCGGGCGGCGGGGTGGTTCGGACCACCCCGCGCACGATCCCGGCGACGCGCCGAAGCCGCGCCATCTCCCGGGTGCATTCGACGCAGCCGGCGAGGTGGCCGGCCAGCGCCGCCGCCTCGGGGGTATCGCCGGCCATGAGCCGGGCGAGGCCGCCCGGCTCGACGGCGGCGAGCTCGAGGATCTCGCGCGCCTCAGCGTGGTCCATCGACCGCTCCGTGCGCGCGCAGTCCAGGGCGGGTTCGGATGGCCGTCATTCGATCGATCCCTTGCCGGCCGGAACCCGTACCGCCTCGAGCCCGGCTCGGGTGCCGCTCTCGCCGGCGAGGATCCCGCGCAGGCGCAGCAGCGCCCGCCGGGTCCGCGTCTTGACCGTCCCCAGCGGCCAGCCCAGGCGCTCGGCGATCTCCGATTGCGACAGCTCCTCGCGGTAGGCGAGGACGATGACCGTCCGTTCCTGGTCGGGCATGGTCGCCAGCGCGTCCTGCAGCGTCGCCCGCAGCTCCGCCGATTCGATCGCCCCCTCGGGCCCGGGGCCCAGGTTGGCGCCGCCCAGGACCTCGCCGGACGACACGATCCGCTCGAGCGCCGCCGTGCCGTCCTCGTCGCCGCCCGCCACGGACGACAGGGCGATCAGGTTCGGGCGACGACCCGCGGCGCGCAGCCGGTCGACGGTCCGGTTGCGCGCGATCGTATGGATCCAGGCCGCCAGCGACCCAACGGCCGGATCGAAGAGCTCCGCTCGGTTCCACAACGCGAGGAACGTCTCCTGCACGACCTCCTCGGCGACCTGCCGGTCAGAGGTCAGCCGGCAGGCGGCGGCGTAGACGGCATCCGCGTGCCGGTCGTAGAGGGTCGCCAGGGCGGATTCGGATCCGCCAGCCACCTCGCGGACGAGGGCGGCTTCGTCGTACGCGCCCGAACGAACCTCTGGCATGGACTACGCGCCTCGTGGCGTGACCGGTTTCCCGAAATCGCCGGGGCGGCAAGCCTACCGCAGCGCCTCCGACGCCCCCTCGAGCCTCACCACGTCCCCGCCGCGCGGCGCTCGACCGCCGGCAGCGTGCCCGGCGGCACGTGCGCCTCGAGGCACGTCACGCCGGAGGGCCCGACTGTGGCATCGTGCACCGTCCCGGCCGGAAGGTCCAGCCGGTCGCCGGCGGCGAGCTCGACGTCGCGCCCCGCGTCCGGCAGCCCGAACCGGATCGAGCCTTCGGCGACGACGAGGACCTTGTCGTAACCGTGATCGTGCGCGCCATAGCGATCGGCCGGGCCGTTCGACCAGGCGGCGGCGTCGAGGCCCTCGCCGGCGAGCCGGGTCTCGAGCTCCGCCCTCGTCACCGCCGTGCGTGCTCCGGCGGCGGCGTCTCCGCATCCCCCGTGGACCCGGCGACGAGATCCGGGGCGGCCTCGCGCCACGCCGCGTCGTCCCCGGCCGGATCGTCGCCCAGGGACGAAGCGATCAGCAGCAGCACGATCGCCATCACCGCCCCGGCGGCGACGGCGAGGAACGTCGGCCAGTGGAGCCACAGCCCCACGTAGCCGCCGACGACGAGCCCCACCGCGAGCGCCGCGACGACGGCGCGTGCTCCCGGCATCGCTCAGCCGACGCCGGCGCCAACGCCGATGAGCGTCCCGACGGCGTACGTCACGGCGGCGGCGGCCGCGCCGATCGCGACCTGGCGCAGCCCCGAGAAGATCGCGCCGCGGCCGGTTAGCAGGCTGACCGCGGCGCCGACCGCGAACAATGCTGCCAGGCTGAGCCCCAACGCCCCGTAGAACGCCACCGCGCCGCCGGCGACGAGGTAGGACAGGACCGGCACCGTCGCGCCGATGGCGAAGGCGACGAACGACCCGAAGGCCGCGCCCCACGGCGATCCCAGCTCATCGGGATCCAGGCCCAGCTCCTCGCGGACGAGGGTGTCGAGGGCCGTCTCGGGATCGGCGAACAGGCGGTGGGCGATCCGCGCCGCCTCGTCCGGCAGGAAACCCTTCGAGCGGTACACCGCCGCCAGCTCTGCCTCCTCCTCCTCGGGCATCGCCTCGAGCTCGGCGCGCTCGAGCGCGATCTGGCGCTCGAACAGCTCACGCTGGGACTGCATCGAGATGTACTCCCCGGCGGCCATGCTGCTCGCGCCGGCGAGGAGGCCCGCGATCCCGGCCAGCAGGATGAAGTTCGACGCGCCCGACGCGCCGGCGACGCCCATGACCAGCGAGAGGTTGCTGACGAGCCCGTCGCTGACGCCGAAGATGACCGCCCGCAGGGTTCCCGAGCGGGCCGTCCGATGCCAGCCCTCGCGGCGCCCGATGTCCGCCGGCGCGCGGACGCGGCCTGCGTCGCCGACACCGTCGCGACCGGCCGGTCCGACGACGGCCGCGGCGCTCGCCGCCACCGCCTTCGAATCCGCGAGTCGCTTCCAGATCTCGGCGTGCTGGCGCTCGTCGGCGGCAATCGAGGCGACCTCCGGCGACGACTGGGCATCGTACGCCTGCTCCTCGTCGCCCTCGAGGGCCTGGACGAGGTCGGAGACGGCGTGGGTCCCGAACAGGCGGGCGACGGCGATGATGAAGCGGACCCGCAGGCGGGGCCCGCTCGGCGGCGGGACTACCGCCCCGAGCGCCTCCAGCTTCGACGCCCAGATCCCGGCGTGGCGCCGCTCGTTCGAGGCGATCGTCCGGAACGCGGCCGCTCTGCGCTCGTTCTTCTCGATCGAGGCGAGGGCGTCGTAGAGGGCGATCGCGTCGCGCTCGAGCTTCAGGTTCTCGGCGCTGCGAACCGTGTCGATGGCGGTCATCGCCCGGATCGTACCGGCTGGGCCGTGCGGTCACCGCGGCGAGTGTGCGCCACTGCCTACACTGCCGCCGATGGCGCCGTCATTCCCCCCGCTCCGCTACCTGTCGGCCGACGACGTCCGCGCCGCGATGCCGACGCTCGATGAGCGTCTCGGCCTGGCGGAGCTGACCCTCACCGCCCTGGCGACACCCGGCGGGGCGGAGCTGCCGCCGAAGATCGCCGTCCATCCCCGCCCGGACGGCTCATTCGCCCATGCCATGCCGGCCCACCTCCGCGCGAGCGCGCCCGACGGCGACCTGCTGGGGATGAAATGGATCGCCGGGTTCGGGGCGAACGCGTCCCGTGGCCTGCCGGCCCTCCATGCCATCGTGGTGCTGAACGACGCTGCGACCGGCGTCCCGATCGCCATCCTCGATGGCGGCCCCATCACCGCCGAACGAACGGCGGCGGTCAGCGGCGTGGCGATCCGACACTTTGCGCCGAAGATCCGTGGAACGGTCAGGGCCGCTCTCGTGGGTGCGGGCGTCCAGGGCCGGAGCCACCTGGCCGTGCTCGGCCACGTGCTGCCCGGCGTCGAGCTCAGGGTCTTCGATCGCCATCCGGATCGGGCGGCGGCCCTGGCGGCCGCGGCGCGCGCCACCCCCGGGATCGGCGCGGCGCTCGCCGCCGGCTCCGCGCGCGAGGCCGTCGGCGGCGCGGATGTGGTCGTGACGGCCGCCTCGTTCGGACCCGTCCG
>JBGPDX010000035.1:0-18217 GCA_041482475.1 Candidatus Limnocylindria bacterium | reverse complement strand
GGCCCGCCGGCGCCCGCGCGGCGAGCGCTCGACGGCGGGTTTCGGGTCGTCCTTGGGCTGGCCACCCTGTCCGCGGCCGTCTTCGGGTTCCTGCCGCTGTTCGTGCCCGGGACGTTCGCCTCGCTGTTCGGCCTGGCCGGGACGGACACCTTCATCTACCGACTCGCAGGGGCAGCCACGATCGGTTACGCCGCGGCCGGCCTGATCGAGGTGTCGAGCCCGACGTTCGGCGAGATCCGGATCCAGAACCTCGCCGCCATCACGTTCAATGCGCTGGGTGCCGTCGCCTCGATCCTGGCGCTCACCGACGGGCGAGGTGGCCTGCTCGCGCCGGTCGTCGCCGTGGCCGCGACCTTCTTCGCCGTCGCCCTCGCCTGGCTATCTACCCGGACGTCCTGACGAGGGAGATCAGTTGCAGATGTCGGAGTTGGACGCCTCGCCGTAACCCAGCTTCCACTTGAGTGGCGTCGTCCCCGGGTCGATCGTGTCGGCTTCCCACGTCGCGTCGTCGATGCACTTGTGCCCGTCGGCGTTCGGGTAGACGCCCATCCCGCTCGTCGTCTGGCTCTTCTGCGTCAGGACGCCGATGGCGGCCGGGTCGAGGTAGTCGGGGGACTTCGATCCGTCCGACCCCGCGACGAACCACGGCTTGTCGCACCCGAAGTTCACGGCGGGCGAGTCGTGCTGGTGCACGGCGCCCTCCTCCTCGGGATGCTCGACGGTGGTCTTGATCGTGACCTCCATCTTCATGCAGTGGTCCTTGAGCTTCGGATAGGCGTCGACGTAGACCCAGCGGTTGCCGCTGGGGCCCTGGTTGAACGGGCCCATCGACTCCTTGAGGGTCGTGTTCAGCTTCTGGAAGACCTGATCGATGACGATCAGCGCCGGCGGCAGCTGCACCCAGCGCGCCAAGCAGGTGGGGATTGTGTCGATGAGCGGCACACAGAGCTCGGCGATCTTCTCGGCCGCCGTGTCCGCGTGCGGATACGGGTTCGGGTAGTTGACGATGGCCACGACCAGCTGCGGCCGCTGCGACATCATGACCCGGGTCTGCTGCAGGATCGTGGTGTAGTTGTTCTTGAGGCTGGTCCACAGCGACGAGTTGGCCAGGATCTGTGCAGCGCACGAATTGGCGCCGCTGAAGTCGTGGTCCTTGACCTTGTCGAAGCAGTCGGTGATGAGGTTGACGATCGTGCTGTTCTGCTCACCGAGCTGGATCGTGAGGAAGTCGGGGCGCATGTTGTAGGCGCTGGCCAGGCCGCCGCCGGTGATGTAGCTCGACGAGGTCTGCCCGTTCTTGCCCTGATTGAAGAGGCACCACCCGGGTGTCTTGATGTGGTCGGCGATGAGCTGCTCCGGGTAGCGCTTCGAGTTGTCGTTGAGGTCGTGGCCCGCGGCGATGTCATCGCCGCTGGCCACGTAGATCCGACAGCCGGTCGCGGCGTAGGCCGCCGGCTGCGGGATGACAAGCGCCCCGGCCACGGCCACGCTCGCCCCCAGGAGGGCAAGCGTCGGGAGCAGCACAAGCCAACGGAGACGGCGGGTAGCCCCGCTGCGACGGTTGCTGCTGAGGTCGATGTCCATCTCGGTCTCCGTGGTTCCGGCGTTGCTCTCGTCGCTACGGTGCGACCGTGACGCTCGCGTTCGCCTCGTTGTTCGTTTCCGAGAACTCGGTCTCGGTGCCGCCCGAGTCGGCCGTCACGTGCAGGTCGAGGTGGCCCGTCGTTCCGGTCGACGTGACGTGAACCTTGAGGATGATCAGGACGCCCTGGCCACCGTTGAGGTCGCCCGTGCAGCGGACCGTGTCTGCTGGAATGGGGATGACGCCGAAGTTGCAGTCGAACCCGGTCGTGGCGCCGGGCGTTGCGCTGTAGTCGGCGCTCGGCTGAACATTTTCGAAACCGCTGCCATCGAAGTCATAGCCGGCGCCGCTCAGCTTGAGATCGATATCGAACGTCCCCGTCGCGGTGTCGCCGGCATTGCCAACGCCGACGATGAATGTTGCCGTGTCGCCCACGTGGACGGCGGCCGGCGACACCACGATCGGGCTCGCGACCAGGTCGACACAACCTGTCGCACAGCTGGCACTGACGGTCGTGGTCTGGCTCTTCGTATTGTTGGTCTCGTCGTCCTCAACGATGGCAAGAGCCGGATCGGCGGTCGCCGTAACGGTGACCGAGGTGTCCGGCGGCGCCGTCGCCGTCACATCGGTCACCACGGTGATGACCGTCGTGCCGCCGGACGGCAGGTTGCCCGTGCAGTCGATGTTCGGGAACAGGAAGGTGCACAGGAACCCGTTCGATGCACTCGAAATGATGTGGTTCAGGCCGGTGGCCGGCAGGGTGACCCTGATGACTGCGCCGGTCGCATCGGCCGTGCCCTGGTTCTTCACGGTCGCGGTGTAGGTCACGATGCCGCCGGGCGCCGTCGGGTCGATGTCGTCGGTGAGGCTCAGCATGACGAGGTCGATGCCCGAGCCGCCGATGGAGGTCGTGACGCTGGCCGTGTTGTCGGCGTTGGTCGACGAGCTGGCGGGATCGCCTTCGTTGACGCAGGCACTGCCCGCGCACTCGGGGGCCCCGCTGTCGAATGGCGTGTTGTCCGGGACGCTCGCCTTGTTGACGATCGAGCCGGTCACCCCGGTCTTCACCTTGGCCACGATGGTAATCGTGGTGGAGTCGCCGGGCGCGAGGCCGCCGCCCGTGCACGTCACATCGGGTGACGAGAAGGTGCACGGGTTGAAGCCGTTCGTCCCGCTGGCCGACACGAAGTCGACCTTCGCCGGATCGAGCTCGTCCGTCACCGTGATCGGACTGGCCGCCGACGCGTTGCCGACGTTGGAGACGGTGACGGTGTACGTCAGGGTCTGGCCAGGCGTCGCGGTCGACGCGTCGACGGTCTTGTTGACGAGGAGGTCCGGCGCGAGCTTGAGGACCGTGGTCGTCTTCGTCTTGCAGTTGTCGCCCTCGTTGGACTCGATGATCGTCCCGTTCGGATGACTCGGATCGGTCGGGTCGACGCAGGCCTCGTTGTCGAGGGTCCCGCCGTCGGCCGTGACGAACACATGGATCGTGATGGTCACGGTGGAGCTGTCCGGCGAGGCCCCTGGAGCGCTCATGTCGCCGACGCAGTCGACGACGTTCACCGGGTTCTCCGTGATCTGGCAGATCATGTTGCTGGGGGTCGCTTCGACACTCAGCGGGATCAGCCCGACCGGCAGCGCGTCGTGGACGCGGACGCCGAAGGCCGTTGCGCCGCCGCCATACACGGCTTCGTTCTTGACCGTGATGACGTAGTCCGCCGTGTCGTTCTGGTGGGCGGTGTCCGGACCGTGCTTGTCGAGGGTCAGGTTGATCTTCGACGAGACGGTCGTGGTCTGGACGGCCGAGTTGTTGGTCTCGTTCGACTCCGCGATGGCGTTGTCCGGGTCGATCGCCGCCTGGTTCGTGATGGTCCCGTTGGAGGCGGGCGCCGTCAGGACCACCTCGATCGTGCGCGACGTCGGGAGTGACGGGATGAGGTCGGCGGAACCGTCGATCGTGCCGCCGCTGCAGGTGATGACACCCGAGCCGAAGGTGCAGGTGAAGGCGCCCGCGCCAGGGGCCGTGTCAGCCGCTGAAACGAATCCGGTACCGGCCGGCAGGGCGTCGGTCACCTTCACGTTGAAGGCCGGATCCGTGCCGTTGTTCGTCGCGGTCAGGACGTAGGTCACGTTGCCGCTCGGAACGACCGGATCGGAGTCGATGGTGCAAGGAGCCGGCGGCTGGTCGCACTTGGTCAGGCTCAGGTCGACGAAGCCGGTCGGTGTACCGACCTTCACGGTCGTCATCGCCTGCGCCAGGTTGTTCGTTTCGTTGCCTTCGGGGATCGTGTTGGCCGGGTCGACCCGGGCCGTATTGATATACGTGCCGGGAATCGACGAGGCACGAGCCTTGACTTCGATGGTCCGGGTGATCGGCTCACCGGGCACGGTGTTCGGCGTGCCGCTCAGGGTGGCACCCGTGCAGTCGATGGTGTTGCCCGCTGCGGGCGCGCAGTCGAAGCTGAACGGATCCGTCGCGCCGGCCAGGTCGACCGCCGAGACGAACGTAAAGCCGGCCGGAAGCGTGTCGAGGACACGAACGTTGAAGGCCGGGTCTGTGCCGGCGTTCGTCACGACGATCTGGTACGTGACGATGCTCGACGTGGCGACCTGGTTGGCGGCCGGGTCGGTCTGGCTCTTGAGGATGGTCAGCTCGTTGAACGCGTTGTGGCCACCGACCGTCACCTTGGTCTGGATGCTCGAGTCGTTGTCGAACTCGTTGCCCTCGGGGACGAGGTTGTCGGGATCGACGGTTGCCAGGTTGGTGTACGTCCCCGGCGTGTTCGGCGCGAACACCGTGACGGTGATGTCGCGCGACGTCGGCACGCCCGGGATCGTGTTGACAGACCCGGACAGGTCGCCGCCGGTGCAGGTCACGACGCCACCGAACGCCGACCCGTCATGCGAGCAGAAGAAGGCGGCCGAACCGGACCCGGTGTCCGAGGCCTGGATGAAGCGCGTCCCACTCGGCAGGAAGTCCTTGACGACGACGTTACTGACCGGGTCGGTGCCAAGGTTCTGGACGTGGAGGTTGTAGATCAGGGTGCCGTTGGTCGCGACCTCGAAGTCGGCGGGCGTCGCGCCCGCCGGGCTGATCTGCGTCTTCGTGACCGTCAGCTGGTTGAACGCCCCTACGCCGGCGTTGCCGGTCCCGACGACCGTGTCCTCGAAGTCGAAGTTGTTGGTCTCGTCGTACTCGGCGATCTCATTCAGCGGGTCGACGCGGACCTCGTTGTGCATCGTGCCGACGTTCGGCATCGCGAAGACCTTGATGATGATCGTCGCGAAGTCCGGGCCGTTGCCCTGGTAGAGCTCCCAGTTGGTGCCGTGAATGGCCCCACCGACGCACTCGACAGTCCCACTCGATTGCGAGCAGGTGAAGAGATGGTCGCCGGTGGCGCTCAGGAAGGTCGTTCCGGCCGGCAGCGCGTCGCGCACGCGGATGCCGGTGGCGTCCTGGGTGCCCAGGTTGTCGACGGTGATCGTGTAGGTCTGTGTGCCGCTCGTCGCGATCGGGTCGAACCCCGGCAGGCTGTCGATGATGTTGAAGTTCGGTGGCGCGTCACCGGGGTCGTTCGTCTCGTCGTCCTTGCGGATCACCAGGTCGATGCCGGTTGCCACCGTCGTCGTCGCAACCGCGATGTTGTTCGTCTCGTCGGCCTCGAGGATCGCGTTGAACGGGTCGACGGTCACCGTGTTGGTGATGGTCCCGAGCGTTGCGGGCGCCACGACGTTGATCTTGATCGTGTCGGTCGCGCCACCGGGAAGGCTGACGATGGTGCAGGTGACGATGCCCGCCAGAACGCTGCAGCGTGGGTCGGAGACCGCGGGATTGGGGTCGAATGTCGTGCCGGGCGGGAGCGGGTCGCGGACAACGACGTTGGACGCCGTGTTGATGCCGCTGTTGCCGACGACAAAGGTGTAGGTCAGTCCGCCACGGCAGGCCGTCGTCCCGAAGTTGGGGAACGAGCTTGCGCAGACCGGATCAGGGCTGTCCGCCTTCGTGATCGTGAGGTCGATGCCGGCGTTGATGATCGTCTGGACTTCGTCACGCGCTGTGTAGCCCGTGTTCCTGATGTTCGCGTTCACGGCCGCACTGTTGATGATGGTCGATCCGGCGGAGGCGACGACCATCCCTTCGATCACGACGTCGAGCGTGCCGTCGACCGCGAGCCGGGTCATCGTGCAGCTGACGGTCGGCGCGGCCACGACGCACTGGGGTGTCGTCCCGCTCGAGGCGACGGCACTCACGACACGGAGGCTGGCCGCCTGGAGTCCCTGCGTCCCGTCGGTCAGGGTGAGGTAGTCGGCCCTGCCGAGGGTGCCGTTCTTGACGTGGAGGGTGTATTGAATCAGCTGCCCCGGGATGGCCGATGCCGGTCCCTGCTTGTCGAGGGTGATGGCGTCGGTGACCGGGGGCGGTACCGGTGACACGTTCGTGACGACCGTGTTCGAGAAGTTGTTGAGCTCGGCGGCGTCGGCCGTGTCGCCCAGGATCCCCTCGTCGATCGTGTTTTCCGGGTCGACGACCGAGGTGTTCTCGAGGGTGCCCGCCGCCGCTGAGGACACATTGCCGTTGATCGTGATCGTGGCGTTGGAGCCCGCGTTGACCCGCCCATTGAGGCAGGTGACCGTCTGGGCGGCGATGGAGCAGGTGAACAGGCTCGTCGCGTTGACGGTGACCGGGGTGATGGCGGCCGGGATCGTGTCGGTCACCTTGACGCCGACGGCGTTGCCATTGCCCAGGTTGTTGACCGTCAGCGTGTAGGTGATCCCCGTCCCCGGTGTCACCTGGAGCGGCCCGTTCTTGGCGATGGTGAGGTCCGGGCTCGGTCCGCCGGGGCCGCTCCCCTGGACCTGGGTCGTCGCGGCCGCGGAGGTCGTGTAGGTCTGGGCGGACTTGCTGGCGACGACCGTCGCGATGTTGTTGATGGTGGTCCCGGATGGCGCGGTGACGACGCCGCGGACCGTCACGGTCCAGACGCCGCGGCCCTCGATCGAGCCGGCGTTGCACGTGACCTGGGTGTTCGTCTGGGTGCAGTTGCCGCGCGTGCTGACGACGTCGAGCAGCGGCGGGTTGCCGAAGCCAACGACGCTGTTGACCTGGTCGGTCAGGACGATGTTGTCGACCTTGGAGCCGCCGGTGTTCGTCACCACGATCGTGTAAAGGATCTGGGCGCCGGACTGGACCGGGTCGGGGCTGTCGACGTTGGTGATCGACAACGGCCCCGCGGCCGCGACAGGTGCGAACCATCCCACCAGGGAGGACATGAGGAGTGCCGACCCCACCGCCGCTCCCAGGCGATTCCGGATCGAAGCCTGCCCTGCGGTTCGGCCTGACATGACCCACCCTCCACACGCGCAGCGCGCGCAACTCAGCCGATGACGACCCCTGCAGAACAGCCGATGCGTGCCGCGCCGCTCGAGATGAGCGGTTCCGCCGGGAGCGCGAAGGCGTCATCGGTCGGCGGACATGCCGACTCGACGAGTCGCCTGGCTCTTCCCCCGGGACGGCGGGCCATGGCCCTCCACTCGTGGCGCGGTCCCCTACGGTCGCGACGGCTGGGCATCGCGAGGGCCGTGGTGACGGTGGCCCTCGCGAACGGATGCGCGCCGCGACGAGGGGCCAGTATGCGTTGCGGCGTCAATAGGTGCGGATCGGTTTGGTGCAGGCTGGTGCCGGGTGGTGCCTGAGCGCAACAGAAATGCCGGGCGTCGACCCAGGCGGTCAGCGGCGGCGGCGCCCGGGCCGTGGCGGGCGGGTGCCCGTTCGGTGGACGACGTTCGGCGTCACGGATCGATCCCAGGTGGGCCGGTCGAGCCAACGGGCCTGCCAGCCGCCGTCGTCGTCGTGCTCGTCCTTGATCCCCGGCAGCCAGTCGGAGGCCGTGTTCTCGTCCGGCGTCGGGCCGCCGTCGGGGGTGTCACCCGGCTCTTCCTCGGCGGGCAGCACCGTCACGCTGGTGACCTCGAACGCCGGCGCCATGGCTCGAGCGTCCGCTCGGGCGCGGTCACGCTTCCGGTCGGCCGCCCCCACGAGCCCGTCACCTCGCGCGGCGCGCTCGGCAGCCCGCCCCACGGTCACGGAGGCGTCCTGCTCGAGGACCCGTAGCCGGACCTGCTGGATCTCGTCGCGCAGCGCCGCCGCACGCTCGAACTCGAGCTGCCTCGCGGCCCCCTTCATCTCCGCCTCCATCTGGGCCACCAGCTGCTCGACCCGACCGCGATCCAGCTCGGACAGCTCGGCCCCGCGCTCGCTCGTGTAGACCTGGGTCGACTCGGCGACCGAACGGAGCCGTTCGTTGAGGTCGTGGATGCCCTTGACGATGGTCGTCGGCTCGATCCCGCGCTCGCGGTTGTAGGCCTCCTGGATGCCCCGGCGTCGGTCGGTCTCGTCGATCGCCGCCCGCATCGACTCGGTCACCCGGTCGGCGTACATGATCACCTCGCCGCCGATGTTGCGGGCCGCCCGGCCGGTCATCTGGATCAGCGACCAGGCCGACCGCAGGAAGCCCTCCTTGTCGGCGTCGAGGATCGCCACGAGGGTGACCTCCGGCAGGTCGATCCCCTCGCGCAGGAGGTTGATCCCGACGAGCACGTCGAAGACGCCCAGCCGAAGGTCGCGCAGGATGGCGATCCGCTCGAGGGTGTCGACCTCGCTGTGGAGGTACTGGACCTTGACCCCCAGCTCGCGCAGGTAGTCGGCCAGATCCTCCGCCATCTTCTTCGTCAGGGTCGTCACGAGGGCTCGCTCGCCGCGCTCGGCGCGCCGTCGGATCTCCTCCAGCAAATCGTCGATCTGACCGTCGGTCGGGCGGACGTGGATGACGGGGTCGACGATCCCGGTCGGGCGGATCAACTGCTCGACGATCTTCTCGCTTCGCTCGAGCTCGTACGGGCCCGGGGTGGCGCTCATGTAGACGACCTGGTTGAGGTGCCCCTCGAACTCCTCGAACGTGAGCGGCCGGTTGTCGAGCGCCGACGGCAGGCGGAACCCGAAGTCGACGAGGATCTCCTTGCGGGTCCGGTCGTTCTTGTACATCCCGACGACCTGCGGGATCGTCATGTGCGACTCGTCGACGATAAGCAGCCAGTCCGGGGGGAAGTAGTCGAGCAGGGTCCACGGCCGGCTGCCCGCCTCGCGCCGGGAGAGGTGTCGGGAGTAGTTCTCGATCCCGGTGCAGAAGCCCAGCTCCCGCATCATCTCCAGGTCGAAGGTCGTCCGCTGGCGCAGGCGGGCAGCCTCGAGGATGCGGCCTTCCGCCTCGAGCTGGCCCACCCGCTCCTCCATCTCGGCGTCGATATCGACGATGGCGAGCTTGAGCTTGTCCTGGGGCGTGACGTAGTGGGTCGCCGGGTAGACGTTGACGTCGCGACGCTCGGCGAGGAGCTCGCCCGTCAGCGGGTCGAGCTCGGTGATCCGCTCCACCTCATCGCCGAAGAACTCGACCCGGACGAGCGTCTCCTCCGAGGCCGGCTGGAACTCGAGCGTATCGCCCCGGACCCGGAACCGGGCCCGCTGGAGGGCCGCGTCGTTGCGCTGGTACTGGAGGTCGACCAGTTGCCGGAGGACCGCGTCGCGGCGGTACTGGCCACCCTGGCGCAGGCGAAGGACGGTCGCCCCGTAGTCGACCGGGGCCCCCAGGCCATAGATGCAGGAGACGCTGGCGACGATGATGACGTCGCGTCGCTCGAACAGGGCGTGGGTCGCCGCGTGGCGCAGCCGGTCGATCTCGTCGTTCCGGCTCGAGTCCTTCTCGATGTAGGTGTCCGACCGGGGCAGGTAGGCCTCCGGCTGGTAGTAGTCGAAATAGCTGACGAAGTACTCGACGGCGTTGTCCGGGAAGAACTCGCGGAACTCGGCGTAGAGCTGGGCGGCCAGGGTCTTGTTGTGGGCCAGGACGAGCGTCGGCTTCTGGTGCCTGGCGATGGCGTGGGCGATCGTGAACGTCTTGCCCGTCCCCGTCGCCCCGAGGAGGGTCTGGTGGCGGAGCCCACGACCGAGGCCGTCCGCGAGCTTGGCGATCGCGGCCGGCTGGTCGCCGGTCGGCTGGAAATCGGCAACGAGGTTGAAGTCGGGCACGCTCGACAGGATAGCATTCCGGCCACCATTTCGAACGTCCGTTCTAGGCGAACGTGAGACGGGCGGACGACCCGGTCGTACGGGAGTGGTAAGCCGCACCGGACGAACGACCCATTCCCGCACCGGGACCACCCGGTCGACACTCAGCTGATCAACCCAGCGTGCGGAGGTCTGTCCGTCGATGCGGCTCGTGTCCCCCGGCCGTAGGCGCCGGGCCGGCGGTCCGGCGCGCCCAGCCGCCAGCCCCCGCCCGGGCTCGCCCCGCACGGCCGGCCCGCGGGGCCAGAGCCTGGTCGAGTTCTCCCTCGTCCTGACCCCGCTCTTCCTCGTCCTGCTGGGGATCATCCAGTTCGGGTTCATCTTCAACTCGTACGTCACGATGACGAACGCCGCCCGGGAAGGCGCCCGCAGCGGCTCGGTCTTCGTCTGCGACTCGGCCGACTCGAAGGACCAGAACGACCAGTCGCGGAACGACGTGATCAAGGACGCCCTGATCGCGTCGATGAACCTCCTCTCGAAGGTCTCGCCGAACTTCGCGACCGGCTCGACGTGGACGAAGAGCGGCCTCGTCTTCACGAACGGCGACCTCGTCGTGACCTACGCCGTCCCGGCCGGCGTGACCGACACCGACTGCCGGCGGGGCGAGACGATCACCGTCCGGGCGAGCTATCACCAGGACCTCATCATCCCGATCATCTCCAGCTTCCTGCCGTCAGACGGCGGTGGCCGGCTGCGGCTGGTCGGCGAAGTCACGATGGTGATCAACTGATGGCCGCGCGGCGGACGGCGGCCCGACCCGACGGCCAAGTCCTGGTCATCTTCGCCATGGGCCTGGTCATGCTGCTGACCTTCGCCAGCCTCGCCTTCGACATCGGCCGCTTCTACAGCGAGCGGAGGTTCCTCCAGAACGCGGCCGACGCCGGAGCCCTGGCGATGGCCAACGCCCTGATCCGCGGCGAGACGTTGAGCGATGCGGACGCCCAGGCGCGGGACGTCCTGGCCCGCAACTTCCTCGGCAGCCCCAACGGATCGAGCCCAGGGCTGCCGCCGGCCACGCCCGACTACGAGGCGGGCCACTCCGGCGATCCGGCCTACCTGACGAACGGGATCCTCGTCACCGGCAGCGACATTCGGGTCGCCGTCCAGAGCGACGTCGGCTACACCTTCGGGCGGGTCATCGGGCTCGGCACGAACACGATCATCGCCCACGCCCGCGTCCGGTCGGTCGGCGACATGCTGCCGATCGCCGTCCGCCACTTCATCAATGCCCCCGGGCCCACGACCGGCGCAACGGCGCCGTGCGCGATCGGCACGAACGACTTCTACGACCTCATCGCGACGTCCGACACGTCGTGCCTCGGGACGTCGACCAACGACAGCCTGCGGACCGATCCGTCGGCAGGAATGGACTACGACGCCAGCAACCTGAACAACGACCCGTCGCACCACGGTCCGATCATCGCCCTCGTCGGCCAGGGTGCGGCCCCCGCCAACAACGCCAGCTTCCGCGGCTTCGTCGTCCTCGACATCCGCGACTTCGCGTCGTCGTCGTCGAACCTCTTCTACAACGGCGTGACGTCCGGGACCAGCCCGAACACCCTGAAGTCGACCGAGGCCGGCTGGGTCGTGCCGGGCTACCCCGGACCCGCCTTCCCGGCCGCCACGACCCCGCCGGACCCCAACGACCAGGTCGGGATCATGGACGGCAACACGGCGGGCATCGTCGTCGACGCCATCGGACAGCGCTACGCGCCCGGCGACGAGATCCTCGCCGCCGTCTATTCGGGAACGACGATGACGATCCCGGACTTCAGCTACACCGTCGCCAACACCCAGACGATCGGAACGACGCAGAACCGCAACAACGCGGTGTCGATGACCCTGTCGAAGAACGCCTCGTTCACCGGCGTCGTGACGACGACGGCGTTCAAGGACTGGGGCGACCCGGCCAACCCATACGGCACGACCCTCTCGGCGATCACGATGTCACCCGATCCGGCGACACCGAACACGACCGTCAAGTGGGCGACCTTCTCGACCACCGGCGCCCCGGTCGGCGTCTACACGGTCTGGGTCAAGGGCCACTCGTCGAGCCCCTACCTGACCGACCACTTCTACCCCGTGGCCATCAACATCGGCGGCGTCGCGAGGGACTTCTCGAGCAGCAGCGCCGGCATGGTCATCCCGGTCGCGACGACCGGCGCGACGGGCAGCGGGACGATGACCTTCAGCACGGGCGGCGGCTCGAGCACGTTCGGCGGCAACATCACCCTGTCGGTCGAGGGCGGGCCCCAGGACAACGGCGTCCTCCCGGCGGGCATCGGCTCGGTGAACATCACCCCCACGACGCTGAACCTGACGAGCAGCGGCAACCGCTCGGCGACCGTGACGATCAACGGCGGGAGTCTGAGCCCGGGTGAATATCCCCTGACCGTGCGGGCGACCGGCACGAACAGCGCCGGTCAGGTCGTGACCCGCCAGATCCCGTTCATCTTCGACATCGCCACCGGATCCACCTCGAACGAGTACGTCGACGTCATGGGGTTCGCGGTCTTCCGGATCACCGACGTCACCAGCAACTCGGTCGACGGCTACGCCATCTCGGGCGTCTACGCGGACATGAACGATCCCCAGCTGCGCCGCGGTCAGGTGGCGCGCCTGGTGCCCTGGAACTAGCCGGCGGGCACGGCACCAACCAGCGCCGCGGGCGGCCGTTCGGGTCGGCCCGCACGGGAGGCAGACCAGATGGAGATGGAATACCGGGACACGAGTCGCCGCGCGAAGGTGATCATCGTGCTCGGGATCGTGCTCGCCCTCGGCGCGGGTGGCGCCGCGTTCTACCTCATCAACCAGGCTCAGCAGCAGGCGGGCCAGGCCGGGCTGCCGAAGGTCTCGGTCGTCGTCGCCGCCCAGACGATCGCGGCGCGCAAGCCGATCGAGCCGACCGACGTCGAAGTCCGTCTCGTGCCGATCGACCCGACGAACGCGCAGGGCATCGTCAGCACCCCGGACAGGGTCATCGGCCGGGTGCCGGCGGTGACGATCCTCCAGGGCCAGCTGATCACGACCAACCTGCTCGCGTCGTCGAGCACCGGGGGCCAGTTCTCGATCCTGGGGCCGGCCGACACGATCACACCCGATTCCGTGCCCTGGCGGGCGATCTCCATCACGGTCACCGACGACCGCGCGGTCGGCGGCCTGCTCGAGCCCAACCAGACGGTCGACGTCTTCGTCACGGCGACGGCCAACGTTCCGCAGTCCGTCCTCGACGCCGGGCGCTACTACACCGACAAGACGACGAAGATCACCTACCAGGACATCCTCATCCTGGCCAAGGCGGGCCAGTTCTACATCCTGAAGGCAACCCTCCCGGTGGCCGAGGAGATCGCCCATCTCCAGGCCAGCGGGAACGCCTCGTTCAGCCTCGCCCTCCGACCGGACCAGGACGTCCGGATCGTCGACGCGTCCGGACTGGGGGCCACGACCAACATGCTCATCCGGCGTTATGGCCTGCCGATCCCGGAGGTCTTTCCGCCCGCCAACGGCCCGATCCCGACCGCCCAGCCAACAACGAAGCCCACACCCCGGCCGTTGGCCAGCCCGTCCGCGACGCCCTGATCCGGGCCGGCATCCTCCAGCGCCGCTGACCCGGCGCGCCTCCCGTGGCCACCCGGTCCGCTGCCGCGGACCGGGTGGCCCTTCGTTCAGCGGGTCCGGTTCATCGCTGCACGGAACGCTGCATCGACTGCGGCCTCGGCCTCCGCCGGCGAGACGCTCGTGTCGATCACCCGGCTCGCGCGGGGGCGAAGGCGTTCGACGATCGAGCCCTGCGCGTCGATCCGCCGCGCGGCGTCCGCAGCGTCCATGCCCCGGCCGGCGAGGCGGATCCGTTGCTGATCGGGCTCGCAGGCGACGAGCCAGACCTCGTCGCACGCCTCGGCCAGGCCGCCCTCGACGAGGCGGATCGCCTCGACCACCACGGCCGGCGCATTGCGGGCCTCGGCCGCCGCGATGGCGTCGAGGATCCGCGGGCGGACAGCCGGGTGGACGATCGCCTCGAGTGCGCCGAGTGCCGCCGGATCGGCGAACACGAGCGCGGCCAGCGCCGCCCGGTCGAGCGACCCGTCGGGACGCCGCACGCGCTGCCCGAACCGCTCGATCACCGCCCCCAGCGCCGGCCCTCCCGGCTCCGTGACCTGGCGGGCAACGGCATCGGCGTCGACGACGGCCGCCCCGCGAGCGGCCAGCCAGCCGGCGACAGTCGACTTGCCGCAGCCGATCGGGCCCGTCAGCCCGATGCGCAGTGTTCGCTGCGGGGCGCCTGGATCGCGAGCTCCCCCCGGCGTCACTGCGCTGCCCTCATGGAGCGCGCTCCTCGAGCTCGAGCCAGGCATCCTCCGCCGCGCGCAGCGCCGCGTCGATGTCGGCCAGCTCGCTGCCGATCCGCCGGAGCTCGACGAAGTTGCCCTGCACTCCCGGGTCGCCCATCGCCAGCTCGAGGTGGCCCTTGCGCAGGCCGAGTCGCGTCAGGTCCGCCTCGACGGTCGCCTTCTGCTTGCGGTAGGCATCCTTGGACAGGCGCTCGCGGCGCGTCCCCGACGCCCGGCGCGCCGCGACTCCGCGGGCCGGTCGGGTCGGCCGTCTCCCCTCCGCTCCCGACGGCGAGCTTGACGGTCGCTGCGGGGAGCGAACCGACCCGACCGGACGCCCCGCCAACCGGCGCGATTCCTGCTCGATGGCGGCCTCGACCGTCCAGCCCGCAGCCACCGCGGTACGCCACTGGCGATAGCCGCCGTCGAACGGCACAGCGAGCCCTCGATCGACGACCCACAGCCGCTCGCAGACCGTCTCGAGCAGGCGCCGGTCGTGGCTGACCACGAGGAGCGTCGCGGGGGTTTCGGCGAGAAATGACTCGAGGGCCTCGCGTGCCGGGATGTCGAGGTGGTTGGTCGGCTCGTCGAGGAGGAGCAGGTTGGACGGCATGATCCCGAGCAGGGCGAGCTCGAGCCGCGACCGCTCTCCGCCCGACAGCGAACGCACCTCCTGGAACGCGTCGTCCCCGCGGAACAGGAAGCGAGCCAGGTAGGCGCGTGCCTCCCCCGGGGTGAGCGGCATGGCCTCGAGCAGCGCGTCGAGCACGGTCGCGCCCGGAATCGCGGCGTGGCGCAGCTGGGTGAGATAGCCCAGCTGGACGGCATGGCCGAAGACGAGCGTCCCGTCGAGCGGTGGCAGGTCACCGGCGATCGTGCGCAGCAGCGTCGTCTTGCCCGCGCCGTTCGGGCCGACGATGCCGACCCGCTCTCCGCGTGACGCTGCCAGGAACGGGACGCGGACGACCGGTTTCGGCTCGCTGGGACCCGGGCGGTCGCCGTTTCCGTCGCGCGGAGGGAGATAGCCCGCGACGAGACCGTCGAGTCGCACGACGAGCTCGCCCGACCGGGCCGCGCCGCCGCCGGCTAACGCCGCCGACGGCAGACGCAGCTTGCGGCTCGACTTCGGCGCATCGACGCGGCCGGCCTCGAGGCGCTCGAGCCGCGCCTCGTGCTCGTGCATCTTGGCGAACTTGCGGTGGCTCCGGTAGCGCTGGACCAGCTCGCGTTCGCGGGCGATCTGATCCGCCTGCGTCTCGACGTCCTTGACCTGTCGCAGGTCGCGTTCCTGCCGCTGCCGGTGGTAGGCGGAGTAATCGCCGCGGAACGGGGTCAGGCGGTGATCGCGGAGCTCCCAGACGCGGCTGACCGTGGCGTCGAGGAAGGCCCGGTCGTGGGACGCGACGACGAGCGATCCGGTGCGGCGTCGCAGATGCTCCTCGAGCCACTCGAGGGCGTCGAGGTCGAGGTGGTTCGTCGGCTCGTCGAGCATGAGGAGCTCGGGGTCGGCGACGACCAGCCGCGCCAGCGCCGCGCGCGTCTGCTCGCCACCGGACAGCGACGCGGGCGGCCTGGCCCAGTCGTCCCGGGCGAACCCAAGTCCCGACAGGGTCTCGTCGACGCGCTGGTCGAGGGTGTAGCCACCCAGGACCTCGAAGCGGTGCTGCAGCTCGGCGTAGCGCGGCTCGGTGGCCCGGTGCTCGCGTTCGAGCGCGGCGAGCTCGTCGGCCATCCGGTCGAGGTGAGCCGCGCCGTGCCGCACGGCGGAGCGGAGATCCGGCGCGCCCATGAAGATCGCGTCGAGGTGCGCCTCCTGGGCGAGCATGCCCAGCGTCAGCCCCCGCTTCCGATGGACCTCGCCGCCGTCGGGCTCGTCGAGACCCGCGGCGATCCGGAGGAGCGTCGTCTTGCCGGCGCCGTTCGGTCCGACCAGGCCGACCCGATCGCCGACCGCAATGGCGACTGTGACGTGATCGAGGATGACGAACGTGCCGACTTCGCGGGTCACGCCCTCGAGTCGGAGGATCGACATCAGCCGGCCTCCAGCGGGACTGGTTCCTCGGCCACCATCGCCTGGCGGGCCGCCGCGCGGCGGGTCTCCGCCGCCCGCCGCGTTCGCTCGCTGCGCGAGGAACCGGCGGCCGCATCCCGCGGGCCAGCCGCGAGGATCTTCGCCACGGCCCGCCGCTCGACGGCGCGGAGCCGCTGGCACCAGGAACAGAAATGCGTCGACCGCCCGCCGACCACGAGCCGCCGGATGGGGCGGCCGCAGCGCGGGCACGGCTGCCCCGTCCGCTGGTAGACCTGCAGTCGCTCCTGCATCGCCCCGTCGCCGTCCGGCGCCGTGTAGTCGTCGATCGAGCTGCCCCGCCGGTCGACGGCCTCGGACAGGACCCGGCGAATGGCCTCGTACAACCGCTTCTCGTCGGCCGGCCGCAGCGAAGCCGCGAGGCGAAGTGGGTGCAGCCTGGCGGCCCACAACGCCTCGTCGGCGTAGATATTGCCGATCCCGGCAAGGAACGACTGGTCGAGCAGGAGCGGCTTCAGGCGACCGCGGTGCGCCCGCAAGCGGCGGCGGAAGTCGCGCAGGGTGAAGGCGTCGTCGAGTGGCTCGGGCCCCGTCGCCGCGAAGACCCCTGCGCCGCCGCGCTCGACGAGCAGGTCGCCGGTTCGCGGGTCGCGTTCGTACAGCCCGACCTTGCCGAACTTGCGGATGTCGCGGAAGCGCAGCTCGCGGCCACCGGCGAGCTCGAGGACGAGTCGGTCGTACGGGTCGTCCGGCGCTGCGGAGGGGACCACGAACAGCTGGCCGGTCATCTTGAGGTGGATCGTCAGCGCGAGGCCGCCCGACAGCTCGATCACGACGAGCTTGGCGCGTCGCCCAACGGCCTGAACGGTGCGCCCCGTGACCCCCGCGGCGAACGACTCCGCATCCAGGTTCCGCAGGGTCCGCGCCCAGGTCGAGCGCGCGCCGACGATCTCGGCACCGACGAGCCGTGGCCGAAGGTCGCGCGCGACGGTCTCGACTTCAGGAAGCTCAGGCATCGATCACGCGAGCGGCGCGATCGGCGCCTCGAGCGGCGGCTCGTCGGCCTCGGCCAGCACCGCGTCGGCTCGGGTCAGGGGGGTCATCGACTCCCAGTTGTCGCCGACCTTGACGTCGACGGTCAGCGGCACGGCCAGCGGCAGGGCGCCCTCCATCGTCTCGCGGATGAGCGGCGCGAGGCGGTCGACCTCGCCGCGGGGCACCTCGAGGAGCACCTCGTCGTGGACCGATAGCAGGAGCCGAGCCGCGAAGCCACCGGACCGCAGGCGATCCGCGACCCGGATCATCGCGATCTTCTGGATGTCCGCCGCCGTTCCCTGGATCGGCATGTTGATGGCCATCCGCTCGCCGGCGCCGCGCAGCGTGGGATTGGCGGCCCGCAGCTCGGGGATCTGGCGCTTCCGGCCCAGGAGCGTCTCGACATAGCCCTGCGATCGGGCCTGCTCCTTGATCGCCATCATGTAGTAGCTGATCCCGGAGTACGCCGCGAAGTAGCTGTTGATGAACTCCTGGGCGTCGCTGCGCGAGATGTTGGCGCGGGTCGACAGGCCGTAGTCGCTCATCCCGTAGGCCAGCCCGAAGTTGACCATCTTGGCCATCGACCGCTCATCGGCGGTGACCTCGCCGGGTTCCTTGCGGAGGACACGAGCCGCCGTCTCGCGGTGGATGTCGGCGCCCCGGGCGAAGGCGTCCTTGAGGTGCTCGTCGCCGGAGACGTGGGCCAGGATCCGCAGCTCGATCTGCGAGTAGTCCGCCGCCAGCAGGACGAGCTCGGGCGAGCCCGCGACGAAGGCCCGCCGGATGCGTCGCCCGAGGGGTGTCCGGATCGGGATGTTCTGGAGGTTCGGGTCCGACGACGACAGGCGGCCGGTCGACGCCACGGCCTGGTGGAAGGTGGTGTGCAGCCGGCCGTCCGACGCCACCAGCGTCGGCAGCGCCTCGACATAGGTCGAGCGGAGCTTGGTGTAGACGCGCCACTCGAGCAGCTTCTCGACCATCGGATGCGCCGGGCGCAGGTCCTCGAGCACCGACGCGTCCGTCGAGAAGCCCGTCTTGGTCCGCTTGCCCTTCGGCAGGTTCAGTTCGAAGAACAGGACCTGCTCGAGCTGTTTCGGGCTGCCGAGGTTGAATTCGTG
>JBGPDX010000034.1:0-18313 GCA_041482475.1 Candidatus Limnocylindria bacterium | reverse complement strand
CGACGCCGATCGCCACCACCAGCATGCCGCCCACGAACGACACGGCACGGCCGTGCCGGACGAGCGGGCGGAGCAGGCCCGGGGCGCGGTCGTACAGCACCGCGATGAGGAGGAACGGAATGCCCAGGCCCAGCGTGTAGCCGATGAGCAGGATGCCGCCCTGGAAGATGGTCGTCGACGACGCCGCCAGCATCAGGATGCCGCCCAGGATGACGCCGATGCACGGTGTCCAGCCGATGGCGAAGATCGCACCCAGCCCGAACGAGGCCAGCCAGCCCCCGCGGGCGCTGACGAGACGACCGCCCAGCCAATCGCCGACCCCGGTGCCCCCACCCCCGCTTGGCGATGCCAGCGCAATGGTGCCGGTCGAGCTCGCGATCGAGCCGGCCGCGCCGGCGTCGAGTGGTCGCCACGACCGATCGAGCACGGGGATCCGCAGGATGCCGGCGAGGTTGAGGCCCATCACGATGAGGATCAGACCGCCGATCTGGCGCAGGGTCCCCAGGTACAGGGAGAGGCCGGCGGCGGCGAACGTCGCCGTGATCCCGAGGATGGTGAAGACGGCGCCGAATCCGGCGACGTAGGCGACCGCGTGGCGGAGGGCCAGCCAGCGGGTGGGCGTGGCTCCGGGAGCCGTGACCGCGACCGCCGTGAGCTGCCCCAGGTAGGCGGGCACGAGTGGCAGGACACAAGGCGAAAGGAAGCTGATGAGCCCGGCCGCGACCGCGACCGCGAACGTCAGGTCGGGGCCCATCGTCAGGCCCGGCTGGGCGCGGCGGGTTCGGCGGGCAGTCCGTCCGTGAGGAGGCGGCGCAGCCTGGCGGTGCTGGTCGCCAGCTCGATTCGGTGGTCGCCCAGCTCGACGACGGGGATCGTCGCGAAGAACGCCCGCTCCAGGTCTGCGTTCGTGGCGATGTCCCGCTCGATCAGCCTCGGCACCAGGAGGCCCGCCATCGCGCGCTCGGCAAGCAGCCCTTCCAGGACGGCGCGTGCCTCGTCGCACAGTTGGCAGCCGTCGCGGCGGTAGAGGACGAGGTCGGGGAGGGGAGTGGCGGCCTCGGCCGTCGGCCGGGCGGGTTCGATCATCTCGCCGGGCATTCTAGTCGAGGCTGCCGAAGCCTCCCGCAGGGGTACCATCCATGGCGGGCCCCCGTAGCTCAGTGGATAGAGCGCAGCCGTCCTAAGGCTGGCGTCGGCGGTTCGAATCCGTCCGGGGGCACCACCCCCACGCCGTCGTGACCGGCGGCACCTTGTCGGGCGTCGCGTGCGTGGTGAGCGTGCTCATCGTCTGCCGGGTCCATCGGGCAGCGTGGTGCCCGAGCCCGCTGTATCGTCACCGGTGTTGCCCGAGCTCGACGCACTCCTGGCCGACGCGGTAACCACCGAGTGGCTCAAGGGGCGGAGCTCGCTCTCGCCGCTGGAGGCCATGAACTCGTCGACCTGGCTTGTCGACGCGTCCAGCGGGCGCCATGTTCTCAAGATCTCCAGCCCTGCCGACAGGCCCGGCCTCGAGGCCGCGGCATGGCTCGAGGGCCGGGGATGGCGTACGGGAGCGCCCCTGCGCACGACCCTCCGCGGAGGTCGGCTCGTGGCGCTGCTCCGGTTCGTCGAGGGGCGCCCTCTCAGCTACGAGGACCCGGAGGCTGTCGGCGAGACGCTTGGCCGCGTCCACAGCATGCTGGTGGACGCACCTGTGCCCGCCGGGATGGATCGGTGGCCCTGGTCCTGGCTCGATCCGGCCGTCATCGAGGAGCCGGCGCTGCGGTCAGCCGCGATGGCAGCAATCGACCGTGCCGAACGCCTTGCGCCCCGCCTGACGCACGGCATCCTCCACGGTGACCCCATGCCGGAGGCATTCCTGAACGCCGAGGGCGACATCGGGCTGATCGACTGGGGGGCGGCCTGCCACGGACCGTTGCTGTACGACGTTGCCTCCGCCTGGATGTATGTCCGCAAGAACGAGCGACTCATCGACGCATACGCCAGAACGGGCCCGCTCGACCGCGACGAGCTTGCCCACACGCCGGAGTTCTTCGCGTTCCGCTTGGCCCTGCAGGCGTGGTATTTCTCGGTCCGGCTCGCGGCGAATGACCTCACCGGAGTCGCCGGCCAGGCCGACAACGACAGAGGCCTGGCCCACGCCCGCGAAGGGTTGCTGTGAGACTCGAGCGTTGAGCGGCCGTCGCCGTGGGTCGCGATCTGGGGGATCGGCGTCGCGGCGGTCGCCGTCGTCGGGCGGCGAGGGCGCCGGCAAGACGCCCGAACTCACCTCAAGCCCTGGCCGCCTCCTAAAGAAAGGCACGCTACCCCGCGGCGGAGCACCACAGCAGATCGTCCCGCCCGGAGGCCGCGGCCGGGAGCCCGTGCGGGGGCGCCGAGCGAAGCCAGCTTCCCACGTTCGTGACGGGACCGGGCGTCTGGGCCAGGACCATCGTCCCCTGTCACAACCCAGGCAGCCGGACGTCCCACATCCGATCGCCGCGGTCATCGACGCGAGCCGCGCGGCGGTCGAGGGGAGCCACCAGGCCGTGAAGACCGCCCAACCTACCGGACCTGCCTTCCGGCCCGACCTCGAGGGGCTCCGCGGGATCGCCATCCTGCTCGTCCTGCTGTGCCATGTCGGCATTCCCGGCGCCGGGGCGGGCTTCGTCGGCGTCGACGTCTTCTTCGTCCTGTCGGGCTTCCTGATCACCGGACTCCTCGTCCACGAGCACGAACGCGACGGCCGACTCAATCTCCGGGCCTTCTACGCTCGACGCGCCCGCCGCATCATCCCCGCGGCCCTGGCCGTCCTGGCGACCACGCTGCTGGCTGCTCAGCTCCTCGTCTCACCGCTCGATCTCCCGGGTATCGCGGAGGACGTCCTGGCGGCGGGCCTGTCGGTGGCGAACGTGCACTTCGCCCTGCAGTCCACCGACTACTTCTCGCCGGTCAACGCGTCGCCCGTGCTCCACTACTGGTCGCTGGGTGTCGAAGAGCAGTTCTACCTGCTGTGGCCGGTGCTGCTGCTCGCCGCCAGTCGCCTGGGCCGTGCGCGCGTGGCGATGACGGTCGCGACCGGCCTCGTCCTCGTCGGCTCCTTCGTGCTCTGTTACGTGGTCACGACCTCCTCGGCGCCGTGGGCGTATTACTCCCTGCCGACCCGTGCCTGGCAGCTCGCCGCCGGCGGACTGCTCGCCCTCGCGGCGCCATCGCTCGCCCGGCTGCCGCACGCCGTGGGACGCTTCGCGGGCTGGCTCGGGGTAGGGCTGCTCGCCGCGGCCCTCGCGGTGATCCAGCCAACGACGGCGTATCCGGGGCTCGCGTCGCTCCTGCCGACGCTGGGAGCGGTTGCGATCATCGTGTCGGGCGGTCGCGCCGGTTCGCCAGGCTCCATGGCCCTGGGGCGGGCTCCGCTCCGCTGGCTGGGGCGCATCTCCTATTCGCTGTACCTGTGGCATTGGCCGATTCTCGTCCTCGGGTCCGTCGCCCTCGGCGCCGGCGCGCTGGACGACGGGACCGGCCCGGACTACCTGCCGCTGCGAATCGGTCTCGTCCTGCTGGCCATCGCCGTCGCCTGGCTGAGCTGGCGGCTCATCGAGGAGCCGTTCCGGCGAACGCGCCGCTGGCAGCTGGGTCCCGTGCGCGGGTTCGGGCTCGCCGGTGCCGCCGTTCTGTCGGTCGTCATCGCCTCGACCACGATGGGCGTGGTCGCCGCCCGGAGCCTTGCCTCCGAGGAAGAGGACGTAGGTTCCGGGTCCGCGCAGGTCGCAATCCTGGCGCTGCCCAGCGGACAGGACCCAACCCCGGAGCCGTCCGTCTCCGCCGTCCTCGCTCTGCCGATGCCGGGCGTCACACCGACGCCGGGCGTCACGCCGCCGCCGACGACACCACCCTCACCGCCCCCCACGCCGGCACCGCCGATCGCCAGGAACAGCGGCCCGGTCCCGCGGGGCCTCGCGCCGTCACTGGCGGCCGCGCGAGGCGACGAGGATTCGCTGCTGGCCGACGGCTGCGCCCTGGCGCTGGCCGGCTCACGACCGCCCGCCTGCGTGTACGGCGATCCACACGGCAAGGTGACGGTGGCCCTCGTCGGCGACTCCCATGCCGAGCAATGGTTCCCCGCCCTCCAGCTGCTGGCACGCCGGCATGGCTGGCGGCTGGTGCCATTCACGAAATACAGCTGCGTGTTCGTCGACCTGCCCATCTGGTCGCCCAACCTGATGCGTGAGTACACCGAATGCGAGTCGTGGCGCCAGAACGTCGTCGACCGGCTCGTCGCGCTGCGGCCCGACCTCGTCATCGTGGCCTCGAACCGCTATCTCCCGACGATCGCCGACCGTGACGCCGATCCGGCACGACAGGGTGCCGCCATGGCCCGCCTGATCGCCCGCATCCCGGGGGCCGTCGCCATCATCGTCGACACGCCGCGCTCCCAGGTCGACGTCCCCGCCTGCCTCGCCGAACACCGCGATGCGATCGAGCGCTGCACCACCAGCCGCGCGGCCGCATTCACCTGGCGACACAAGCTGCGCGAGCGCGAGGCCGCCCGCCTGACGGGCGCCACGCTTGTCGACCTGTCGGCAATGACCTGCCCGGCCGACCCGTGCCCGCCGATCGTGGGGACGACCCTGGTCTACCGCGACAACCATCACCTGACGGCGACGTTCGTCAAATCGCTCGCCGGCGCGCTCGACGCGGCCCTGCCGGTCGTCGGGCCGCCGAGGTGATCGTCGGCGGCCTGCCGGCACGCGTGGCTCGTCGGTTGATCGCCATGACCGCGGCGCTCGCTCTCCTGTCAAGCTGCGCACCGGCGCCGGCGAGTCCGTCCTCCCTGCCCGCTGCCCCGGTGACGGGCGCGCCATCTGACGTCGCCACGCTACCGCCCGTCGGTGCATCCGTACCGGCCGTGATGCCGCCCATCGTCGTGCTGCCGCCCATCGACGTGGTGCCACCGCCGGAACTCTCGGCCTCGGTTGCGCACGAGTCGGCCGTCAGTGGCATCCCGAGGTCGGTTGGTGACCGGGCCTGGGAGCCGGTCGTCGCGACCCACCCAACGGATCCGAACCGGATCGCCGTGGTCTACCTGCACCAGGGCCCCGGCGCGGCCTGCGGAACGAACCCGGTCGTCCGGGTCTCGACCGATGGCGGCCGGACGTGGCGGTCGACCAGGGGTCACCCGGGCGCCGGTTCGGGGCGTGGCATGGGCATCCACGCGGCCATCGCCTGGGGTCCGGGACCGGCAGGCAGGAGCCGGCTGTACTGGACGAACATGACGGTGCCGGCCTGCGGGGCCGGGCAATTCAGCCTCTCGACGGCGTACAGCGACGACGAGGGCACGACCTGGTCGGCACTCCGCGTCGAGCGTCGCACGCGGCCGTGGGTGGGAGGGTTCCCGGATATCACCGTCGACCGCGACCCCGCCAGCCCCAACTACGGCACGGTCTACGTGGCCTACAACTGGCTGGCCGCCGGGGCGTCCGCTCCTGGGCTCCGGATCCTCGCATCGACCGACTTCGGCAGGACGTGGACCCCGGCGGAGGTTCCGGTCGCAGCCCGTCCGCGCGGCTACCCGGATTCGTGGCGGATCGCCTACCGCCTGCGGACCGCCCGCGACGGGACCCTGTACGCCACCTGGTACCAGGTCGACCTGCGCCGCTGGGACCGCAGGAACATCTTTGCCAAGGGTGGCCCGGCGAATGTCGGCCGGCTCGCTATTGCGATCGCCCGGATCCGGTTCGATCGGGCAACCAGGACCTTCAAGGTCGGTCCATCACGGATCGCGACGACCATCCGTGAGACGGTGTTCACGACCTCGGGGGGAAGCGCGCCGGGCACAGGCGGCACCATTCGCCCCGATCCAATGTGGCAGCAGGGCTTCGACATCGAGTCGGAGACGGGCGCGCTCTACCTGGCGGTCGCCGGATACGGCGGGCCGGCCGGCGGTGCCCCTCGTGGAACGATTCGGGTCGGCCGCAGCGACGACGGTGGCGCGACCTGGAGGTTCGTGACCGTGCCGTCGGCTCCGAACACCGGCGGTCGCCGACAGTCGAGCTTCAAACCGAATCTCGTTGCCGGGCCGGGCTACGTGCTCGTCACGTTCCACACCCTCGACGATGTCGGGTCGAACGCCACGATTGGCGGCGCCTGGACGTTCTCGACGGATGGCGGGCTGACCTGGCGGACGCCCGTGCGGATCTCCGACGTTCGGTGGCGCGCCGGGAATGTCGACGGGGTGGTCAACGGCATCGGGCTTCGCGAGCGGGCTGAACGACTCGCCAACGGCGACGTCTTCTGGGCCTATGGCGATGGTCGTCACGCGGCGGGTTCGGCCGCCGGAAGAACCGCGATCTATGGGGCGCTCATCCACGTGGAGCGGTAGCCGGCTGGCCGAGGAAGTCTGACGAACCTGCCGGGCTCAGCTCGTCTTGAAGACGATCGACTGGACGACGGGGTCGGCGAGCGTCAACCACGCGTCGAAGTCGCGATTGCAGCAGGCCTCGATGTTGATCACGACGTTGCTGCCCCTCGCACCACCCGGGAGATCCAGCACGTAGATCCGCTCCTGTCGGCCCGGGTCGGCGCCCCAGGCGACACCGGTCCCATCCGGCTTTCCGATGAGCAGCGGAACGGTCACGACGCTCTTCCCGTCGATGACGCACGTCCCCGTCCAGTTCGGCGCGATGGCGACGTCGATCATCCAGCCGCTCAGGCCGCCGACCGCAATCTGCGTCGCTTGACTCGTCTTGACGCCCTCGTGCGCGGCGAGCCAGGCGGTGAAGTCGGCGGCCGACGATCCTGCTTTGGCCGCAAAGCCGCCGTAGCAAGGCGCGGACGGATGGATATTCCGCCAGATGTTGATTCCGGCCGTGTCGGAGCCGACGACCTCCACGCCGAACTGGTCCGGCTGGTCCTCGAAGACATGCCAGTCGCCCGGCATCGAATAGGTGAAGGCCGGTGAGAACTGCTCGGTCTTGAGGGTCTTTTGCGGCTTGCTGGCGAAGGGAGCGACCGACGGCGGCGGGGTCGGTGACGGCGCGTTGCTCGGCGAGGGGGACGGCGTCGCGCTCGGGGCGGCCGGAGACGCACAGGCCGTGACGAGAAGTACACCGAGCAGGAGAAGTCGTCGAGACCGGCTCAAGATCCCTCACCAGCCTCCGAAGTCGGTCGCACGCTAGGGCCTCCCGAAGGGTTGGGTCAAGCGGGACTTTCGTTCCTGATCCGGGGCAGGCCCGAAGCCGGCCGCGTCGGCTAGCATCGGGCGGGTGACCGACCGGCCCCTCGATCGCTCCTACCGGGCGCTGCTGGGCGTACCGACCCTGAGTCGGATGATCCTGGCGATGCAGATCGCCCGGGTCGCCCAGGCGATGTTCGCCATCGTCATCGTCCTCTTCACCCTGACCCGCTACGGGTCGCCGGCCCTGGCCGGGGTCGTGACCTTCGCGGCGACCTTTCCCGGGATCCTCGTCAGTCCCATCGCCGGCGCCCTGCTCGACCGCCATGGCCGGATTCGGCTGGTCATCCTCGACTACCTCGTCGCGGTCGGCACGCTGCTGCTCATCGCCGTCCTCGCCCTGGCCAACCTGCTCCCGGCGCCGTTGCTCGTCCTCATCGCGGCGGCGTCGTCGCTGACCCTCCCGCTCAGCCAGACGGGCGTTCGGAGCCTTTTTCCGATCCTCGTTCCGAAGCATCTCTGGGAGCGCGCCAACGCGGTCGACTCGAACGGCTACGTCGTCGCCCAGATCCTGGGCCCGCCCGTGGCTGCCGCGGTGTTCGCGGTGGCCGGCGGACCGGTCGCCATGTTTGCGATCGCCGCCTGTTTCGCGATCGCCGCGATCGCCATGCTGGGCGTCGCCGATCCGATCACCGATACGTCGTCGACCGGCAACCTCCTGCGCGACGCGTGGCAGGGCGTCGTCTACACCTGGCGCAACCGAACCCTCCGCGGCCTCGGTTTCTCGATCTCCACCCTCAACCTGACAGGAGGTATGGCGACGATCGTCATCCCGCTGCTCGTCCTCGACCGGCTGGGCCTGGGCGAGGCGGCGGTCGGGATCCCGTTCGCCATCTCGGGGCTGGCCGGAATGGCGTCCGCGTTCTACTTCGGACGGCAGGACACGCGTGGTCGCGAGTACCGGATGCTCGTCCTGCCAATGTTCGGCATCGCCGCGGCGGTGGCCGTGCTGGCGCCCATCGGAGCGGCCGCGCCGGCGGGCACCCCGGGCGCCATCGACCCGGTCGTCGGGTTGGGGCTGCTCGCCGCGTCGTCGCTGATCTCCGGATTCCTCAACGGCCCGCTCGACATCGCCCTGTTCACGGTTCGCCAGCGCCGGACCGACCCGGCCTGGATGGGTCGCGCCTTCGCCGTGTCGATGGCCTTCAACTTCATCGGCTACCCGATTGGCGCGGCGACCATGGGCACGGTCGCCGGCCAGTCGATGGTCGCCGCGATCCTGCTCGGCGTCGCCGCCGCCGTCGCCAGCGGTGTCTTTGCGGCGACGATGGTCCCGCGAACCGACCAGTGACGAGACCGCACGTCCCGCCCGGGATCCTCGACGCAGCCCATGCCCGTGCGCGGGCCCGTGAGGCGCACGACTGGCCCGAGGCCGATCGGCTCAAGCGGCTGATCGAGGATGGCGGCTGGAGGGTGGTCGACCGGGGCGTCGACTTCGCCCTCGCGCCGGCCGCGCCGCCCGACGTCGTGGAGGGCGGTCATGTCCGTTACGGGTCGAGTGGCTCGGTCCCGTCACGGCTGGACGACGCGGCGGTCGGCGTCGCCAGCGTCGTGATTGTGGCGAACGATCGTCCCGAGGAGGTCGAGCGTGCCCTGTCCGCCCTCCGCGAGCACGGGCCGGACGGCACCCAGCTCGTCGTCGTGGCCGACGGTCCGTCGGGGGAGCAGGCGACCGCGCTCGAGGCCCTCGACGCCGTCGATCCGGGCGCGCCGGGCATCGTGACCGAGGTGATCTGGACGAGCCAGCGGCTGGGGCAGGCCGCGGCTCTCAACGCCGGCATCCGGCGTGCCGAGGCCGCGATCGTCATCGTCCTCGACCCCGCCGCTCATCCAACCGGCGACATCGTCACGCCGCTGGTCGAGGCCCTTTCGGACGAGACCGTCGCGGTGGCGGGCCCGTGGGGCCTCCGGGCGCGGAACCGCGCCGAGGCCGACCTGGGGCACCTCGAGCCGGCGTCCGGCGACGTCGATGCGATCGCCGGCGGATGCCTGGCGTTCCGGCGCGTCGACTTCGCCGAGCGTGGACCCCTCGACGAACGCTTCCGCGACCCGGCCTGGCTCGACGCGTGGTGGAGCCTGGTGCTACGCGAGCCCCGCGGCGCCGAACCGCCCCGACGAGCGGTCGCGCTCACAGGCCTGCCGGTCATCCGCCACGAGTCGGCGGCGGCCGTGGGCCGCCCGGACGCGGCGAGGCCGGCGAAGCGCAACTTCTACCGCCTGCTCGACCGCTTCCGCGGCCGCGACGACCTCCTGTCGGGGCCGCGTTGACAATTGGCGACACTCGCGTCCCCCGATCGATACGGGCGGACGGGATCCCCGATGTCCGGCCTAACGCCGGGGCGTCATTGTCGTTGTGTGGGCAGAGGCCTCGCGGCACGACATCGTTCCCCCGGCGATGTTGTTCTGTGAGGCCTCAATTCCTGCCCGGCGCACCGTCGCGATCTCCGGCCCGCGACGACCCCGCCCGTATACTCCCGCCATGCGCCGCTGGGTCTGCGTGATCGCCCTCCTGTTCGGGTTCGCGGGCGACGGCTATGCCTGGACGGCCCGACCTCGGCTGGCGGTCCCGATCGAGCGCGGCATCGACGGTCCCAACGGCGGCAGGTTCTCCACGACGGGGGACTGGTGGCGGGCCGCCTGACGCCGGCGCGACCCCCTCGACACCTCCGGACGCTCGCCGCCGTGGCCGCCATGGCGCTGGCCGCCGTGGCGCTCGTCGGCGGGAGCCGGCCTCCGGCAGCCGTCGGTGCGGCGTCGGACGAGGTCAGGATCCTCCTCGGCGCGCCGACGACGATCGATCCGGCCGCCCAGGGCGACATCGGCAGCGCCGCGATCTCGGCCCAGCTGTTCGAGAGCCTCACCGCCTTCGATCCAGGCCTCCGGATCCGCCCGGCGCTGGCGGCGTCGTGGGACCTCGACCCGAGCGGTCACCGGATCGTCTTCCACCTCCGTGACGGGATCACGTTCTCGGACGGGACGCCGCTCACTGGCAACGACGTCGTCAGGAGCTGGCTCCGACTCATCGATCCGGCGTCGCCGTCGCCGCTGGCATCGCTCGTCCTCGACGTGAAGGGCGCCGCGGCCTACCTCGGCGGCAGCGGCGCGGCCGCCGACGTCGGACTCCACGCCAATGGTCGCGACGTGACCGTCGACCTGGTGAAGCCCGCCGCCGACTTCCCGTCGGTCGTGGCGGGGCCGTCCTTCGCGGTGGTGCCGCCGGGCCTCGCTCGTGGCGCCCGGCTCAGCACCGCCGGGTTCGTCGGGAGCGGCGCCTACCTCCCATCGGCCGTGACGGCCAGCGAGCTGACCCTGAAGCGGAACGGCCGCTACTGGGCCGGGCCGGCGCCGATCGCGACGATCCACCTGGTCGGCGACATCGGCGGTCGCAGCCCGGTCGACGCGTTCGCCGCCGGCGACCTCGACTACACCTCGATCGGTGACTTCGACGCGTCGTGGATCCGCTTCGACGACGTCCTGGGTCCGCAGCTCCGCTCGGTGCCCTCGCTGTCCGTCGAGTACCTGGGCTTCGACACGTCTCGCCCACCGTTCGACGACGCCAGGGTGCGCCGGGCGTTCGGGCAGGCGGTCAATTGGCGCCGCATCGTGACGCTCGGCTCGGACACGGCGGTGCCGGCGACGAGCATGGTCCCGCCCGGCATCCCCGGTCGCAGCGCCACGGACTTCCTGCCGGCGTTCGATCCCGTTGCGGCTCGCGCGTCGCTCGCCGCGGCCGGCTTTCCGGGCGGCGCCGGCTTCCCGCACGTGACCTTCGTGGACCCCGGGTCGTCGGTCGCCCGTGCCGTGCAGTCGGAGATCAAGCGCGAGCTCGGCATCGACCTGGCCGTCGAGTCGATGGACTTCGATCCGTACTTCCGGCGCCTCGCCGCCGACCCGCCGGCGATGTGGACGCTGTCGTGGGTCGCCGACTACCCCGGCCCCAACGACTTCCTGCGCGTCCTGCTGGGCTCCGGCCAGACCAACAACTACGGGCGCTGGTCGTCGACGGACTTCGACAAGGCCATCGCCGACGCCGACGCCGCCACCGACCCCACCGTCGCGGCCAGCGCCTACGAGCGCGCGCTGCAGGTCGTCCAGCGCGACGTCCCGGCCGTTCCGCTGTCCTACGGTCCCGGCTGGGCGCTGTCCCGGACGGGCCTGCTGGGGGCGGGCCAGAACGGGCTGGGCATCCTCCGGCTGGCCAGCCTGGCGTGGGGCAACCGGTGATCGTCCGACGGGCCGTCCGCGCAGCCTTGGCGCTGCTGGCGCTGGCCGCCCTGGCCGGGCCCGTGGTGGCCGCCGGATCCGGCCAGACGACGTTCGACCATCCGACCGCCACCTCGACCTACGGCTCGTCCGTCGACTTCAGCCAACCGGTCATGACGACGAGCGGGATGAAGCGCGTGGAGGTCCTGCTCGACTTCCCGGGCGCGCCTGGGCCGCAGGCCGTCGAGGTCGATCAGGCCGCGACAGTGCCGGGGGACCGCACCCTCCGCTACTCGCTGGACGTCGCCGGCGGCCTCCTGCCGAACACGACGATCACCGCCCGCTGGCGACTGACGGCCGTCGACGGCAACGTCGAGATCGGCCCGCCCGTGACGGTGCGGTACGACGACACCAGGTTCCACTGGAAGACCCGCGCCGGCGACCTGGTCCGGGTCCACTGGTACCAGGGCTCGGAGGCGTTCGGGCAGCGGGCCCTGGACATCGGCCAGAAGGCGATCCGTGACACGTCGCGGCTGCTGGGCGTGACCGAGACCGAGCCGGTCGACTTCTTCGTCTACGCGGATCAGCAGGCGTTCTACCAGGCCCTCGGCCCCGGGACCCGGGAGAACGTCGGTGGCCAGGCGAACGCCGACATCCGGACGCTGTTCGCGCTCATCACGCCGGACGAGATCGACGCCGACTGGGTCGGCATCGTCATTCCGCACGAGCTCACCCACCTCGTCTTCAACACGGCCGTCGACAACCCGTACCACTTCCCGCCGCGCTGGCTCAACGAGGGCCTCGCGGTCTACCTGTCGCAGGGCTACGACACCGCCGACCGGACGCTGGTCCGGAACGCCGCCGACGACGGGTCGCTGATGCCCCTCGACAGCCTCGCCGGCGACTTCCCGACGAGCCGCGACCGGTTCTTCCTGGCCTACGCCGAGAGCGTCTCCTCGATCGATTACCTGGTTCGGACGTACAGCCGCGACGTCCTGGTGACACTGATCAGGTCGTACGCCCGGGGGGTGACCGACGACGAGGCGTTCAAGGCGGCACTCGGCGTCGACGTGGCGACGTTCGACGCCGCCTGGCGGGCGGAGCTCAAGGCGAAGGAGCCGACGATCCGCGGGCCGCAGCCGGCGCCGCCTGGGCCGCTGCCGGCGGGCTGGACGCAGGCCGACGGCTCCGCCGGGGCGCCGCTGCCGACGCCCGGGCCGGCGGCGAGCGGAGCCGCCGCCTCGGGCGGTAGCGCGCCGTCAAGCCCGGGCTCGACGTCCAACCGGTCCGGGTCCACGCTGCCGGTCCTCGTGGCGGCCTTAGGCATGCTCGCGGCCGTCGCCGTGGTGGGCTATGGGCTGGCCCGGCCGCGCCGCAGGCCGCCGGTCGCGATCGCCCCTCATCTCCCGCCGGCCGTCGAGCAGGCGCCGGCGCCCGGCGCTCCCGAGGGCGAGGGCCCGGGTGACGAAACGTCGCGCCCGGAGCGAGGACCGTGACGACCGTCGGTCAGCGCCTCCGGGCGGTGCCGAGCTGGCAGATCACCCTGGGCATCGCCCTGCTGGCGCTGGGGTTTCTCATCGCCGCCCAGCTGGCGTCCGAGGGTCCCAGGATCCGTTACACGAGCCAGGAACGGTCGCCGCTGGTCGAGACGGTCAACGGCCTCCAGGCGCAGCAGCAGAGCCTGAAGGACCGGATCCTCACCCTCCGTGCGCAGATCCAGCAGGCCGAGCAGCGGGGCCAGGGCTCGGCGGTCGTGATCCGCCAGATCAACGACGGCCTCGAGAAGGCACGGATCGCCGGCGGCCTCATCCCACTCAGGGGAAGCGGTGTCGTGTTCCAGCTCGAGGATTCTGTCAAGCCGACAGCGCCGGGCGGGAACAACGACGACTATCGCGTCTCCGCCCGTGACATCCGGACGGTCGTCGAGGAGTTGTGGCTGGCCGGGGCGGACGCCATCTCGGTCAACGGGGAGCGGCTGACGACGTCGACGGCCATCCTGGACATCGGCGCCTCGGTCCTCGTCAACTCGGCGTTCCTTGCCCAGCCGTACCAGATCTCCGGCATCGGGCCGAAGGACCTGTACGACCGCGTGTCGGCCTCGCAGGGCTTCGCCGACTTCCTCCGCGCCCGCTCCGCGACCTACGGCCTCCAGGTCTCCTTCTTCCAGCCCAACCCCGTCAACGTCCCTGCCTTCGCCGGAACCGTGACGCTGCGCTTCGCCAGACCGGCCGCCAGCCCGAGCGCGGCGCCCTAGGAGCGTGGGATGCACCGGTTGCGCAGCCAGTTGTCAATCTCGGCCGTCGCGCTCCTGCTGGGCCTGCTCGTCGTCCTCCAGCTTCGCGGCCAGCAGGCCGCGTCGACGCTGTCCGGCCTGTCGACGCAGGAGCTGACCGTGCTGGTCGCCAACCTCGATGACCACAACGAACAGCTCCGCAACGAGGTCGCCGGACTCGAGGCGCAACTGTCCGACATCACCACCGCCCAGCTCCGCGGCGATACGTCGGTCGACGGCATCCGACGCGACCTTGCCCGGGTTCGGGCGTGGGCCGGCCTCGATCCGGTGACCGGCGAGGGTGTGACGATCACGATCAGCGGTCCCATCGCCGGGCCCGGCGTCGAGGACCTCGTCAACGAGCTGCTGACCGCCGGCGCCGAGGCGGTGGCCGTCGAGGGCGTCCGCGTCGTGCCGGGTTCGGTCGTCGCGGGACCGCCCGGATTGCTGTCCATCGAGAACACGCCGCTTGGCGATCCGTTCCAGATCCGGGCCATCGGCAGCCGCGAGGGTCTGACCGGCTCGCTGACACGGATCGGGGGCGTCGTCGCCCAGCTGTCGGCGACGTACCCGTCCGCCGTCGTGACGGTGACGCCGGTCGACGCCCTCGTCCTGCCGGCGACGTCGCGGACGCTCCAGCCGGCCTATGGCACGCCGCGGCTCTGATACCCTGACCGGCCGAACATGACCGACCGACCCGTGCTCGCGGTGCTGCTCGGCGATGTCGTCCAGTTGAAGCGCCCGCACCCGTGCGGTGGCCGGGAGTGGCTCGTCGATCGGGTGGGCGCGGACATCGGGCTGCGCTGCCGCACCTGTGGCCGGCGGGTGCTGCTCGACCGGCGGACCCTCGAGGCGCGCATCGCGGCGTTCGTCAGCCGCGGCGATGCGGCGTTGACCGAAGCCCTGGCCCCCCGGCCTGGCGACGGGTCCGACGCGTGACCGCGGCGACCCCCGAGGTCACGACGAACGGGACCGGTCCCGGCGCCGTCCTCCGCAATCGGCCGTTCCTGATCCTCTGGCTCGCCCAGGCGACGACCCAGATCGGCGGCAACATGGTCCTCTACGGGCTGACCATCATCGTCGTCTCGGCGACGTCGTCGAAGTCGGCGGTCAGCGCGCTGATCCTGACTTTCCTCGTTCCCGCCGTGCTGTTCTCGGCCGTCGCCGGCGTCTACGTCGACCGCTTCGACCGGCGGCTGATCCTCGTCGTCACGAACGTCATCCGGGCCGTCGCCTTCGGCCTGTTCTTCTTCGTCGGCGACAACCTGCTGGCGATCCTCCTGCTCAACGTCTTCGTCTCGACGGTGACGGTGTTCTTCACGCCCGCCGAGGCGGCGATGATCCCCTTCGTCGTGCCGCGTCAGCAGCTCCTGGCGGCAAACGGAATCTTCACCCTGACCCTCAACGGTGCCTTCGCCCTTGGATTCGCCCTCGGTGGGCCGCTCGTCGTCACGCTGTTCGGGGCGAAGGCGCTGATCCTCATCGTCGCCATGCTGTATCTCGTCGCGGCCGCCATCTGCTCGACGCTGCCCTCGGCTCGGCCCACGCCCGACGCGCAGGCCGAGGGCGGGGTCAATCCCCGCCAAGCGGTCATGGACGCGGAGCGAGCGGTGGAGTCGACCCTCGCCCAGCTCCGCGAGGGACTCGCCTACATCCGCCAGAACCACAGCATCAGCTGGTCGCTCATCTACCTGGGCATCGCCGCGTCGCTCATCGGCGTCCTCGGCGTCCTCGGCCCGAGCTTCGCGTCGGAGACGTTGGGCCTGGAGAAGAAGGACTTCGCGGTCGTCGTCCTGCCGCTGGCCGGCGGGATCGTCATGGGCATCCTGCTGTTGAACACGTTCGGCCGGTACCTGCCCCGGCGGCGGGTGATCGAGGGAGGCCTGGTCGCGCTCGGAATCCTGCTGGCGGTGCTGTCGATCAGCGGGCCGATCAGCCGCTTCCTGCAGCAGGCGGATCGATCCTCCGTGCTGGTCGTCGTGTCCTCGCTGACGTCGCTGCTGGCGATCGTCGTCGTCATCGCGTTCTTCGCCGGGATCGCCTACGCCTTCGTCGCCATCCCGGCGCAGACGCAGCTCCAGGAGGACCTCCCCGAGGACGTCCGCGGCCGGGTGTTCGGCGTCCTCAACATGCTGGTTTCGGTTTCGAGCTTCCTGCCAATCCTCGTCGTCGGCACCATCTCGGACCTCGTCGGCACGACCACGGTCATCCTGACCGTGGCGATCCTCATCGGGGTTGCCGGGGTCGCCTCGGTCGTCCGCCGCGGTCCCCTCCGGCCGGCCGAGACCCGGTCGACCGCCGAGGCGATGGTCCATCCGATGCGGGTGGACCCGATCGCGGCGGCCAGCGCGGAACCGGCGCGGGCCTACGAACGCGCGCACCCTGGAGCGGGATACGCAGGGGGCGTCGCTCCGGCATTTCCACGCGACCCGGCAATGGGGGACACCCGCGTCGGAGAGCTACCGGAGCGCCGCTCGGCTTCCGGGGTGCCTCGCCGCCGGCACGATGATCCAAAGGATGACTGAGCCGCTGTCGACCACACCGCCGAGCTGGCGGATCGCCGCGATCGTCGCCCTGGCGGGCGCCGCGGGCCTGGGCTACCGGGCCGCGGCCCGGGGCGGGACGGCAGGCCGGCTCGTGGCGGGGGCTCTGGGTCTGGGGCTCGCCTCGACCGTGCCGATCGCCCTGGCGAGCCGCCACCCCCCGATTCCGCCAGGCGCCGAGCCACTCGACCCGTCCGCCGGGCCGCCGACGTTCAGCGTCGTGGTTGCCGCTCGTGACGAGGCCGCCGTCCTCCCGCGGCTGGTCGCCGACCTCGCCAGCCAGGACCACCGGACGGCGAGCGGCCGGCCGTTGTTCGAGCTCATCGTCGTCGACGATCGATCCGTCGACGGGACACCGCAGGCCGTCCTTCGCGCGGCGGCGACCCAGGGGCTCGGCGCCGTCACCAAGCTCGTCCGGCGGGCCGGCGAGCACCTCCCTGACGGCAAGGGCGCGGCCCTCACGGCCGTCCCGCCCGAGACCTGCCACGGGGACGTCATCGTCGTCCTCGACGCCGATGCGCGCATCGGCCCGCGGTTCCTCTCGACGCTGGCGACGTACGTCCGGGCCGGCGCGGAGGCCGTGACCGTTCGCCGCCGGGTGCTGGGAGCGGACTCGTCGGATCTGGCCGGGGCTCAGGCGGACGAGCAGCTGGCCGACGGCGAGATCCAGCGCGGTCGCTGGGCGCTGGGCGGCTGCTCGGAGTTCCGTGGCAACGGCATCGTCGTCCGGCGCGACCTCCTGATCGCCGTCGGCGGCTGGCGTGCCGAGGCGCTGACCGAGGACCTGGATCTGTCGAGCCGGATCGCCGCCGCCAGGGGCGTCCGCGTCGCGTGGGCGATCGACGCGGAGGTCTGGGAGGAGCCGGTCGACGCCCTGCCGGCCCTGTGGCGGCAGCGGGTGCGGTGGGCCGAGGGAGCGGTCCGGCGTGTCCTCGAGCACGGGCCCGCCATGATGCGAAGCCGCCGACTGGGGGTTGGCGCCAGGGTCGACTTCGCGATCTACGCGAGCCAGCTCCTGGTACCGCCGCTGATCGTCGGTTCGCTGCTCGGCACGGCGCGGCACGGCCACTGGACGGCCGCGGGCCGCCTGCTGGCCACCTGCGGCGCGGCCGCGGTCGCCATCGGCTTCGACGCCCTCCGCTGGGAACACGCGCCGGACGGCGGCCCCCTGTCGGTCGCCGAGCGGCTGCGGCGCGGCTTGCGCCTCGCCGTCTTCGGCACGATCTGGCTCGCCGCCGTGCCGGCCGCGCTGTGGCGCCTGGCGACCCGCTCGGGGCCGATCCGTTACGAGAAGATGGCCCACGCCGGGGGAGGGGCGCCGGCAGCTGGCGACGTCGTTTCCGCGGAACACGGCGATGTCGAGGCGGCCGCCGCCGGCCTTGCGCGATGAGCCGTGTTGCCGTCGTGTTCACCGGCGGGACGATCAGCATGGAGACGGATCCGGCAGCCGGTGGGAACGTGCCGCGTCTCGACGGGGCGGCCATCCTGGCCCGCACGCCCGGCCTCGAGGGGATCGCCGACGTCGTGCCGATCGACCGGGGGCTGATCCCCGCCAGCCACTTCACGTTCCCGCAGCTGTTCGATCTGGCCCGTGCCATCGACGAGGCCGTGGCGCCGGCCGACGTCGCCGGATGCGTCCTCGTCCAGGGCACCGACACGATCGAGGAGACGAGCTTCTTTCTGGATCTCGTGCTGCGGACCGACAAGCCCGTGGTCGTCACCGGCGCGATGCGGTCGGCCAGCCAGCCCGGCTACGACGGGCCGGCGAACATCAGGGACGCCGTGCGCTGCGCGGCGTCGTCGGCGCTGCGCGGCGAGGGCGTCGTCGTCGTGCTGGCCGGCTCGATCGACGCCGCGGACGACGTCACCAAGACACACACCTCGTCGTTCGAGACGTTCCGGAGCCTGAACCTGGGACCGCTGGGACGGGTCGACGGCGACACCGTGCGGGTGCTTCGGCGGCGGGTGGGGCGGCGACGGGTTTCGGCGACGCACGCCGCGGAGCGGGTGCATCTCATCACGGCTCACGTGGCGATGGGTGGGTCCCTCATCGATGCGGCGGTGGGCGCCGGTGCGGACGGG
>JBGPDX010000033.1:0-18341 GCA_041482475.1 Candidatus Limnocylindria bacterium | reverse complement strand
CCTCCTGACTCGTCGTCGGAGGAGAGACCGTGGGCTGTCGGCCCGTCGCCGTCTTGGGTTCGGACGCGAGGGGACCCGGGGCGCGAGCCCAGGGTCCGGAGCGGGTCGCCCTAGCGGCGGAGTCCGAGCCGTCCGATGACGGCCCGGTAGCGCGTGTTGTCCTTGTTCACCAGGTAGGCGAGCAGGCGACGGCGCTGACCGACGAGCTTGAGGAGGCCGCGACGCGAATGGTTGTCCTTGGGAAAGCCGCGAAGATGTCCCGTCAGGGCCTTGATTCGCTCCGTCAGGAGCGCGATCTGGACTTCCGGGGAGCCGGTGTCGCCATCCTTCGTGGCGAACCCACCGATGATCTCCTGCTTCTCTTCCCGCGCGAGCGGCACTCGGTCCTCCGACACGAACTGTTGCTTGTTGAACCTTCTGCTATGACCGGCGGATGGTAACAGGCAGACCCCCCTTCGGCAAACGGGACTCCGGCCGGTCGAGCTCTGATTCGTGCGGCACACGCTCAGGAACGACCCGATTCCGGGGGTCGACAGCCGCCCTGCGTTCGATATGGTCACCGGGTGCACGAACCGCAGGGGTGGACCTTCGAGGTCAGCTCGCCCATCCCACCCGAGGCCATCAACGACCTTCGGGCGGTGGCCTGGCCGGAGGTCGGCGGCCAGGACTGGACCGCGGTCCTGGCGAAGAGCCTTGGGTGGGTCGCGGCGTACGACAGGGACCGTCTCGTGGGGTTCGTCAACGTCGCCTGGGACGGCGGGAGTCACGCCTTCCTGCTCGACACCGTCGTCCATCCCTCGCTCCGGCGTCGCGGGATCGGCGTGCGGCTGGTGGAGCTGGCGGCGGACCTGGCGCGGCGTGCCGGCGCCGAGTGGCTCCACGTTGACTTCGAACCCCAGCTCCGCCCGTTCTACGAGCGGTGCGGCTTCCGGGCAACCGACGCTGGACTGCTGAACCTCGCCGCCGAGTGACGTCCGAAGACGACGCGGACGGTGGCGCCAGCGCTGGGCGGCACGACGTCGAGGGCGACTGTCCCGCCCGGCTCGATCCTAATCCGACCGTGCTGAGCGCCGACCCTGGCCGCGTAGTCGCCCGGCGGCGGCAGGGCGACGGGCAGCTCGAATGCCAACCGACCGGAGCCCGGGTCGTAGCGGCCGACGACCGCGTACGGGCGGCCCAGGAGGCGCTCTGCGGCGGCCAGGTCGCCGGCGGCGACGAGGCGCCGGATCTCCGAGCTGCTGACGGCGCGGCCATTGACGCCGAACGGCGGCACGACGGCGACCTGGAAGGGCGACAGCGTGCGGGAGCCGAGCGCCCGGAGGGCGTCGGGCGTCCCCCGACGCTCGTGCCCGAAGGCCGCATCGGGGGTCATGACGAAGCCCGCCAGCTCGACGCGCTCGGCGATGCCCCGGACGAAGTCGTCGTAGGTCGTCGTCCGGAGGCGATCGTCGAAATGCTCGACAACGATGACCTCGATGCCGGCCTCTCCGAGCAGGGTGAGCCGGTCGACCGGGTCGAGCAGCATCGGCGGCGCCTCGCCGCGCAGGATGGCGTCCGGATGGGCGTCGAAGGTGACGACCGCGGGCCGCGCGGCCCAGGCCCGTGCCTGCCGTGTCAGGCCGTCGAGGAGGTGGGCGTGTCCCAGGTGCAGGCCATCGAAGACGCCGACCGATACGGCCAGGCGCCCGACCGAGCGGTCCAGTCCGGCGACGGAGCGGACGACCTCGGGCGGGTCAGACATCGTCGGGCGAGGCGGGATCCGGGTCCACGTCGGTCGACGCGTCCAGCTCGGCCGCCTCGGCGGCCGCGACGTCGACCGACGGGCGGTCCACGGGACGATCCGGTGGGTCGATGAACACCTTGTCGGGCGCCAGCCGGCCGTTGCGCAGCCGCGCCACGGCCACGAGCCGTCCGGCACTGTCCGTCAACCGATAGCGCGCGTCGTCACCGTCGGGGAGCGGCCGCGGCGGCCGGATGAGCTGGCCGCGAGCCAGCGCGGGAAGGTCCGCGGCCGGGATCTCGACCAGCGGGAAATCGTCGAGCCCGGCGTCGATGGGCCGGAGCAACTCCCGAAGACGGGCCGGTCCCTCCGCCGCGGCCTTCCGGATGTCGTCGAGCGGGACGGCGTCCTCGACGCGGAAGGGCCCGCTGGCGGTTCGGGTCAGCGCCCCCAGGTAGGCGCCGCTGCCGACGGCGACGCCCAGGTCCCGCGCTAGCGCCCGGACGTACGTGCCCGCGGAGCATTCGACCTCGAGCTCCGCGATGGGGCGCTCGGGGTCGTCGTCGTTCCATCCGACGAGGTCGAGACGGTCGACCTCGACCCGCCGCGGGGTGAGCCGCGGCTTTTCCCCGGCTCGCGCCAGGGCATAGGCGCGCCGGCCGGCGACCTTGATCGCGCTGTAGGCCGGTGGCGTCTGGACGATCGAGCCGCGCAACCCGGCAAGTGCCGCCTCGACGGCCTCGCGGGTAGGGGCCGGGCCGGGTGTCTGGCTGAGCTCGCCCTGGAGGTCGTCGGTGGTCGACGTCGCCCCAAAGCAGACCGTCGCCCGGTAGGCCTTTCGGTCGCCCAGGTGGTATTCGGCGACCCGTGTGGCGCGGCCCAGGAACAGCGGCAGGACCCCACTGGCGAACGGGTCGAGGGTCCCGCCGTGGCCTACCCGACGGGTGGCGGCGAGCCTCCGGACGAGGGCGACGACGTCGTGCGACGTCGGGCCGGCCGGCTTGGCGACGACCAGGATGCCGTCCATGCCGGCGACGGCGCCGGGGCGGCTCGGCGCCACGACCGTCAACGTCCGAGCACGCGAATGAGCCGCTCGGCCTCCGCCAGGACGAGGGGCCGGGCCGTCTCGACGGGTTGGGCGATCGTCGCCCCCGCCGCACGGGCGTGCCCCCCGCCGCCGAAGCGCCCGGTCAACACCGTCGCATCAACACCGTTCGGGCGGGTCCGCACGCTGAGCCGGGTCCCGCCGTCGTCCTCCTTGAAGACGATCGCGACGTCGGCCGTGTCCACCTGGGCAAGGAGGTCGATCATCCCCTCGCTGTAGGCCGGGATGGAGCCGGTGGCCCCAAGGTCGGCATCGAGAAGCGTCGACCAGACGAGGCGGCCGTCGAGCGCGGTTTCCAGCCGGTCGAGGACGCGACCGAACAGCCGCACCTGGGCGGCCGGCTTCGTCCGGTACAGCCGGCGGGAAATGTCCGACAGCGGGGCGCCCGCCTCGACGAGGGCGGCCGAGACGATCAGCGTCCGCGGCGTCGCGTTCGGGTGGGCGAACGTCGCCGTGTCCATCACGATCCCGGCCATCAGCGCGGTCGCCATCGCGCCGCCGTCGACGTCGAGCGGTACGCCGAGCCGGGCACTCAGCAGCGCCGTCATCTCACACGTCGCCGCGCTGGTCGGCTCGATCCAGTCCGCGGCGCCGGCCGGCTCGTTCGAGGCGTGATGGTCGACGATGACGCGCGGCAGCTCGGCGAACAGCGTCGGGTGGCGGTCGCGAACCGCTCCGACCCGGTCGAACGACCCGCAATCGGAGACCACCAGGAGGTCGTAGGCGAGGTCCGGATCGGGATCGGTCCTGAAGCGGTCCATGCCGGGGATGAAGCCGTACAAGGGCGGGACGGGATCCGTGCAGACCGAGGTCGCCACGCCGCCGAGTGCCTCCACGATCCGGCAGATCGCGAGCGACGAGCCCAGTGTGTCGGCGTCCGGGTCCTCGTGGCCGACGGCCAGGACGCGATGGGCGCCCCGGATCCGCCGAATCAATTCGTCGGGCACGGACGCGGCCCACGCCGACAGGTCGACCGTCACCCGCCCCTCCGCGGACCGGGGCGGCGGCGACCGGCATGACCCCCCGCCACGTCCCCGCCGTGCCGCCGGGCCCGGTTGAAGCGGCGCCCGCGCGCAGCCGGCGTGACCGGCGCGTCGATTGCCGAAGCCTCGTCGGCCGGCTCCGGCGAGTCCCCCTCGCGGGGCAGCCGGGGCACCGGGGTGGGTAGCGACTCGTCGGCCGGCGGCCCGTCCTCCGGCACGTGCCCCTCCTCGAGCTCGTGGAGGAGGTGCAGGAGGCGGGTTCCGCGCTCGGCGGTGTCGTCGAGGAGGACGTGGAACTCGGGGATCCGCTTGAGTCGGAGCCGGGTTCCCAGCTCGCGCCGGACGAAGACCATCACCCGGTTGAGTGCCGCGATCGTCTCGTCACGCTCGGCCCGCTGGCCGATCACGCTGACCCATAGCCGGGCGTGCCGAAGATCCGGGGCGGTCTCGACCTGCGTCACCGTGACGAACCCGATGCGCGGGTCCGACACGTCGCGGGCGAGGATCTGCCCGATCTCCTGGCGGAAGAGCTCGTCGATCCGCTCAGTGCGCTGCGTCATCGCGCCGCACGTCTCAGCCGGCTGCCACGCGGCTCACGGTCTGACTGGTGAAGCACTCGATGATGTCGCCTTCCTGGAGCTCGTTGAAGTTCGCCAGGGCGATGCCGCACTCGAAGTTCGCGGTGACCTCCCGGACGTCATCCCGGAACCGCCGGAGCGACTCGATCCGGTCCGTGGCGATGACCTTGCCACCGCGCCAGACGCGGGCGCCGCCGCGGACGATCCGGCCGTCGGTCACGAACGACCCGGCGATGACCTGGTTGCGCCCGACCCGGATGAGCTGGCGCACCTCCGCCCGACCCTCGATGACCTCGATCACCTCGGGCTCGAGGAGACCCTTGAGGGCGGCCTCGATGTCGTCGGTGAGCTTGTAGATGATGTCGTACAGCCGGACGTCGACGCCCTCCGTCTCGGCCGCCCGGCGGGCGGTCTCGGTGATCTTCGTGTTGAAGCCGACGACGATCGCGTTCGACGCGGCCGCCAGCATGATGTCGTTGTCGGTGATGTCGCCGGCGCCCTGGTGGAGGATGTTGATCCGGATCTCTTCCTGGCTGAGCTGGTTCAGGGAGTGGGTGATCGCACCGAGCGAGCCCGAGACATCCGCCTTGAGGATGATCCGCAGCTCCTTGGCCTGGCCGGCCTGGATCTGGCTGTAGAGATCCTCGAGGGTCGCCCGGCCGCTCCCGTCGCCGCCCCGTGTGACCGCCGCGGCGCGACGCTGCTCGACCATCGTCCGGGCCTCCTTCTCGTCGCTCACGACGCGGAGGATGTCGCCCGCCTGTGGGACCTCGGACAGGCCCAGGACGACCACGGCGCTGGCCGGCCCGGCCTTGCCGACCCGCTTGCCCTTGTCGTTCTCGAGCGCCCTGACCTTGCCGAAGGTCTCGCCAACGACGATGACGTCGCCAACCTTGAGCGTGCCGGTCTGGACGATCGCCGTGGCGACGGGCCCACGGCCCTTGTCGAGCTGGGCCTCGACGATCGTGCCGACGGCGGGGCGCTTCGGGTTCGCCTTGAGCTCCTGGAGATCGGCGACCAGGAGGACCATCTCGAGCAGCTCGTCGAGCCCGACGCGCGTCCGCGCCGAAACCGGCACAAGGGGCGTCTCGCCGCCGTATTCCTCGACGACGACGCCCGCGTCGGTCAGCTCGGTCTTGACCCGCTCGGGGTTGGCGTCCGGCTTGTCGATCTTGTTGAGGGCGATGATGATCGGCACCCTGGCGGCCTTCGCGTGGCTGATCGCCTCGAGGGTCTGGGGCATGACGCCATCGTCCGCGGCGACCACGACGATCGCGATGTCGGTCACCCGGGCGCCGCGGGCGCGCATGGCCGTGAACGCCTCGTGGCCCGGGGTGTCGAGGAAGACGACCCGCTTGCCGTCGTGGACGACCTCGCTCGCCCCGATGTGCTGGGTGATGCCGCCGCGCTCGCCGGCCGCGACCTCCGTCGTCCGGATGGCGTCGAGCAGACTGGTCTTGCCGTGGTCGACGTGGCCCATGACCGTGACGATCGGCGCTCGGGGCAGGAGGTCCGCCGGAGCGTCTTCCTCGAAGAGGACCTCCTTGGTGGCCTCGCCCGGCTGGCCGTCGGTTTCGCCGTCGGTGCTCGCCGCGACTGCCGCCGGCGCGGCCTCGGCCACCTCGTAGCCGAGCTCCCCCGCGACCAGCGATGCCGTGTCGCGGTCGATCAGCTGGTTGATCGTGGCGAAGATGCCGCTCTTGATCAGCTCGCGGATGACGTCGGCCGGGTTGACCGACAGCAGCTCGGCCAGCTCCTTGACCGTGATCGTCCCGGGCAGCTCGATCGCCCCCCGTTCGCGCGGGTCCAGGACCTGGACCTGCGACGGGACGCCGCTGCCGTCGCGCCGCGGCGGCTTGCGCGGACCGCGCCGGCCGCGGGTGCCGCTCCTACTCCTCGCCACGGGCTCCTCCTTCGTTCATCTTCGCGACCCCGCCCCGAGCGCTGCTTGCAGCTCCGGCGGAACCGGCGTCTCCAGCGCCCGGCTCAGTGCCCCCTTCTCGATGGCGTCCGTTCGGCAACTCCCGTCGCGGCAGAGATAGGCTCCCCTGCCCGCGACCCGGCCGCTGTCGTCGATCGTCACCCGACCGTCCGGCATCCGGACGACCCGAACGAGCTCCCGCTTGGCCCTGGCCGTGCGACAGGCGACGCAGGTTCGGGTCGGGACGCGCCGTGCGGTGCCCGCCGAGGCGGCGGCCGCTACGACGACACCTCCCCCGTCGTGGCCGCTGTGCTGGCCTTCGTCGCTCGCTTCGCCTTCGGCTCGGCGGTCCCGGGTGCCTTCGTCGTCGCCCGCTTCGCCTTCGGCTCGGCGGTCCCGGGTGCCTTCGTCGTCGCCCGCTTCGCCGTGGCTCGCGCCGACCCCTTCGCTGTCTCGATCGTATCGGCGGCGACGGTCGCCGCGCCGGCCGTCCGCTTCGGCTTTGCCGCGGCCCTTGCTGCCGGCTTCTTCGCCGTCGCGGCCTCCGCCGTCCCAGCGGCGGCCGGTACGGCTTGAGCCTTCTTCGTGCTCGCCGCCCGCTTCGGCCTGGGCGCCTCACCTTCCGCGGCGGGAGCCACGGGCTCGCCGGCCGGAGTTGCGGCCTTGGTCCGGGCGGCCCGCGCCTCGGCCTCGGCGGCGGCCTTTGCCTCGGCGACCGAAACGTCGCTGCGGATGTCGATCCGCCAGCCGGTCAGGCGCGCGGCGAGCCGCGCGTTCTGGCCCTCGCGGCCGATCGCCAGCGAGAGCATCCGCTCGGGAACCGTGACGTTAGCGATCCGGTGCTCCTCGTCGATGTCGACCGACAGGACCTGGGCCGGCGACAGGGCGTTGGCGACGAAGACGGCGGGATCGTCGTTCCACGGGATGACGTCGATCTTCTCGCCACCCAGCTCGGCGACGACGGCCTGGACCCGCGCCCCGCGCTGGCCGACCGTTGCCCCGACCGGATCAAGCCCCTCCTGGCGCGACGCGACCGCGACCTTGGAACGGCTGCCGGCCTCGCGGGCGATCGCCTTGATCTCGACCGTCCCGTTGTGGATCTCCGGGACCTCCAGCTCGAAGAGGCGCTTGAGGAATCCCTTGTGGGTCCGCGAGACGAAGATCTGCGGCCCCCTGGTGGAGCGGCGGACCTCGAGGACGTAGGCCTTGACGTTCTGGCCGATCCGGTAGTGCTCGACCGTCGACTGCTCGGTGGTGGCGAGGATGGCCTCGACGTTCTTGCCGACGTCGAGGATGATCGCCCGCGGCTCGACACGGTTGACCGAGCCGGTAATGAGCTCGCCCTCGCGGTTGGCGAACTGGTCGAAGACGACGTCGCGCTCCGCCTCGCGGAGCCGCTGCAGGACGACCTGCTTGGCCGTCTGGGCCCCGATCCGCCCGAAGATGTCGCCGTCGAGCTGCTCGACCTCGACGAGGTCGCCCACGGCTGCGTTCGGCTGGTGGCTGCGGGCCTCCTCGACGGTGAACTCGGTCAGCGGGTCCTCGACCAGGGACACGACGGTTCGGGCCCGGAAGACACGGATCTTGCCGGTCTCGGCATCGATCCGGACGTGGATGTCCTCGTCGCCCGCCACCCGCCGGTAGGCCGACTGGATCGCCTCCTCGACGGTCCGGATCAGCTGCTCCCGGGGGACCTGCTTCTCGGCGTTCAGTTGGAGGAGGGCACCGACGAAATCTCGACTCACGATGCGCCTCCGACAGAAATCTGATGCGATAACGGAACTGCCGGTCCGAAAAAAAACGTGGGGGTCACCCACGTCACGGAGCGGCCGTTCAGTTCAGCGGAGTATACACGCGGAGGGGTGGACGCTCAAACGGGAGCGGCCCGAACCGCCCCCTGGCCGTCCACCCCGGGGCGCCGTCTCAGTGCGAGACGGACCACACCTCGCTCAGGTTGGCGGCCCGATCCCGAGCCTGCACTGCAACCCGGAAATGAGCCGAGGCCGGCAGCTGGATCGTGAACACCGAGGCCGTCCGGACCTGGACCGCGAGCGTCCAGACCCCGGCTCGGTAGATCTGGATCTTGTACGAACCCACCCCGGATCCCGTGTCCGTGGCGGAGTAGCGCACCTGCCAGGCGTGGAGCGTGGTCGACCAGGTGAGCGTCAGCCTCGTCATCACCGGCCGGCTGGGATCGAACAGGACGCGGGCACTGCTGACGGCGCTCCGGGCGTCGGCGGCATCCCGCAGCTGGACCCGCACGTCGCGATTGACGGGGACGGTCGATGCCGGCAGCGTCCACGACGTCTGCGCCGCGACCGGCCGCCAGGCCGAGAAAGTGCCGCTGCCGTTCGCCAGCCGCATCTCCGTGGCGGGGCGGTCGTGGTTGATCCAGGCGATCGAGACCGTGACCGAGCGGGTGTTGCTTGGCGACGGTTTGATGGACACCGAGGTGATCGTCGGCGGCCCGAACGTCGCCCCGACGAGGTCCCAGTAGGCGGGGTCGCGGTCGTAGCCGAGGGCCCAGAAGCCGACGCCCGCCAGGCCGCGACCGAAAACGAGCCCGAACTTGGGAACGAACGAGGCCGGCGAGTCGTAGTAGGTCTGGTAGATCAGCCCGCCGAGGGTACGCACCAGGCGGGCCGACGACTCGACGGTGTCCATGTCGGTGGCGAGCACGGTTCCCTGCGCCTCGAGCGTCGCCAGGTCGCGGATGAAGAACACCGCGCCGGACGTCCCGGCGACCCGGTCCGCGCGGATAGCGGCGTCGACGGTCTGCCACGTCCGACCGTAGAGCGGCAGACCCAGCAGGACGCGGTTGAGCGGCACGTGCTCGGTCACGTAGAGGTCGAGCGACGTGGACAGGGACAGGCCGCCGCCGGCCCGGACCAGGGGGTCGATGCTGCCGACCGGCGTCGAGCCGGCCGAGCGGTAGTTGTAGCCCATCATGAAGGCCCGCCCGACGCCGGCCGCCAGGGCCCGGCTGGCCATCTGGGCGCCGGACACGTTGGCGTTCGTGGCGACCGTCGTGTAGGCGATCGGGTTGGTGGCGCGGAGCCTCGTGGTCAGGCTCCCGGCCGTGGCGGCATAGGCGTCGAAATAGGCGCCGCTGATGAGCTCGACGTCCAGGTCGGCGCCGTCGAGGCCTCGCGACGCGACGAGAGTTGCCGCCTCGTTGACGAAGGTCGCCTGGGCGCCAGCGTTCGAGAAGAAGGCGGCGTTCTTCGCGGCGCCGAACGAGGTGAACGAGACGATCGCCCGAACACCCGCGGCGTGAGCGGCATCGATGACCGTCGTGGCGCGGGCGCTCATCAGCGCGGCATAGCCGGGGCCGGTCGGATCCAGGTGCCCGGCGGCGTCCATCCCGACCGAGAAGAAGGCGATCGTCGTCAGCCGGCCGTAGTCGAGGCCGGCGACAGTCGTGTCGTTCAGCTCCCAGTACGGGAGGTAGCCCATGACCTCGGCGGTCAGCCGATGGCTGAGCTGGTCGGCGGACAGGGGTGCGGCAGCGGCCGCCGAGGGCGCGGGCCCGAACGCGAGGGTCGTTCCGGCCACGGCGGCGGCGATGAGCAGGTGACGAAGCATGACGACCACCGGTGAACGGACTGACCCTAACCCTACATCGGCGCTTGGCAGGCGTCGCCGTCGGATGGTCACGGGTCGCCGTGGCCCGATCGTCCGGCGCGTCCGCGCCACGCGCCTGACGGGGGTTGGTCAGCGGGTGGCGGCCGGCGAGAGCTCCGGATGGCCGGCCCCGTAGCGGCGATCGACGTAGGCCTCGAGGATGCCCTCGAACTCGTCGACGAGGCCCCCGCCGCGGAGCGTCCGATCGAGGCGGCCGTCGACGAACACGGGAGCCACTGGATCCTCGAACGTGCCCGGCAGGGAGATCCCGATGTCGGCGTGCTTGGACTCCCCCGGGCCGTTGACCACGCAGCCCATGACCGCCACCCGCAGGTCCTCGACGCCCGGATAGCGCTCCCGCCACTCCGGCATCCGCTTGCGAACGTAGGTCTGGATCTGCTGGGCCATCTCCTGGAAGAACGTCGAGGTGGTCCGCCCGCAGCCTGGGCAGGCGGACACCTGGGGCAGGAACGAACGGAGGCCCATCGACTGCAGGACCTGCTGGGCGATCTCGACCTCACGCTCGCGGGGCGCACCCGGCTCGGGCGTCAGCGAGACCCGGATCGTGTCGCCGATGCCCTCGTTGAGGACGACCGCCAGCCCGGCCGTCGAGGCGACGATCCCCTTGTCGCCGAGGCCCGCCTCGGTGAGCCCCAGGTGGAGCGGATAGTCGGACCGGGCGGCGAGGCGCCGATAGACGTCGATCAGGTCACGGACGCCGGAGACCTTCGCCGACAGAATGATCCGGTCGTGGCCCAGCCCGGTCTGCTCGGCCAGCTCCGCCGAGCGCATCGCCGACTCGATCATGGCCTCGATCATCACGTCGCGGGCGTCCCGTGGCTCGGCCGAACGAGCGTTGGCGTCCATCAGCTCGGTCAGCAGCTGCTGGTCCAGCGAGCCCCAGTTCACGCCGATCCGCACCGGCTTGCCGTTGTCGATGGCGACCTTGACAATCGTCCGGAAGTGCTCGTCGTGGCGCTTGGCCCCGACGTTGCCGGGGTTGATCCGGTACTTCGCCAGCAGGCGGGCGGTCTCGGGAAACCCCACGAGCAGCTTGTGGCCGTTGTAGTGGAAGTCGCCGACGATCGGGACGTCGACGCCCAGGCCGTGGAGCTTGCGGACGATCTCCGGGACGGCCGCCGCGGCCTCCTCCGTATTCACCGTGATCCGCACGAGCTGGCTGCCGGCGTGGGCCAGACGGGCGACCTGGATGGCGGTCGAGTCGGGGTCGGCCGTATCGGTGTTCGTCATCGACTGGACGACGATCGGGTGGGCGCCACCGACCGGCACGCCGCCGACGTCGACGGACACGGTCTGCCGGCGCTGCGGGCGCAGCGTGTCGGGCGACGCCATCAGCCGCCCTGGATGCCGCGCAGGATGTCGAAGCCGGTCACCCAGATGAGGAAGGCGAACAGGAACAGGAAGCCGATGGCATAGGTCAGCCGCTCGGCGCGGACGCTGATCCGGGCGCCGAACACCGAGCGCAGGACGATCAGCAGCATCCGGCCGCCGTCGAGCGGTGGGAACGGGAGGATGTTGACCAGAGCCAGGTTGGCGGACAGGATCCCGGCGAAGTAGAGGGTCATGATCGGCCCCGAGTTCCAGAACAGGTTGCCGAGCTGGATACCGATCCCGATGGGTCCCGCCACCGGCGGCGGGGCGGTCGGGTTGGTCGCCACCGAGCTGACCAGCTGGCCGAGGCCGCCGAGGATGAGGCCCAGGCCCTGGACCGTCTGGTCCGCCCCGATGGCCACCGCGGTCCGGAGGTCGTGCCCGGTGTACTCGCCGAAGAAATAGGCCTCCCACCGGCGCGAGGCCTGCGAGATGCCGAGGGCGCCCTTGCCGGCCGCGATCGCGGCCTCGTCGCGGAGGGTCAGCGTGTAGTCCTGGCGTCGACCGTCAGGGTGGACGACGGTCAGGGTGACCGTCTGTCCGGCGTGCTCGCGGAGCCCGTCGAGGACGGACCGTGCGCCGAAGAACTCGTAGCGTTCGCCGTCGACCGCCACGATGGCATCGCCCGGAGCCAGGCCCGCGTCCGCCGCGGGCGAGCTCGGCGTCACCTCGAAGAAGCGGACACCCTCGTACGGCGCGGCGAACGCCGCGATCGAGGTGAAGATGACGAACGCCAGCAGGACGTTCATGGCCACTCCGGCGACGAGGATCCCGAGCTTTTTCCAGAGCGCCGCATTGACGAACGAATGCGGATCCTGGCCGACGTCGCCGTCCTCGCCCTCGAGCTTGACGAAGCCACCGATCGGCAGCCAGTTCAGCGTGTAGAGGGTCTCGCCCGACGAGCGCAGGATCTTCGCCCGCGGGGGGAAGCCGATCCCGAACTCGAGGATCCGGACCCGGGCGAGCCGGGCGGTGACGAAGTGCCCCAGCTCGTGGATGACGACCAGCGCCCCCAGGATGAACAGGAACAGGGCGATCGTGATCGCCGACTGGACGACGGCCATCAGGCGACCGTTCCGATGGGGCCGCCGGCGAACGCCGCCCGAACCTCGACGTCGAGCGCCAGGAGCTCGTCCAGGCCCGGCGCCTCAGCGCCCGCGTCGCCGTAGCGGTCGACCGCCGCCTCGAGGAGCCGCGGAATGCCCGGGAAGTCGAGGGTGCCGGCCAGGAAGCGGCCGACGGCGACCTCGTCGGCCGCGATGAGGGCGGCGCTGGCGCGTGGGCCGCCGCGACCGGCCTGGCGGGCGATCCGGAGGGCCGGGAAGCGGCGCTCGTCGGGCGCGCGAAAGTCGAGCCGTCCGATGGCGGCCAGGTCCGGGGCCGCCGCCGGCGACGGTCGGCGACGGGGATAGGTCAGGGCGTACTGGATTGGAAGTCGCATGTCGGGGGTGCCCAGCTGGGCCTTGAGCGAGCCGTCGACGAACCGGACGGCGGAATGGACGACGCTCTGTGGGTGGATGACCACCTCGATCGCGTCGTACCCGACATCGTACAGCCAGTGCGCCTCGACGACCTCCAGGCCCTTGTTCGCCAGGGTCGCCGAATCGATCGTGATCTTCGGGCCCATCCGCCACGTCGGGTGGCGCAGCGCCATGTCCGGGGTGACTCCCGCGAGGTCGGCGGGATGGTCGAGGAACGGGCCACCGGAGGCGGTCAGGATCAGGCCGTCGATCCCGCCACTCCCCTCCCCGACCAGGCATTGCCAGATCGCCGAGTGCTCCGAGTCGATCGGCCGCAGCCAGGCCAGCGGCGACGAGAGCGGGCCCGTCGGGTCCGCCCTGGCCGTGCGGGCGGCCAGCCGGCGGGCGACAGGCATGACCAGGTGGCCGCCGGCGACGAGGGTCTCCTTGTTGGCCGTGGCAACGACCTTGCCGGCCTCGAGCGCGGCGAGCACCGGACGGAGGCTGACGATCCCGGAGGTCCCCACGACCACGAGGTCGACGTCGTCCCGGGTCGCCAGGATGACCAGCGCCGCCGGGTCGCCTGACAGGTCGTCGACACCCCTGGGGAGGTCGAGACGGGCGCCGCCTGCCGAGGCGAGCGCCACGGCCTTCGGAACGAGCAGGCGCGCCTGTTCCTCGAGGAGCTGTCGGTTGGAGCCGGCGGCGAGTGCGACGACCTGGAACGCGTCGGGGTTGCTGGCGAGGACGTCGACCGCCTGGCGGCCGATGGATCCCGTCGATCCGATGACGGCGACGCCGCGACGCGTCACCGGCCCGTCAGTGGACCGCGACGACGACATAGAGGGTCACGACGGGCGCGGCAAAGAGGAACGAATCGATCCGGTCGAGCACCCCGCCGTGGCCCGGGATGAGCGCGCCGCTGTCCTTGGCGCCGGCGGCGCGTTTGAGGAGCGACTCGGCCAGGTCGCCGGCCTGCGAGGCGAGGGCGATGAGCGGGCCGAGCAGCAGTCCGGAGACCGGTGGCTGGCCCAGGCCGCCAAGGAGGAGGCTCACCGCGACGGTCGCGGCGATGGTCCCGCCGACGAGCCCGGCCCAGGTCTTGGACGGGGAGACGTGGACGAGGAACCGGCGCCGGCCGAACCGACGGCCGACGAAATAGGCCCCGGTGTCGTAGGCCCACACCCCGAGGACGAGGAGGACGATCCAGCCGCGCTCGGCGCCCAGCGCGGCGAGTTGTGCGCCGACGGGCAGGTCCGGCGCGACATGGCCGAGGCGGAGGATGAAGCCCAGGAGGGCGACGTAGAACGCTCCGAAAACCGTCGTGACCCAGGTCGCCAGGCCGTCGCGCGGGTCAGGCAGGGCGAACGTGCCGACGGCGATGACCATCGCGCCGACCGCGAACAGGATGAGGCCGCTGCTGTCGACGAGCTGCGGCTGGGCGGCGTCGACGACGACCGCCAGGGCGAGGACCGTGCCGAGGGTCGCCAGCGACGGGTAGCCGGCGGCGCGCAGCAGCCGGAACACCTCGACGGCGGCGAGGCCCGTCACGATCGCGACGACGCCGGCGATCCAGGGACTCCCAAGGATGAGGATCGCAACCAGGGCCGGGATGAGGATCGCGGCGCTGATGACCCGCTGGCGAAGCACGCCGGGCGCGACTGTCAGCGCCCGAAGCGGCGCGTACGGCGGGCGAACTCGAGGAGCGCGGCGTCGAAGGCGTCCGGTCCGAAGTCCGGCCAGAGCACCTCACACGAGTAGAACTCGGCGTAGGCAGACTGCCAGATGAGGAAGTTCGAGAGGCGCTGCTCGCCCCCGGTCCGGATCACGAGATCCGGATCCGGCAGGCCGGCCGTGTAGAGCGCCGCGGAGATGGCGTTCTCGTCGACGTCCTCGGCCCGAACGCCGCTGGCGACGAGTCGGCGGAACGCGTCGACGAGCTCGGTCCGGCCGGCGTAGTTGAAGGCGACGTTCAGCAGCAGGCGCCGGCCCTCGGAGGTCTCGTCGAGGGCCTCCCCGATCGACCGGCGGGTCGCCTCGGGCAGCTCGTCCATCCGCCCGAGCAGGCGGACCCGAACGCCCTGAGCGCGGAGCTCCGCGGTCTCGCTTCGGATGGCCTGCTCGAGCAGACCGAACAGCCCGGTCACCTCGTCGTCGGAGCGGGCCCAGTTCTCGCGGCTGAAGGCGTACAGCGACAGGACGGGGACGGCTCGCCGGACCACGTGGCGGAGCAGGCCGCGGATCGCCTCGACGCCGGCGGCGTGGCCCTCGAGCTCGGGCAAGCCGCGCTGGCGAGCCCAGCGCCGGTTGCCGTCCATGATGATCGCCACGTGGCGCGGCAGCTCGTGAGCGGGGACGAGGGCCTCGGCATCGGGGGCGGGTGACGGCGGAGCGACGGTGGCGGGCGCGGCGGCGAGGCCGTGGGCGATCGGCGGGGCGTCGGTGGGTCGAGCGAGCGGTGCTCGGGCCACTAGACCTCGAGGACCTCCTGTTCCTTGGCTCCGCCCAGGCGATCGACCTCGGCGACGTATCGATCGGTCGTCTTCTGGAGCGTCTCGAGCTGCCGACGCGCGTCGTCCGTCCCGACGACGCCGTCGCGCTCCTCCTTGCGAAGGGCGTCGGCGGCCTCGCGCCGAAGGTTGCGGATCTCGACCCGGGCTTCTTCCATCCGTTTGTGGACGCCGCGGACGAGGTCCTTGCGACGCTCCTCGGTGAGTGGCGGGATGTTCAGCCGGACGACGGTCCCGTCGACGTTCGGCGTCAGGCCGATGTCGCTCTTGATGATCGCCTTCTCGATCGCGCCGAGGACGCTGCGATCCCATGGCTGGATGACGATCTGATGGGCCTCGGGGACGCTGATCCCGGCCAGCTGGTTGAGTGGCGTCTCGGTCCCGTAGTAGTCGACATGGATCCGTTCGACGAGCGATGTCGACGCGCGGCCCGTGCGGACGCCCTGGAGGTCACGGTGCATCACCTCGACCGCGCGCCCCATCTTCTTGTCGGCCGCGGAGAGGACCTCGCTGCTCATGCGCGAACACCTCCAACGGGCGTGGCGGAGATCAGGGTTCCGACCGGCTCGCCCACCGCGACCCTGGTGATGTTGTCCGGCCGGTTCAGGTCGAAGACGACGATCGGCAGGTCGTTCTCCATGCACAGGGAGACGGCCGTGGCGTCGAGGACCTTGAGCTGGTCGCGGAGCAGGTCGGAGTACTCGAGCTGGGCGTAGCGCCTGGCGCCCGGGTTCATCAGCGGGTCGGCCTCGTAGACCCCGTCGACCTTGGTGGCCTTGAGGAGCACCTCGGCGCCGATCTCGACGGCGCGCAGGGCGGCGGCGGTGTCGGTCGTGAAGTAGGGATTGCCGGTGCCCGCCACGAACAATGCCACGCGACCCTTCTCGAGATGGCGGACGGCACGACGCCTGATGTACGGCTCGGCTACCTCGTTCATGGCGATGGCGCTCATGACCCGGGTGGTCACGCCCGCCCGCTCGAGGGCGTCCTGGAGGGCCAGGCCGTTCATCACGGTCGCCAGCATGCCGATGTAGTCGCCGGTGGCGCGGTCCATGCCAGCAGCCGCCGCCGCCAGGCCGCGAAAGATGTTGCCGCCGCCGACGACGATGCCGACCTGGACGCCCAGGCGATGGACCTCGGCGACCTGGCCGGCGATGAAGGCGCAGAACGCCGGATCGACGCCGTATTGGCGGTCGCCGAGGAGCGCCTCGCCGGACAGCTTCAGGAGGATTCGCCGGTAGCGGAGGTCGGCCCCCACCGGGCTGCCGCCTGTCTTCAGCGGGCCGTCGCTCACAGCTCCTCACCCAGCGCATAGCGAGTGAACCGCCGGACGAGGATGTTCTCCCCGATCGTCGCGACGCGATCGTGGATGAGGTCGCGGACGGCCATGTTGGTGTCGCGGAATGGCTGCTCGTAGAGTACGGCCTCCTTGAGCCAGCGCTTGACGTTGCCCTCGATGTCGTCGCGCGCCCGAGGGTCGTCGGCCAGCTCGCGGCGCTTGGCCTCGATCGCCTCCTGAGGCACGTCCTCGACGGTCACCCACTGCGGCGCCAGGCCTGCGACCTGGACGGCCAGGTCGCGGACGAGCTTCTGGAACTCCTCGGTCCGGGCGACGAAATCGGTCTCGCAGTTGACCTCGATGAGGACGCCGACTCTGCCGCCGGTGTGGATGTAGCTCGAGATCAGCCCTTCGCGGGCGTCCCGCCCGGCCTTCTTCGCTGCCGCAGCGAGGCCGCGCTCGCGGAGGATGGCGATCGCCGCGTCGATGTCGCCGTCGACCTCCTCGAGGGCGCGCTTGCAGTCCATGAACCCCGCTCCGGTGCGGTCGCGGAGCTCCTTGACCGCGTCGGCGGTGATGATCGTCATGGTCGTACGGTGCTCCTGTGTCGCCTCGCCGCGCCCAGCCGCGTCCCTGTCGTTTGTCGCTCGTCCTGACCCGGGGCCCGGGTCAGGGGGTGGCTTCCGCCTCTTCTGCCTGTTCGGCCGCCTCGCGCGCCAGCTCGGCGGCGATCTCGTCCGCGGAGGCCTCGGCCGGCTCCGCGACGGCCGCCTCGGCGCGTGCCGCCCGGGCGCCCGGCAGCAGGTCGTCGTCCTCGTCGAGATCGGGCTCGAAGCTCAGGGCGGCGCCGCCCGCCAGGGCCGCGACCAGCGCATCGGAGGCGGCGGACTCCTCGTATTCCGGCTCCGGCGCCGCGATCTCCGGCTCCGGCTCGATCGCCCGCTGGGCCCGTTCGGCGGCGCCTTCCAGGGCGGCATCGGCGACCAGGCTGCACAGCAACCGGATCGATCGGATGGCGTCGTCGTTGGCGGGGATGATGAACTGGAGCTCGTCCGGGTCGACATTCGTGTCGCCCGTGCCGATGACGGGGATCTCGAGCTTGTTGGCCTCCGTCACGGCGATCCGCTCCCGATGCGGGTCGACGATGAACACCGCTCCGGGCAGGCGCTTCATCCGGCGGATCCCGCCGAGCATGAGGTTGAGCTTGTCGAGGACCTCGGTCAGCTTGGCCGCTTCCTTCTTCGCCAGCCGATCAAGGTCGCCAGCCTGCTGACGCGCCTCGAGCTGCTCGAGCAGCGCGATCCGCTTCTTGATCGTCACGAAGTTCGTCAGCATCCCGCCGAGCCAGCGCTTGTTGACGTACGGCATGCCCGCCCGGGTCGCCTCCTGGGCTACCGGCTCCTGGGCCTGCTTCTTCGTCCCGACGAAGAGAACGGCGTCGCCACGGGCGACGGTCTCGCGGACGGCGTCGAGGGCGACGTCGAGCCGCTTGACGGTCTGGGCGAGATCGATGATGTGGATCCCGTTGCGCTCGGCAAAGATGAACGGGCGCATCTTGGGGTTCCAGCGGCGCGTCTGGTGGCCGAAATGGACCCCGGCCTCGAGCAGCTGCCGCATCGAAACGGAAGGCACGGTGAGCGACCTCCTGATCGGTTCGTTCCTCCGCGAACCTGTCGCCGGGGACCGGGCCTGACGCTTGCCGTCGGTGTCCGGCACCGTCCCGGTCGGAACGGTCCGCGTGTGTGCTCCGTCGCCCGGTTGGGCGCGGG
>JBGPDX010000032.1:0-18726 GCA_041482475.1 Candidatus Limnocylindria bacterium | reverse complement strand
GGATCTCCATGGCGGCCGCCGGGCCCCGCAGCGCGCGCGCCTCGACGGTGTAGCCATCGACCGCGGCGAGCGCCGTCTCGATGTCCTGGCCGATCGCCTCCGCGGCGAGGGTGTGGCGGCGGATACCGTCGACCCGCTCGGCGACCGTGTTCAACGACGCCTGGACGCGCGGCGCGAGGTTGGCGACGCGGCGACGGAAGCGCTGCGTCTCGCGGGTGTCGGCGAGCCATTTGGCGGCGCGGCGGATGACGATGAGCAACGCGAGGGTGAGGGCGACGGCCGCCACCACCGCCAGCAGCCGCGCCAGCTCCAGCATCACGTCACTCCCCGGCATCCGCGGTCAGCCCGGACGGGCCCGGAGCTCGGCCAGTACGGCGGGCACGACCTCGAACAGGTCGCCGATCACGACGAGGTCGGCGAACTCGGCGATCGGCGCGTCCGGGTCACGGTTCACGGCGACGATCGTTTCGGCCGTCTGCATCCCGACCTTGTGCTGGATCGCGCCCGAGATCCCGAGCGCGAGGTACAGCTGCGGCTTGACGATCTTGCCGGTCTGGCCGATCTGCTGGCTGTAGTTGATCCAGCCGGCGTCGACGGCGGCGCGGGTCGCGCCGACGGCCCCGCCCAGCGCTGCCGCCAGCTCCTCGACCAGGCGGAAGCCGTCCGGGCCGCCGACCCCTCGGCCGCCGGCGACGATGACCCTCGCCTCCTCGATGGGAGCGGCCGCGCCGGCCTCCTCGACCCGCTCGACGACGCGGACCTTCGGCAGCCGCAGCTCGCCGTCGATCGTCGCCGGCCCCACCTTTCCGGGCTTCGCCGCGGGCTCCGCCGCGACGACGTTGGGGCGGATCGTGACGATCCCGTGGCCGCCGGTGAAGGCGCTCCGCGTGTTGAGCTTGCCGCCGAACGCGCTCATCTCGACGACCGGGCCGTCCGCCCATTCGACGGCCGTGGCATTGACGAGCACCCCCCAGCCGAGGAGGGCCGACAGGGCGCCGGCGAGGTCGCGGCCTTCGGGACCCGCGCCGGCCAGGATGTAGTCCGGCTTGTCTCGTTCGACGAGCGCGGCGAGACGCTGGGCGACGATCGTGCCGGCGGCGTGTTCGGCGGTCGCGGGCTCTGTCAAGGAGCGAACCCGTGGCAGGAACCTGGCCAGCTCCTTCGCGGCGGCGTCGGGTTTCGCGCCGATGACGACGCCCTCGACGTCCCGCCCGGAAGCCTTGGCCAGGGCGCGCGCCGCGGTCGCGACTTCGGTGCTGATCCGCGCCAGGCTGCCGTCCGGCGCCTGCTCGCCGTGGACCCAGATCGCCCCGGCCATCAGACGACCTTCCGCTCGGCGAGGAAGGCGACGAGCTGCTTCGCCGCTGCCGGGGCGGGGTCGCGGACGACGCGGGTCGCGGCCCGGGCGGCGGGTTTGCTGGCGTCGAGGACCTTCGTGGTCGCCACCGCGCCGCCGGCGTCGTCGGGCGACACCCCGACGTCCGCCAGGCTCTTCGTCACGACCTCTTTCGTCCGCGCCGCCATGATCCCCTTGAGCGAGGGGTAGCGCGGCTCGCCCAGCGCCTGGGTGCAGACGACGAGCGCCGGCAGCGGGGCCTCGATGACGTCGAAGCCCGTCGGACTGATCCGCCGGACGCGGACTGTTCGAGCTTCCGGGTCGGGCTCGATCTTCGCGGCGTACGACAGGTACGGCAGGCCCAGCAGGGCGGCCACGCCCGGCCCCACGACGCCGCCGCCGCCGTCCGACGTGTCGGCGCCGGCGAGAAGGAGGTCGAACTCGACCTCGCGCAGTGTCGCCGCCAGGACCCGGACGGTCGACAACGTACAGGATCCGGCCAGGGTGGGGTCGCTGACGAGGACGCCGCGCTGGGCGCCCATCGCCAGGCCCTTGCGCAGCGTTTCGGCGCCCGCCGATGCCGCCATCGAGACGAGCGTGACCTCGCCGCCGTGGGCCTCGACGAGCTTGAGGGCGGCCTCGAGGGCGTATTCGTCGTTGGCGTTGACGACGGCGGGGACGGCCTGGCGATCGAGCCTCAGGTCCGGGCCGAGCCGCTCCCCACCGGACGCCGTGTCGGGGACCGGCTTGACCAGGACGGCGATGCGGAGCACGGGCAGTGGAGTCTCCTAGCGGGCGAACTGAGGCCGTCGATCCGCGTCAGACGCGCCTGAGGAGCGACCGGGCGATCACGAGCCGCTGGATCTGCTGCGTTCCCTCGTAGAGCTGGGTGATCTTCGCGTCGCGCATCATCCGCTCGACGGGGAACTCGTCGATATAGCCATAGCCGCCCAGGACCTGGACGGCGTCGGTCGTCACCCGCATCGCCGTGTCCCCGGCCACGAGTTTACACATCGCCGACCAGCGTCCGGCCTGGCTCGACCCGGCGTCGATCTCGACGCAGGCCTTGTAGAGGAGCTGCCGGGCGGCCTCGGTCTGGGCGTCCATGTCGGCCAGCATCCCGGCGATCATCTGCAGCTGGCCGATCGGCTTGCCGAACTGTTTTCGCTCGGCGGCATAGCGGGCGGCGACCTCGAGCGCACCCTGGGCGATGCCGACGGCCTGGGCCGCGATCGCCGGCCGGCTTCGGTCGAGCGTCCGCATGGCGATCCGGAACCCGTCGCCCTCCTCGCCGATCCGGTTGCCCGCCGGTACCCGCAGCTTGGTGAAGCTCAGCTCCGCCGTCGGGCTGCCGCGGATGCCCATTTTGTGCTCGAGCCGTTCGACCTTGAAGCCGGGCGACTTCGTCTCGACGACGAAACAGCTGAGCCGCGCATGGCGCTCGGCGGCCTCATCGGTGACGGCGAAGACCGTGACGAGATCGGCGACGCTGCCCTGGCTGATGAACCGCTTGGCGCCGTCGATGACGTAGTCGTCGCCGTCGCGGCGGGCCCGGGTCCGGGCTGCGGCAGCATCGGAGCCGGCCTCGGATTCGGTCAGGGCGAAGGCGATGAGCGTCCGGCCGGCGGCGAGGTCCGGCAGCCAGCGGGCCTTCTGGTCGTCCGTCCCGGCGAGGAGGATGGGCAGGGCCCCCAGCTCCTGGACGGCGAGGATCAGGCCGCTCGTGGCGCACGCCCGGCTGATCTGCTCGACGGCCAGGCAGACCGTCAGGAGCTCGCCACCCACTCCGCCGTACTCGACCGGGAACGGAAGGCCCAGGACGTCCTGGGAGGCGAGGAGCTCCTTGATGTCCCACGGGAACTCGGCCGTCCGGTCGATCTCGGCGGCTCGGGGGGCGATCCGGTCGTCGGCGAGGGTCCGGACGGCGTCCCGGAGGAGCTCCTGCTCCTGGGTCAGGCGGTACGAGATGGGCGTCTCGGCGGGGGTCACCGGGCGGGATCGTAGCACCCACGGATGGGACGTCTGGGCGATTGCCGCGGGCCGCCAACCGGGGTACCGTCGCCTGCAGGCGACGAGGTCGAGCGCCGGGGGCTCGGTTTCAAGCCGCCGAGGGTAGATCGATGAATCTTGCCCAGGAGCTGCTCCTGGTCATCGCGCTGGCGATGACCGGCCTGCTCGCCATCCTGACGGCGCTGATCCGGGAGGGCCGCGCCGTCCACGCCCCCTTCGACAGCCCGTTTGCGGCCTCGAGCGAGGGCGAGAAGCTCTGCCGCAGGTGCGGGATGGGCAACCTGTGGACCGACCGGGACTGCATCAGCTGCGGCGCTCGCCTGCCCGGTTGATCGGGCCGCCCGCCAGCCGGAGGACGCCCGCCTCGCCGGAGGACGCGCGCCAGGCCGGATGGCGCCCGCCTACTGGATGACCGGCAGGGCCCGCCCGGCGGGCTGGCTGGGAGTCAGCGATTCGGCCAGCAGCTCGGCGATGTCGAGGGCGCTGACCGTGCCGACCTCGGGGGCCGACGAGGCCGCGTCGGCCAGGCCGTCCTTGATCATGACCATGCAGAAGGGACAGCTGGTGGCGACGGTCTGGGCGCCCGTGGCGAGCGCCTGACGCGTCCGCTCGGCGTTGATCCGCGTGCCGCGGGTCTCCTCCATCCACATCCGGCCGCCGCCGGCCCCACAGCAGAACGTCTGCTTGCCCGACTTCTCCATCTCGCGAAGCTCGAGCCCGGGCACGGCCCCCAGGACGTCTCGCGGCGCCGCGACGACGCCGTTGTAGCGGGCCAGGTAGCACGAGTCGTGGAACGTGACGCTGCGCGCGGCCCCATCGCTGGCGACGCGCAGCCGCCCGCTGCCAAGCAGACGCTGCAGGAACACCGAGTGATGGACCACCTGGAACTGTCCGCCCAGCTGGCCGTACTCGTTGCCGATCGTGTTGAAGCAGTGCGGGCAGGCCGTGACGATCGTCCGCTCGCCCATTCCGTAGCGGTTCAGCGTCTCGACGTTGCCCGCGGCGAGGACCTGGTAGACGTAGTCGTTGCCCATCCGGCGGGCCGGGTCGCCGGTGCATGACTCCTCCTGGCCCAGGATCGCGAAACGGACGTCGGCCGCGTCGAGGCAGGTGGCGAAGGCCCGTGCCACCCGCCGGTTGCGCTCGTCGAAGGCGGCAGCGCAGCCCACCCAGTAGAGGACCTCGAGCTGGTCGAGCTCGCCGGCCGCCGCGACGTCGGCGACCGTCCGGACCTCGAACGGCAATCCCTTCGTCCAGTCGGCGCGGGTCGCCGGCGGCTGGCCCCACGGGTTGCGCGGCCCCTCCATGTTGCGGAACGCGCCGGTCAGCTCCTGCGGGAAGCGCGACTCCTCGAGGACGAGGTTCCGGCGCAGACCGACGATCTTGTCGACGTGCTCGATGAGGACCGGGCAGGCCTCGACGCATGCGCCGCAGGTGACGCAGTCCCAGACCGCGTCATACGGGATCGCGTCGTCGACGATCGGCTTGGCCAGGCGCTCGGCGGTCACGCCGCCGTCGAGTCCGTAGGTCTCGCGGACGATCGGCGAGTTCGGGATCAGGTCGATGCCGTGCTCGGCTTCGACGCTCATGTCCCGGATGCCCATGATGAAGGTCTTGGGGTTGAGCGGCTTGCCGGTGTTCCAGGCCGGGCACGCCGCCTGGCAGCGACCGCATTCGGTGCAGGTGAAACCGTCGAGCAGGTCCTTCCAGCCGAGGTCGGCCAGCGTCTTGACCCCGAACGTGGCGTTCTCGTTCTCGAGGTCCATCGCCGGCAGCTCGCCACGGGGCGCGAGCTTGCGGAGCCAGATGTTGGGGAATGCCGTCGCGATGTGGAGGTGCTTGCTGAACGGCAGGTACACGAGGAACGCGGCGACGACCCCCATGTGGAGCCACCACAGCAGCCCGAAGCCGGCCTCCAGCACCGCCGGCGGGAGGGCCCGCAGGGGCACCGCCAGCGCGACCGAGACGAACGCACCGGGCTGGTCCCCATAGCGCGCGAACTCGAAGACCTGGGCGAACAGCTCGGCTGCGACGAGGGTGCCGATCATGGCCAGGATGAGCAGTGCGTCGCGGTTGAGCGTCAGGCGCGCCGGCTTCGAGATGAGCCGACGCTCCAGGGCCCAGCCGATCGACGCCAGGACGACGACGGCGACGACGTTCTGCATCGCCGAGATCGCCGCCCAGATCGCGCCATCGAGCGGCGCCCGGAGCACCGTCTGGATGAGGCCGCCGGTGACGACGTTCGCCGTCCCGATCGTCAGCAGGACGAAGCCCCAGAAGATGCCGGCGTGCATCAGGCCGGCGCGCAAGTCGCGGAACATCCGGGTCTGGACGACGGCGTACTGGACGAGGCCGACGAGACGGGCGGGAATGTTGGGCAGCGGGTTGGTGGGGCGGACCGCGGCGAAGATCCGGAGGTGGCGGGCCATGACGAGGAGGAAGATCGCCACGGCGCCGTAGAAGACCGGGAAGACCAGCGGATACGCCGGCACGTCGCCGAACAGAGGGAACATCAGGACCGCCGCTCCGCGGCCGGCAGGTCGGTCCGGCCGGCCTGCGCGGCGTGGTCGAACGGGCCGGCGAGCGTCTCGAGGGCGTGATCGAGGACCACCTCGATCGCCGCGAGCGATTCGAGCGCGCCGTTGGGGCTGCCGGGCAGGTTGATCACGAGGCTGCCGCCGCGAACACCCACCACGCCCCGGCTGAGCGAGGCCATCGGCGTGTGGCGGCGGCCCTCGGCGCGCATCGCCTCCGCCAGGCCCGGAACCTCGTAGTCGACGACCGCCAGGGTCGCCTGGGGCGTCACGTCCCGCGGGGTCAGGCCCGTGCCCCCGGTCGTGACCGTCAGCGCGTGGCGGGCCGCCGCGTCGATCAGGGCCCGCTCGATCGTCGGCTGGTCGTCCGGCACGACCCGCCGTTCGACGCGGAAGCCGAGCGCTTCGAGCCTCGCCGCGACCTGCGCGCCGGAACGGTCGTCGCGTTCCCCCGCCGCGGAACGGTCGCTCGCGGTGATGACGATCGCCGTCCGTTCCCGGCGCGACGCGGCGTCCGCGGTCACCCTCCGCTCTTCCTCCGTCCGACGATCCTGCCGGCGGCCCTCGCGCCCGCCCGTCGCTGTCCGCCGTCGCTCTCGTCGCCGCCGGTCGCGGCTGCCGCGCGATGCCAGTCGCCGCTCTTGCCGCCGGTCTTGGAGACGAGGTGGATCGACCGGATCTCGACCCCGCGCTCGACCCCCTTGACCATATCGTAGACGGTGAGGGCCGCCACGGAGACTGCCGTCAGCGCCTCCATCTCGACCCCGGTCGGGCCGGTCGTCGCTGCCTCCGCGCGGATCCTCAGACCACCCGCCACGCGATCGGGGGTGACCGAGACGACGAGGTCGGTCAGCGGCAGCGGGTGGCACAGCGGCACCAGGTCGCTCGTCCGCTTGCCGCCCATGACCCCGGCGAGCTCGGCGACGCCGAGGACGTCGCCCTTGGCGTTTCGCCCGTCGATCACGAGGCTGAGCGTCTCGGCCGACAGGGTCACGAGCCCCTCCGCCACGGCTCGCCTGGCGGTCGAGGGCTTGTCCGACACGTCGACCATCCGCGGCCGTCCGGTTCGGTCGATGTGGGTCAGGCGGCGGCGCTCGGCGCGCGGGGCGGGCGTTCGATCCATGCGTCCTCCGGGCGGCCTCAGTCCGCGTCCAGCCACCACAACTCGACCTCGGCGCCGGCGGGCAGCTGGTCCGACGTCTCCGGGATCACCGCCAGGCCGTCCGCCACGCCGAGGGCCGACAGGACGTGACTGCCCTGCCCCCCCGCCAGCCGGACGTTGACGCGGCCGCGCTCGTCGCGCCGCACGATGCCCCGCTCGTCGCGCTCCGCGACGACGCGCAGGAAGGCGCGCCGGCCGTGGCCCTTCGAGACCGCCTCGCCAAGGACCGCCCGGTCGAGCGGCCGGAACGGACGCGGGTGGCCCGCCAGCCGGCGCAGAGCCGGGCGGACGAACAGCTCGAACGTCACGATGCTCGAGACCGGGTTGCCGGGAAGCCCGAACAGGAGGATCGGCTGGGGGGCGTCCGGCCGGTCCGCCGTTCCGAAGGCGAACGGCTTGCCGGGCTGGACCGCGACCCGCCAGAGGTCGATCCGGCCGACCGCCTCGAAGGCCTTCTTGACGACGTCGTACGGCCCCACCGACACCCCCCCGGACACGATGACGGCGTCCGTCCGGGCGATCCCGTCGCGCAGGCGGGCGAGGACGTCGTCGAGGCGGTCGGCGGCGATCCCCAGGTCGACCGGATCCGCGCCGGCGGCCATGACGTGGGCGAGCAGCCCCGGGCGATTCGCATCCGGGATCCCCGCCGCGCCGAGCGGCTCGCCCGGGGCCCGGATCTCGTCGCCGGTGGCCAGGACGCCGACCCGCGGGCGGCGGTGGACGCGCACCTGCCGCACCCCGGCGCCGGCGATCAGCGCGACCGCCGACGGGCTGACGACGGCGCCCCGGTCGAGGATGGTGGTTCCGCCGGCGAGGTCGCTGCCGGCGCGCCGCACGGACCCTCCCGCCGGGACGGCGACGTGGACGAGGCAGGAGGCCGGCAGCGGGCCGGTCGCCTCGCGGCCGCGGGCGCCCATCGGCTGGCCAACGGGATCGAGCGGCGTGGTGTCCTCGACGGGCACGACGGCGTCGGAGCCGGGCGGCAGCGGGGCCCCCGTGGCAATGCGCACCGCGCAGCGCGAGCGGACCTCGACGTCCGGCGCATTCCCGGCCCGCACCTCGCCGATGACCATCAGTCGCACCGGACGGTCCCCGGAGGCGCCGGACGTGTCGGCCGAGCGAATCGCGTAGCCGTCCATCGCGGCGTTGTCCCACGGCGGCAGCGACGTCGCGGCGATGACGGCTTCGGCGATGACGCGGGACACCGCGTCGACCGGCGAGACGGACTCGGCGCGGAGTGGCCGCGCGACCGCCGCCAGGACCCGGTCGCGGGCCTCGTCGACGCTCATCAACCGCGGCGCCGACGGTGGCGACACGGAGGTCACCGTCATCGGAGCGTGACCCCCCGGATCCCGGCCTGCTTGTGGATCGTGGCCACGATCGCGTGGCGGGTGATGACGCCGAGCAGGCCGGCTCCTTCGACGACGGGCAAGCCGTCGAGCCCCGTCCGTCGCAGCCCATCGAGCGCCGACCAGAGCGTGTCGCCGACGCGCAGGAGGGGCAGCAGGGGCGGCGCGACCATCACGTCCTCCGCGCGGGTCGTCGGCCACGATCGCCGCCCCAGCTTGCGGACCTGGGCGGCGCTGACCAGGCCGACGATGGCATCGTCGCGGACGACGGGCAGGGCCGACGAGTCGTCGGCCTCGAGCAGCCGGTCGCCGAACGTGTCGACGGTGAGGTTCGGCGGAATCGAGCTCACGGTTCGCTCCATCACGTCGCCGACCCGGACGCCCATGAGCAGATCCTGCACGGCCAGCCGGCGCTGGATGCCTCGCGATGCGGTCCCCAGGAACCAGCCCGACAGGCCGACCATCAGGCCGTCGACCACGTCCCCCGTGAGAGCGACGAAGACGCCGAACGACATGAGGATCCACGACACGATCCGGCCGCTGACCGCCGCTGCCGTGGCGCCTCGACGCTCGTCCCCGGTGCGGGCCCAGACGGCGGCCCGGACGACACGCCCGCCGTCGAGCGGGTAGGCCGGCACGAGGTTGGCGCCGCCGAGGACGAGGTTGAGGGCCGCCAGGACGAGGGCGACCGCGGCCACGACCTCGAGTGCCGGCACCCGCGTTCCCGAGCCGACGATCCCGATGAGCGCCAGCGTCGAGCCGATGGCCAGGCTGACGGCCGGACCGGCGAGGGCGACGACGATCTCGTCACGCGGGCGCTCCGCCTCGAGCTGGAAGGAAGCGCTGCCGCCGAAGAAGTAGAGGATGATCGGGCCGACCTCCATCCCGCGCCGCCGGCCGGCGATCCCATGACCCAGCTCGTGGGCCAGCACCGACAGCAGGAAGGCGCCGGCGACGATCGCGCCGATGACCCAGCGCACCGGCACGGGCACGCCCGGTGCACTCGCGTCGATCTGGCCGACGACCAGCACCGCGACCAGGGCGACGATGACGACCCACGAGGCGTGGACCCGGATCTCGAAGCCGAACACCCGGGCGACGGGGATGCCGTTCATCGCGACGGCTCGAGCGTGGCGCGGGCCGGCTGACCCTGGCGCCTGGCCGCTGCCGTGTGTCCCGCCCCGAGGCGCCAGGCGACGAGGCACAACAGCAGGATCAGCGCCCCGACGACCAGCGACGTTTCGAACCAGAACTGCTCGGGGAACAGCTGGACGAGCCGGTCCGTGCGCGGATCGAAGTTGTAGCTGCCGCCGGCGAAGAACAGCCGATGGAAGACGTCGAAGGTGAGGTCGAAGGCGACGGTTCCGGCCACGCCGGCAACGAGGATGGCTACGGCCAGGACCGCGGCACCGGCGCGCACGGGACGCCAGAAGGCCGACGACCCGCGCAGCAGCCGATGTGCCACGAGCAGCAGGAGGACCGAGCCCACGGCGAGGACCGCCAGGCCGACGAACACGCCCCGGACGTCGGTCATGTGGCCTCGTTCGCGGGCGTTGAGGACCTCCTGCCCGGCGACCACCACGTCGAAGTTCGGTGGCCCAACGACCAGGTCGGACAGGATCGCGTCGGTGGCCTGCCGCAACTGCGCCGGCGGGTAGCCCGTCCAGGCGTCGGCGTGCGCGCGGCCCTGCTCGAACGAGACCCACACGGGATTGACGAACGGGACGATCGACCCGCCCAGGATGACGACCGCCGTCGCGATCCCGACCAGGACGGACGCCGCCGCGCGGCCCAGGCGCTCGATCACGCCTGCATGGTAGCCCGTCGGCGCGTCGGCTCCGGCCGACGCCGCGCGCCCCCGGACTGCTACTCCTCCTCGAGCGTCCGGGCCTGCTCCCACCAGCTCTCGATGACGAGATCCGGCGGCGGCTCCATCTTGAGCTCCCGGGCGGCCCGCGCGACGCGGGCGCGGAACTCGGGCAGGTCCATCGCCAGGATATCGCGAAGGCCCTCGATGCCGGCCTGGAGCATCAGCTGGTGCTCGTCCTCCCGGAACCCGGCGAGGTTGAGCATCAACGCCTCGTCGCGCCAGGCCAGGACGTCGTTCGGCGTCGCATCGACCTGGTCGGCCAGGGTCTGGCGTCGGGTGGGCGTCTCGGAGACCTCGAGGAGCAGCCCGGTGGTGAAGATCCCCTGGGCCTCAAGGCGGTCGAGGTGGACGGGCTCGATCCGGGTCAGCTCGCTGGTCGGCGGCACGGCGGAATGGGGACCTCCTCTGCGTCGGTCGGATGATGCCACGGCCCGACCGGCCCGACGGCCCCGCGTGGAGGTGCATGCCGCCACCGGAAACTGCCCAACCCGCTTGGCGGCGAAGAGGCGGGGACCTAGGCTGAAGGTTCGGGTCATGGGCAGATGGACGGGGAGTACATGGACGTGGCAGAGCTGAGGGGCGACGATCGAATGGACGTCCGGCACAAGCGCCGGGCGAGCGACCGGGCGGAGGAGCGGGTGGACCGGGCCGCCAACCATGGGGATGCGGCGGCGATGCGGATTGCCGGGGCCCAGTTGGACGGGCTGCTCCGTCGGCGGGCGACCTACCGCAAGGAAGCCGGCCAGGGCGGCAAGGCGGGCTCGGCGAGGCTCGATCGCCGCTGACGCCCACGATCGGCGGACGGACGTCACCAGGCGGGATCAGCCGGTCGGCCGCGGCGCAAAAAAAATGATCAGTACGCCGACGAGCGCGATGCCCGCGCCCAGGAGGTCGTAGCGGTCGGGCGCGTGGCCATCGATCCACCAGCCCCACACGAGGCTGAGCACGATGAAGAAGCCTCCGTAGGCTGCGTACGTGCGGCCGAAGGACGCCGGCTGCAAGGTCGGGACGACACCGTAGAGGAACAGGACGAGGCCGCCTACAGCTCCCACCACCCAGCCGCGGCCGTCGCGCAGCCAAAGCCAGACGAGGTAGCCACCGCCGATCTCGAGCAGGCCCGCGAGGACGAACAGTGCGAGCGAGCGCATGGGTCAGTCCGAGCGTTCGTCCAGCGGCACGTCCCAGTGCGCCTCGAGCAGCTCGAACCGTCGTCGCTCCTGCTCCCGGTAGGTCGCCTGGTCCGGGAACAGCCCCTTCGCGATGTCCGCCTCCGAATGGCTCTCGAGCGCGGCCCAGTCGCGGTACGTGATCGACACCAGGACGTCCCAGTCCGCTCGTCCGTCGCCGTGGAAGCGGGCGACGTAGCGCCGGACTTCGAGCAGCCGCCCGCTCTCGACCTGCGCCTCGAGGATCGGCAGGTGATTGCGCTCGAACAGCTCGACGAACTCGTCATGGGAGCCCCAGCGAGTCTTGTAGAAGTACAGGACGGTGATGGGTCCGGGCATCTCAGGCGTCCAGCCTTCGGGCTTCCCGGCGCAGCAGCTCCCAGGCCAGATCGACGTGGCGCTCCTCCGTCCGAAGGTTGCCGACCGCGAGTCGGATGGTGAACCGGTCGGCCAGGCGGGTGTGGGACAGGAAGACCTCGCCCGTTCGGTTGACGGCGTCGATCAGGCGGGCGTTGAGGTCGTCCAGCAGCGCCTGGACCTCCGCCTGGCCCTCGCGACCGGCGAGCGACGCCGGCCGATGGCGGAAGCAGACCGTCGAGAACGGGACGGGAGCGAGCAGCTCCCAGTCCGGGTCCGCCTCGATCCCGGCGGCGAACGCCTGGGCCAGCTCGATGTGGTGTTCGATCCGGCGACGAAGTCCGTCGAGCCCGAACCAGCGAAGCAGCATCCACAGCTTGAGGGCGCGGAAGCGCCGCCCCAGCTGCGGCGTGTACTCGTTGTAGTCACGGACCGGCGTCTCGCGGTCGAGCGTCCGCAGGTACTCCGGCGCGAGGCTGAATGCGTCGCGCAGGGTGCTCATCCGGCGGGTCAGGAACAGCGACGCGTCGAGCGGCGCGAACAGCCACTTGTGGGGGTTGACGACAACCGAATCCGCCCGCTCCCAGCCATCGAATGGCGCGCGTCGAGCCGGGATGATGGCGACGGCTCCCGCGTACGCGGCGTCGACGTGGAGCCACAGCCCTTCCCGCTGCGCGATCTCGCCGATGGCGGCGACTGGGTCGATCGAGGTGGATGACGTCGTCCCGATCGTGGCGACGACGGCGATCGGCGTGTGGCCGGCGGCACGGTCGGCCTCGATCGCCGCGGCGAGGCGTTCGGGGATCATCTCGTAGCGCTCGTTGGCGTCGATCGCGACCAACCCGTCGCGCCCGATGCCCAGCGTCATGCAGGCCTTCTCGACCGAGCTGTGGGCCTGCGAGCTGGCGTAGACCCGCGGCGCGCCGGCGGTCGCACCCGCGAGGCCGTGCTGCGACGCACCCAGCCCCGTAGCCTGGCGCGCGGCGGCGAGGCCCAGCAGGGTCGACGTCGAGGCCGTGTCGGTCAGCAGGCCGTCGAAGCCTTCCGGCAGGCCGAGCGCCTGGCGGAGCCAGTCGACGACCACCTCTTCGAGCTCCGTTGCGACCGGCGAGGTCCGCCACATCATGGCGTTCGATCCGAGACCGGCCGTGAGCATCTCCCCCAGGATCCCGGCGCCGGACGCGGTCGTTGGAAAGTAGGCGAAGAAGCCCGGGTGCTGCCAGTGAGTGGCGTTCGGCTCGACGAGTCGGCGGTAGTCGTCGAGGATCGTCTCGATGGGTTCGGGTCCTTCAGGCGGCGACGGAGCGAACAGTGCTCGCAGTGACCCGGGTTCGACCGGCGGGAACACGGCCCGAGCCTCGATCGAGGTGAGATAGTCGGCGATGAGATCGACGACGCCGTGACCTGCAGCCCGGAAGGCCTCCGGGTCCATGTCGGTCAGGCCGGTGGTCTGCTCCGGACTCAGCGATCGCGGGGCCTTCGATTCGGTCACGCGGCGAGTGTACCGGCGGGCCGCGAGGCGGCCTCAGGGGTTGGTCGAGACGGTCGGGTTTGAACCGACGACCACCGGTCCCCCGGTGTCAGCAGTCGGCGTTCGTCAGCGACGACGCGACAGGACGAACCAGCCACCCACGACGACGACCAGCACGACGGCGGCGACGAAGAGCGCCTCCGTGCCGCTGAACTTGAATCCGAGAATCGTGACCGCGAGCAGTGGCGTCACCATCAATCCTCCTGGGGGTTTGGCTCAGCCTCCGCCCGATGGGCGCCTTCCGTCAAGTGCTGGAAAGCCACACTGGCGGAGTCTGCGTTACCCGCCTTGCGCGGGCCGCAGCCGACGCGAAAGCCCCGGCCGCGAATTCGTACACTCGCCCGGAGATGGGAACGACACCGAGTCCGAGCGTTTTCCAGTACGACTAGCGGCGCCTTGTCAGGCCGCCTGCCGACTCAGCCGTGAGCAGCCGTGTAGTGGACGCAGGCGATGTCGTACTGCGACACAGCGTGATCGCTGTTGGCGTGAGCCAAGGATGGGGTGCCCGCGCTGCCGGCGTAATGGGACTCGGCATTGGCGAAGCCCGGGCTGCCGAAGCCTGGCGGGCTGAGCGTCGCACCCTCGGAGCCGCAGGACGCGCCCGGCTGGCCCGCGACGGCCACGCCTGCGGCGAGGCTGAGGGCGAACACCGTGGCGCCCAAGGCGGCGACTGTCCGTCGAAGCATGACGTACCTCCTGCTGCCCCCGGTGGCTTGGTAGGGATCGGTACGTTGCGATTCGCGGGCCGGTTTCTCGACCTCTGTCGTCCCCTGACACACGCAGAGAGCCCGTCGCCCCCGGACCTGCCTCGAGGACGCAGCCGGCGGATCGTGACGGTTCTTCCCCCGGGTGCGATAGGAGTCCGAGGCTCAGTACCCGGGCTTGCGAGTCGCGCTCGGCAGCGGCGCCGTCCCGGCCGCCAGCGCGACGGTGAAGCCGTTCACGCCTTGCCCGGTCGTATCGCCGGCCTTCGTATCGCCCTGCCAGTAGTAGAGCGGCATCCCACCGTACGTGACCTGCGTGGCCCCGTCGGCACGGATCAAGGTGGCGAGCTGTCCCGTGACGCCCGATCCGGCGGTCGGTTGCGTGCCCGCCGCCACGGTCAGCGGCGGCCACGCGGTCGCACAACCGCCGGTGCAGGTCGACGAGGTCGCGCTGTCGCCGGCATGGACGTAGAGGGTCATGCTGTTCGCCCCGGTGAGGATCGTGCCGAGGGTCGTGCCGGTCGACCCGATCGTGACGGCACCGCCGGCCGCCGACCCGGCGACCTGGGTGGCTGGCGCGGCGGACGTGGCTCCACCCGTGCACCCGGCGAGGATGAGGCTCACGGCAGCGATGGCGAGGGTTCGACGAACGGGCATCTCGGAGCCCTCCACTATGGTCGTCGAGAGGCTGGTTCCCGGTACCTCACCCTACGCCGCGATCCCTGTCTCCGGTTTTCGGACGTCCGGGGCAACCTCCGGGTCAGCGCAAGAGGGCCCCTCCCATCCTGGATGACGTTGGGCGGCCGAGCTCGAGGCGGCGACGGAGGCCTCGTCATGTCGAGCGCGATCCGCGTCCCCGCTGCCGCCGCCATCTCAGCGCCTTTTGCTGGCAGTTCGTCGACAGGCACCTCCCACCCGTGCGTGACCATGAACTACGATGGCGGAGATGCGACTCCGACTGACCCCAACCGAACAGCGCCTTGCCCTTCAGTGGGTGACCGCCACGATCGTGGGGTGGGTCATCGGATTCGTCGTGTGCGAAGCGGTGAAGAGCTTCGTGGCGACCCTCTTTGTGGATGGCCTTGTCATCGGCGCCTCGGTCGGGATCGCGCAGTGGCTCGTCCTGCGGCGGCGGTTCTCGCCGGCGGGATGGTGGGTGTTGGTCAGCATCATCGGATTCGGCGTGGGCAAAGCCATTGGCGAAATCGTGGTCGTGGGGGTTCCCGCGGTCGTGGGCCATGGTCTGAGCGGCGCACTGATCGGGGTTTCGGTCGGCATCGCCCAATGGTTTGTCCTCCGCGGGCACGTCGCTCGAGCGGGATGGTGGGTGCCGGCAAATATCCTGGCCTGGACCGTGGGCTGGAGCATCATCGGCCTCGTGGAGGAGGCGGGCGGGTTGCCGACCCTCATGGTCTACGTCGTTGGGGCGATCGGCGCCGCAATTGCCGGGACAATCACCGGGATAGCTCTGATTTGGTTGTCAAGACCTCGTTTGGCTTGACGTCGGCCGAGACAGGCCGCCTCATGACCGAGATGCTGGCTCGGTTACGACCGCGAATGGGGCTGTCCGAGCCCCTGAGATGCACGATCAGGTCATCGTGTGAGGCGAGCAAGGCCGCGGATTGCTGAACGAAGCCAAGCCGTCGCGATCCAGGGTGCCCGCTGGCCTCAGCGAGGCTCTCGAGCGGTCGGCGGTTCGGCCGGTCGGTCGTCAGCCAACAATCACCATCTCATCGCCCTCGAGCTTGGCGAGCCGGAAGTTCGGCCGGAGCGCCGTGACGACGGCGCCGACGAGGTCCGCGAGAATGTCCTGCGCGTGGTCCAGCTCGACGTCGGCGAGGTAGCCCGTGTATCCCGAGATGTCGGCGATCAGGAAGCAAGTGGGTTGCGCGGCTGGAAGCATCGCTCCTCGTTGGACGCGGCAAATCGGAACGCACGGACCCCTTGTGGGGGCCATTTGTGCGGAAGAGTTGGTCGGGGCGGCCGGATTTGAACCGACGACCACCAGTCCCCCAGACTGGTGCGCTACCAGACTGCGCCACGCCCCGAGGCCGCAAAGTCTAGCACCGGCCGCGCCCCCCACCTGAGCTCGTGCCGGCCAAGGACAGATCACCGCTGCGGGGCGCAGGGCCCTCCGGCCACGCCCCTCAGCGGGCGGAGGCCAGCCGCTCCACCCAGCGCCGGAAATCCGCCAGTTCGTCCTTCGACTCCCGCGACAGGAGGTCGATCAGGCAGCGCTGGACGCTTTTGCCCTCGAACAGGGCGTTGTGGACCTCCTGGGCGATCGGCATCTCGACATCGAAGCGGCGGGCGATGGCCAGCGCGACGTCGACGGTGTAAGCCCCCTCGGCGACACCGGGCAGCGAGGCCTCGATGTCCGCCCACTTGCGTCCCTTGGCCAGCTCCTCGCCCAGGCGGTGGTTGCGCGACAGGGCCGAGCCGCAGGTGGCGACGATGTCGCCGATGCCGGCCAGGCCGGCGAACGTCAGCGGATTGGCCCCGGCGGCGATCCCCAGCCGGGTCATCTCCGCCAGGCCGCGGGTGATCAGGCCGGCCTTGCCGTTGTCGCCAAAGCCGAGCTCGTCGGCCGCGCCGGCCGCAATGGCGACGATGTTCTTGAGCGCGCCGGCCAGCTCGACGCCCAGGATGTCCGAGTTGACGTAGAGGCGGAACTCGCGACGCCCCAGCCGTTCAACGATCCGGTCGGCCAGCGATGGATCGTCCGCGGCGACGACGGCCGAAGCCGGAAGCCCACGGGCGACCTCGAGGGCGAGGTTCGGTCCGGACAGGGCGGCGATGCGCCCGGGTCGAATGCCGGCCGACTGGGCGATGACCTCCGACATCCGAAGGAGAGACCCTGGCTCCAGCCCCTTGACCACCGACAGCACGTCGGCGGTTGGCGCCAGGTACGGCGCGATGGCCGACACGACCTCCCGAACATGTGACGACGGGACGGCGACGATCACGAGGTCGACAGCCGCCGAAACCGCCGCTGGATCGGCGGTGGCTACGACCGACTCGGGGAGGTCGATGCCGGGCAGGCGTCGTTCGTTGCGGCGATCGCGGCTGATGGTCTCGGCAGCCTGCGCCGTGCGGGCGATGAGTGTGACGGCCTCCTGCCGCCCGACGATCGCGGCCAGCGTCGTGCCCCACGCGCCCGCCCCGACAACCGCGACGCGCGCAGGTTGACGGGCCACCGCCGTCATCGTGATCGACCGCGCGGTCGGCGGCCGGCGGTCGCGGCGCGGCCCTTGCCTGCCGATCGCGAGCCGCCGCGACGTGGCAGCTTGACGGCGCTGCGGTCGCGGAAGACGAGCCGGATGGGCGTGCCGTCGAAGCCGAATGCCTCGCGTAGCCGGTTCTCCAGGTAGCGCCGGTAGCTGAAGTGGACCGACGCGGCGTCGCTGGCAAAGAACACGAATGTGGGCGGAGCGACGGCGGCCTGGGTGGCGTAGAAGAGCTTCGGGCGGCGGCCCTTGACGATCGGCGGCAGGTTGCGCTCGGTGGCCGACGAAAGGAGCCGGTTCAGCTCGCCGGTCGGAACGCGCTTGCGGCGCTCGCCCCAGATGTCGATGGCCGTCTCGAGAACGCGTCCCACCCGCTGACCGGTCTTCGCGCTGATCGACAGGACCGGCGCGAAATCGAGGAACGGGGCCTGGCTGCGGATCCAGGTCACGTACTGGTCGAAGGTCCGATCCGTCTTCTCCTCGAGCAGGTCCCACTTGTTGACGGCGACGACGAGGCCCTTGCCCTCCTCGATCACGTATCCCGCCACGTGGGCGTCCTGCGCGGTCAGCCCCTCGATGGCGTCGATGACGAGGACGGCGACATCCGCGCGCGAGATGGCCTTGAGCGCCCGGAGCGTGGAATAGCGTTCCGCGGCGGGGCCGGAGGCCACCCGGCCGCGGCGGCGGATGCCCGCCGTGTCGAGCAGGACGATCTCGCTCCTCCCCCACTCCAGCCGCGTGTCGATCGTGTCGCGGGTGGTCCCGGGCACGGCCGACACGATCGTCCGCTCCTCGCCGAGCAGCGCGTTGAGCAGGCTCGACTTGCCGACGTTCGGGCGGCCGACGAAGGCGATGGCGGCGGGCGACGAATCGGCTTCGGCCGCGATCTCGGCGTCCCAGCGCGCCGCCGCGGCGCCGTCCGTCGAGCCGACCTCCTCACCGTCGGGCTCATCCTCGGCCTCACCGACGATGAACGGCTCGAGTCGCCCGCTCGCGACGTCTCGCGCGAAGTCGTCCGCCTCCTTCTCGCGCACCTTGCGGGCAACCTCATCGTCCGACTCCGGCGGCAGTGCCCAGACCAGCGCGTCGAGGAGGTCGGCCACGCCGCGGCCGTGGGCCGCCGACACGGGATAGGTTGCCTCCCAGCCGAGCGCGTAGAACTCCGCGGCCTCCAGCTCGCGTCTGTCGTTGTCGGCCTTGTTGACCGCGACGAGAAGCGGTGCCCTGGCCGTGCGGAGGAGCTCAGCCGCCTCCTGGTCGGCGGGCGTCAGGCCGCTGGCCGCGTCGACGACGAACACGATGGCGTCTGCCTCGGCGATGGCGAGGCGCGCCTGCTCCTGGACCTTCTCTTCGATCGGGTCGCCCGGCGAGACCTCGAGGCCGCCCGTGTCGACGACGATGAACCGACGGCCGTTCCACTCGGCGTCGCCGTACAGGCGGTCGCGGGTCGTCCGGGCGCGGTCCTCGACGATCGCCGTGC
>JBGPDX010000031.1:0-18909 GCA_041482475.1 Candidatus Limnocylindria bacterium | reverse complement strand
GTCGACCGTCCGGGCCCCCATCGGCAGGGTTCCGGCCGGTCCAGTCACGTGTCCCTAGATCGGGCTTGTCACCGGACTACGCGACGCTGATCCGGTTTGCAGCCCCGCTGAATGACGCTTCCACCACCCACGGGGCTGAGGTGGCTTCCACGCTCACTCTAGCTGCTTACGCAGCGAGGGCGAGAGTCGACTGGCGGTTGCCAGGTACTTCGATTTGCCGCCTGTTTAACGAGGCCTGACGGCACCTCGGCTCGCGTTCTCCGACAACCAGACCCTGTCGAAACCACACATCCCCACAGGACCGAACGTCCGTTCGACGTCCATCCTTCATTCTACCGCAGCCCCGGATCGCGGCCAAGAGGACCGCTGGCTACGATGGCGCCGATGCGACTGACCGCCTGGGAGGAGGAGCGGCTCCTCATCTTCAGCGCCGCCGAGCTGGCCCGGCGACACCGCGACCGCGGACTGCGGCTGAATCACCCCGAGGCGGTCGCGCTCATCTGCGACGCGATCCTCGAGGCGGCCCGCTCGGGCGCGTCCTATGCCGAGGCCGAGGCGGCCGGTCGCGCCGCCGTTTCGGGCGGCGATCTCCTGCCTGGCGTGGCCGACCTGCTGGACGAGGTGCGGGTCGAGGCGCTCTTCGGCGACGGCGCCCGACTCGTCGTCCTGGTCGCGCCGCTGACGGCGGCCGAAGCCACGGCCGGCACCGAACGCCCGGGCGCGATCCACACGGACCGAACGCCGACGGACGCGACCGCCGGCCTGGAGAAGCGGACGGTCACCGTCCGCAACGACTCGACGCGGATCGTCCGCGTCTCCTCGCACTACCCGTTCGAGCGCGTCAATGCGCGGCTGACCTTCGACCGCGAGGCGGCACGTGGTTTCCGGCTCGACCTTCCGGCCGGAGCCACGGCGCGCTGGGCGCCGGGCGAATCGAGGGAGGTCCGGCTCGTTCGCTACGCGCGAGCCGGCAATGGGCCGCCGTGACGCGCCTCAGCCCGGCCGAGGCGCTCGCTCGCTACGGTCCGTCGACCGGCGACCGGATCCGGCTCGCCGATACCGACCTGTGGATCCGCGTGGCGGAGGACCGCCAGGCCGCCGGCGACGAGCCGCAATGGGGCTACGGCAAGAACCTCCGGCTGCGGATGACCCAGTCCGCGACGGCGGCGCCGTCGGAGCTCGACGCTGTCGTCCTCGGCGCGGTCGTCGTCGACCCGTCGATCGGCGTCGTCAAGGCCGACATCGGGATCAAGGACGGCCGGATCGCCGGCGTCGGCCGCGCCGGCAACCCGTCGATCAGCGACGGGATCGACCTGCGAATTGGGCCGCACACGGCACCGATCCTCGCCTATGGCCTGCTCGCCACGCCCGGCGCCGTCGACAGCCACGTCCACACGATCAGCCCGCAGCTCGTTCCGGCCGCGCTGTCGGGCGGCGTGACGACGCTCATCACGGCGGGTTTCGAGGAGCCGCCGTGGGCCATGGAGCGGATGCTCACCGCTCTCGCCGAGTGGCCGATCAATGCCGGCCTCCAGGCCGGCGCCCGAGCCGAGGACGACGGCGCGCTCGAGGCGCTGGTCGACGCCGGCGCCGTCGGGTTCAAGATCCACGAGGACTACGGGGCGTATCCGGAGCTGATCGACGCGACCCTCCGCTTCGCCGAGTCGCGTGGCGTAAGCGTCTCGCTCCACACCGACGGGCTCCACGAGTCGGCGGAGCTCGAGGACACCGTGGCCGCCATCGCCGGCCGAACCGTCCACGCCTATCACGTCGAGGGGACCGGTGGCGGCCACCTGCCGGATCTCATCGGGCTGGTCCGGGAGCCCAACGTCATCTGCTCGTCGACGACGCCGACGATCCCGTTCGGTGTGCACGCCGCGGCCGAGCACCTGGCGATGATCGTGCTCAATCACGGCGGCTCGTTCGCCGTGCCGGGCGACGTGGAGCTCGCTCGCGAGCGGATCCACCCGGCGACGATGGCGGCCGAGGGTCCGCTCCACGAGCTCGGTGCGATCGCCATCGTCAACTCCGATTCGCAGGGCATGGGCCGGATCATGGAGACGCTCCGCCGGGCCATCCAGCTGGCTCACGTCATGAAGCGCTGGCGCGCCACCGCCGCCGGGGCCGGACATCCGGGCCTGCCGGCCGAAGCAATCCCGGACGACGATTCGGCGCGCGTCCTCCGTTACCTCGCCAAGGTCACTCTCGAGCCGGCGATCGTCCACGGCGTGGCCGATCACGTCGGCAGCCTTCGGCCCGGGCGCCTCGCCGACGTGGTCCTGTGGAAGCCTGGATTCTTCGGCGTCAAGCCGGAGCTCGTGCTGAAAGGCGGTTTCCCGGCGTGGGCGCCGCTGGGCGAGGGCAACGCCACGGTCGAACGAGCGGAGCCCACCCGCTACCGGCCCGATTGGGGCGGCTCCGGCGCGGTGGCGGCGCGCGCGGGCGTGACGTTCTGCGCGCCCGGCGCCTCGCGGGAGGTTGCCCGCCGCCTGGGATCGTCGCGGCACGTCGTCGAGATCGGCCGGACGCGCGGCTTGACCCGCGCCGACCTCGCCTGGAACCGGGCGACCGCCGCGGTCCACGTCGACCCGCGCGACGGCCAGGTGTCGCTCGCCGGACGCGTGCTGGCCGTCGCGCCGGTCGACGACCTCCCGCTGAACCGGCGCTACCTGTTGCGGTAGCTACCAGATGTCGCCGACGGTGAAGCCGTCCGGAAACGGGTCCTCCGGGTCGACGGTGTAGCTGGCGAAGCCGGTGATCCAGGCGCTGCCGGAGATCGTCGGGACGACGGCGGCCCGGTCGCCGATCCTCGTCTCCTCGACGAGCCGGCCGGTGAACACTGTCCCGAGGATCCCCTCGTGGCGGAAGTCCTCGTCGAGGCGGAGCTCGCCTCGAGCGTGGAGGATGGCCATCTTGGCCGACGTGCCCGTGCCGCACGGCGAGCGGTCGATCGCGCCGGTCCAGGTCGACGGCCTGTCCCAGTCGAGCTTGCCCGTCGAGACGGTGACGACGTTGCGGCGGTGATTTGCCGCGTCGTGCGGTGGTCCGGACAGCTGGGCGATCGAGATGCCGGCGAAGCCCGGCTGCTCGGGGTGGACGACGCGCAGCTGCTCCGCGGCGGCGGCCTTGATCATCTCGCTGACCCGGACGATGTCGCGGCCTTCGTCCGGGGTCAGCCGGAAGCCGAGCGGCTCGGCGTCGGCGATGACGTAGAACATGCCGCCGTACGCCACGTCGACGCTGACGGTGCCGAGCGTCGGGACCTCGACGCTCGCCCCCAGGTGGGTGACGAACGCCGGCACGTTGCGGAACGTGACGGCCCGGACCTTGCCGCCGGCGCACTCGGCTCGGACGTGGATCAGGCCCGCCGGCGACTCCAGGGTCAATTCGGTTAAGGGTTCGCGCATCGGCAGCATGCCGGTCTCGAGCAGCACCGTCGCGACGCAGATCGTGTTCGTCCCGGACATTCCGGGGTATTCGACCTGCTCCATGATCACGTAGCCCGCGTCGGCACGGGGGTCGGTCGGCGGCAGGATGAGGTTGCAGTTCGCGGCGGGATAGCCGCGCGGTTCCCGGAGCATCCGCAGCCGAAGGTCGTCGCCGTGGGTCGACAGCCACGTCATCTTGTCGAACATCGTGGCCCCCGGGACGTCCGCCACGCCGCCGACGATGACCCGGCCGGGCTCGCCGGCCGCGTACGCGTCGACCGCCTCGACGACGCGGCCCAGGCGCGACGGCCGGCTGGACGGTCGCACGGGCGCTTCAGCGTCCGCGCTGGACGTCGGCCAGCGCGCGAGCGATGTCCCGTCGCGCGTCGCGGTCGGCGATGTCCCGGCGGCGGTCGTGGAGCTGCTTGCCGCGGGCCAGCCCCAGCTCGATCTTGGCCCGGCCGCGCTCGCTGATGTAGAGGCGGAGCGGGACGATCGTCTGGCCCTTGGCCTTCGTCCGCCCCAGCAGCTCGTCGATCTCGGAGCGGCGCAGGAGCAGCTTGCGGCTTCGCGTCGGCTCGTGGTTGTAGCGGTTGCCCTGAGCCCACGGCGCGATGTGGGCGCCGATCAGCCAGGCCTCGTCGCGCTCGATCCGGGCGTACGCGTTGGACAGATTGACCTTGCCGGCACGGATCGACTTGATCTCCGTGCCGGTCAGGACGAGGCCCGCCTCGAACGTCTCGTCGATGGTGAAGTCGTGGCGGGCCCGCCGGTTGAGGGCGATGGTCTTCTCAGGCATGGGGCAGCCCGGCGGTCCTGCGGTCAGCCCTCCGAGGTCCGAGGCGGAACTCCGCGACGCCATCGGGCCGAGGATTCGCACGAACGCCGGCCCGATTCGGGCCGGCGTCCGGTTGCTGACCCACCCGCAGGGTGTCCGCTTAGACGGTCATCTCCTGCGAGGTGGTGCAGCTACGCTTACTGTCGATCACTGCACATCACCTCCTTTCGTTCGCCGAAACCCTACCCGATGGCCGGAGCCGGCGCAAGCACGACCGGGTGGGTGCGGAGTCGAATCGCCCAGCGCAGGAGGTGGTTGCGCCTCAGGCGGCGCGCTCGAGGGCGGCCTTCGCTGACAGGAGCTCGACCGCCTTGTCGAGGGCCGGATCCTGGCCCGCCGGGAGGTTCGCCGGGACGACGACCTTCACGTCCGGGTCGATGCCCTTGTGATGGATCCACTCCTGGTTCGGGGTCAGCCACTTGGCGATCGTCAGTCGGAACCCGCCGGCGCCCTCGAGCGGCGTCCATTCCTGGACCGTGCCCTTGCCGAACGTGGTTTCGCCGACGAGCGTGGCCCGGTGCGTGTCCCGCAACGCGCCCGCCACGATCTCGCTGGCCGACGCGCTGCCCTTGTCGATGAGCGCGACGAGCTCGATGCTCGGGTCCGTCGCGGCGCCGCCCGGCTTCGCGTCGGTCGGGGTCTTGTTGCCCTTCGAATCCTCCTGCCAGAAGATCGTGCCGCTGCCGATGAACTCGCTGGCCACGGAACGGGCGGCGGTGACGAAGCCGCCGGGGTTCCCGCGGAGGTCGAGGATCAGCCGCGTCTCGCCCTTGGCGACGTCGGCGGCAACGGCCTGGTGCAGGCTCGCCGCGGCGTTGTCGCTGAAGCCGGTCAGCTGGATGTAGCCGATCGTCCCGCCGGCGAGGTCCCTGGTGATGACCTCCTTCTGGACGATGACGTCGCGGGTGATCGTCAGCTTGATGGAGTTCGGCTCGCCCTTTCGGCTGACCGTCAGGACGACCTGCGTCCCCTTCTTGCCGCGGATCCGGTTGCGTGCCCCGTCCACCGTCAGCCCGTCGAGCGACGTGCCGTCAACCGTCAGGACGATGTCGCCGGCCTTCAGGCCGGCCTTCTGGGCCGGAGAGCCTTCGATCGGCGAGATGACCACCAGCCGGCAGTCGGGCCCGAGGGTGGCGCAGTCGGTCGTCGCGCCGGTGGCGTTCTCCGTCCCGATCTCCGCCCCGATCCCCTCGAACTGGCCGGAGATCCCCTGCAGGGTCGCCAGGTAGTCCTCCGGGCTGAGGTACGACGAGTAGGGGTCATCGAGGGCCGCGATCATCCCCTTGATGGCGCCCTCGATGAGCGCGGTCTTGTCGACCGGCCCGCCGGCGTAGCGGTCGACGATCGTGTGATAGGTGTTCCAGAAGGGCTCGAACGCCTTGTCGTCGGTCGCCGGCGTGCCGGGCTGGCTGAAGTCCCGACGTCCCAGCGAGAAGCCGGCCATGAACAGGGCCCCGCCGGCGAGGACGGCGACGAGGGCAATGGCGATCGCCACGACCGGACCGCGTCGCGGCGGCTCGCCGGCGACGACGACCGGCGCCGGGCCCACGTCGTAGCCCGGTTCGGAGCCGGTCGGTGGGGGGTCCTGGGGACTCGACGCCGTCGCGTCGGCGGAGACGGGATCGTTCGGAGGCATCGTTCGGGGCGTCCTGTATGAGCGGATCGGGAGAAGGCGGGCGACAAGCCTACACCGCCTCCAGCCGATGCTACGCGCGCTCACCCGGGGCGGATCGAGCGTGAACGGAACTTCACCCCCTCTTCGCCGGGGGCCGACCTCAGCGGATCAGATACGTCCGGACCGAGACCCAGGAGCCCAGGATGCCGAGGCCGACGCCGGCCCCGAAGACGATCACCGCCAGGTCGCGGGCCAGCGAGCCGAACGTCAATGGCAGCACCCGGAAGAAGTCGAACATGAAGCGCGACAGGGCATCCGAAGCCGCCCCCAGGACGCCCAGGGCGATGAGAGCGCCGAGGAGCCCGACGAGCGCGCCCTCGAACACGAACGGCCAGCGGATGAAGGCGTCCGACGCCCCGACCAGCCGCATGATCTCGATCTCCTCCGCCCGCGCCACGACGGCCAGGCGGATGGTGTTGACGATGATGAACAGGACGATGATCCCGATGACGAACAGGATCACCGCGCCGGCGGTTCTCAGGAAGTTCGTCACGGTCAGGACCCGTGTGACGAGGCTCTGGATGTTCTCGACGCCCGACACGATCGGCTCCTGGGTCAGCCGCTGCTGCACGACGCCGTACTGCGCCGGGTCGCGCAGCGAGATCTCGATGCTGGCGTGGAACGGGTTGCTGTCGAGGAACTGCGTCAGGTCGTCCTGGTGCTGCGCGGCGCGGTTGGCCCGGAAGCGCTTGAGGGCCTCGTCCCGGCTGATGTACTCGACGCCGGCGACCTCCGGCATCGCCGCCACGCGCACCGTCAGGTCCTGGACCTGGAAGTCGGCGGCATTGTCGAACAGCTTGGCCTCGATGTTGACCTTCGACTCGGTGAAGTTGAGGGCGGCAAGGAGGCCCGTGTGGATGATCCAGAAGCCGGACAGCAGGAGGAGCATCAGGACCATCGTGGCCGTGGCGGCGAGGCTCATCAGGGCGTTGCGCCAGAAGCCCTGCCACGCGCGTTTGAGGCTGAAGGCGACAAAGGAAATCATCTATCTCTCATCTCTCTCCGAGCGCCGAGGCAACGCCCCCGCTAGCCATCGGCGCGAGGATTCAGTCCATCCGGTGGTACGTGCCACCGACCTCGTCGCGGATGATCCGACCCTCCTCGAGGGCGACGACGCGCTTGCGGAGGGCCGTCACGACGTCGGCGTTGTGGGTCGCCATGAGGACCGTCACGCCCAGCTCGTTGATGCGGAGGAGGAGCTGGAGGATCTCCCAGCTGATGAGCGGGTCGAGATTGCCCGTCGGCTCGTCGGCGATGATCAGTCGCGGGTCGTGGACGAGCGCCCGGGCGATCGCGGTTCGCTGCTGCTCGCCGCCGGACAGCTGGGCCGGGAACTGCGGCGCCTGGGCGGTCAGGCCAACGAGGGCCAGGACGCGGTCGACGGCGGGGCGGATCCGGCGCCGCGGCGTGCCGGTCACCTCGAGGGCGAAGGCGACGTTCTCCCAGACCGACTTGGTCGGCAGCAGCTTGAAGTCCTGGAAGACGATGCCGATCTTGCGCCGGACCTTCGGGACCTGGCGGCGTGACAGGCGGGCGAGGTCCTGGCCGTCGAGGATGACGTCGCCGCGGGTCGCCAGCTCGTCGCGGATGAGCAGCTTGAGGAGCGTCGACTTGCCGGCGCCGGACGGCCCGACGAGGAACACGAAGTCGCCCTCGGGGATGACCAGGTCGACGTCGCGGAGGGCCTCCTTCCCGTTCGGGTAGGTCTTCGTGACATCGTGGAGGATGAGGACGGCGCGCTCTGCGGCGACGCGTACCCGCGGCGCGCCGAAGAGCCGCTCGCGCAGCGTCAGGACGGGCGATTCGGGCGGCGCGAGGGTCACGGGCGACTCCATGAGCGGCGGCTGGGGACGATCAGTCGGCCGGCTGCAGGGCGTCGAGCGCGGGCCGTTCGCAGGGTCGGGAAAGCCACGTCGAAGGTCAGGCTACCACCTGGGCCTTGGGCGGAAAGGGACCCGATGGTCACGTCCGGGGTGGTACCGGATGGTTCAGAGCAGCCCGGGTGAGATCGGCAGGTAGCGGCTGAAGTCGGCGAACGGGCGGGTCCAGCAGAGGAGGACCGGGAATCCGTCGAGCCGGAAGCCGGCGCGGAGGAGCGGCACCATGGCCCGGTCGGCGGCGCCGGCGACCCACACCGCCGACGCGCCGCGCGGCTGGATCGCGCCGAGCAGATGCCCAAGGACGGCCGGCAGCAGCCGCTCGTCACGCACGGCGACGGGGCCGACCCGCCCCACCTCCGAGGCGCAGCCGTAGCCCAGCACCGCACCGTCCGGGCCTCGATAGAGGAAGCCGCGACGCCCCTCGAGGCGGACGAAGGCATGGTCCTGCCGGTGGCTGAAGCCGAGCGCGTCGCGGTCGATCGCGTCGACCGTGGTCGCCAGCTGCGCTTCGCCGTCGCCGGTGGCGACCGCCTCGAATGGCGTCGCCGCGACGCCCGCGGGAAGAGGCTCGAACGCGGCGTCCCGCTCGGGCCGCCCGACGAGGCTGAACAGCGGCATCCGCGGCACGATCCCGTAGCTGGCGTAGAGCGCGTTGGAGATGGGCTGGACGGTGTCGGTCGCGGTCGCAAGGATGGCGTCGTCGCGCGGCAGGACCCGGGCGAGGAGCGCCCGCCCGACGCCCGAGCCCTGTTCCTGGGGCCGGACGAACAGCATCGACAGGAACCAGACGTCGTCGCGCCTCGCCGCCGACGCGAATCCCACCAGCCGCTCGGCGCCGTCCTCGCCGCGCCGCGCGGCCACGACGAATCGTTCGGGATCCGTCGAGCGAAGGTGCTCGTGCAGGCGGGCCACCGAACCGACGTCGGGTGGAATCGGCGGCAGGTTCAGGGGGACCATGTAGCCGTTCAGGCCGTCGCGCCAGATCTCCCAGCAGGCGCGGAGGTCCTCGCCACGGGCGGGCCGGAACCGGAGGCCGGGCGGGTCAGGCTGGCGCTGTCCCGACCGGGCCGCCACGGGATTCGGGGCCCTGGTCACGGGCGCTCACCGTTGCCGGTTGTGCCCGCCCCGGTCGCCTCGCGCTCGAGCTCGGCCTGCATGAACGCGTCGAGGTCGCCAGCCAGGACGCCCGTCGTGTTCGACGTCTCGATCCCCGTCCGGAGGTCCTTGACCATCTGGTACGGGTGGAGGACATAACTTCGGATCTGGTTGCCCCAGCCGGCCTCGACGTGCTCGCCCTTCAGCTTGCGGCGCTCCGCCTCCTGCTCCTCGAGCGCGCGCTCCAGGAGCCGTGCCTTGAGGACCTTGATCGCGGTCTCCTTGTTCTGTGTCTGGGATCGCTCGTTCTGGCTCTGGGCGACGATGCCGCTCGGGACGTGGGTCAGGCGGACGGCCGAATCGGTCTTGTTGACGTGCTGGCCGCCGGCGCCCTGCGAACGAAAGGTGTCGACCCGAATGTCGTCCCAGTTCAGCTCGATCTCGATGTCGTCGTCCACCTCGGGGAGGACCTCGACGAGGGCGAATGTCGTCTGACGGCGTTTCTGTGAATCGAACGGGCTGATCCGAACCAGACGATGGACGCCGCGCTCGGCTCGCAGCCAGCCGTAGGCGCCGCGACCGTCGACGGCCACGGTGACGCTCTTGAGGCCCGCCTGCTCACCCTCGGTCTGGTCGACGATCTCGGTCCGGAAACGGTGCTGCTCGGCCCACCGCAGGTACATCCGGAGCAGCATCTCGGCCCAGTCGGTGGCCTCGGTGCCACCGGCGCCGGCGCTGATCGACAGCAGCGCGCCGCGCTCGTCGTATTGGCCGGAGAACAGCAGCGCCGTCCGTTCGCGGTCGAAGTCGCCGGCCAGCGCCTGGGCCTCCCGGTCGAGCTCCGCGCTCAGCTCCGCGTCGCCCGATTCCACGACCAGCTCGAGGGTCGTCAGCAGGTCCTCGGCGCGGGACCGCAGGTCCCGCCACAGGGCGATCTCCGACCGCAGGCCGTCGGCCTCGCGGAGCACTTTCTGGGCCGAGCGCTGGTCGTCCCAGAAGCCCGGCCGGGACGTCAGCGCTTCGAGCTGCGCGACGCGCTCTTCCTTCGCCTCGAGGTCAAAGCCGCCCCGAGGTCGACCGGATCCGCTCGGCCAGGTCGCGGATGGATGCGGCGTCCATCTAGTTGCGGGCCTGGAGGTCCTGCAGCAGGATCGGACGGAGCTCGATGAGACGGAGAGCCGTCTTGCTCCGGGCGACGACGGGGTTCACGCAGGGACAGTACGAGTTGTGGGGGCAGACGCCGCAGTTGCCGTCACAGTCGAGTGCTGCGGCGTAACTGCAGGTTCGGCAGTCGCGCTCGCAGGCGATGAGATCGACGAAGGATGCTTCCTCGGCCTGCTTCACGAGTCCCTCTCTCTGGCTGCGGGTCAGTGGGGCTTACTCGGGCGCGGGGGCTTGGTGCGGGACCCCATGGGATCCCCGGGAAGTTTCGGACAGTATAGGCGCTGAATTCCCTATCGCCAAGAGGGAGAAGTTGTTTTTTGAGCGTGATGTGAGCGTGACGCAAGCGCGACGTAACCGCGACGTGAGCCAGGTTCGCCTCACCGGCTAGCGCGCCGGAGGCTCGAGCCCCGGAGCGCCGACGACGAAGTAGAAGGCCAGCGCACCGAGTTCGTGCAACGTCGCGTCGGCGCGGCTCGCGATGTCGGCGTCCGACGGGCTCGTCGTCGTCGGCGATCCAAAGCCCGCCAGGCCCTGGTCGCGGGCCATCCGCAGCACGCGCAGCATGTGCGACCGATCCGACACGAACACGGCGTCGTGCAGGCCGCGGTCGCGCAGCATCTGGCCGACGGTGCGCAGCGATTCGAGCGTCGACCGGCCGCGATCCTCGACGAGGATCGCGGTCTCCGGCACGCCCCGCTGGATGGCGAACTCGCGGGCGACGGCTGCCTCAGTCGTGCGATCGCCGTCCGCCTTGCCGCCGGTCACGACGAGGAGTGGCGCGACGCCCGCGAGGTACAGCGCGACGGCGTGATCGAGCCGCGCGCGGAAGACCGGCGACGGCCGGCCGTCGTACTCGGCCGCGCCGAGGACCACGATCGCGTCCGCCGGCCGGCGCTCGTCGCGCTCACCCTGGTCCCAGATGCGGACCGTCGCGTAGCCGGTGATGACGACGGCGCCGGCGATTGCCAGCGCGAGCAGGCGGGTCAGGTCGCGACGCATCGACGAGGGCGACGCTGCGGCCGGCGGCTGCCGGCGGTCATCGCCCGTGACACTTCTTGTATTTCAGCCCCGAACCGCAATAGCACGGGTCGTTGCGGCCGATACGCGCACCCGACGGCGTGTATCCCGGGCGCGGACCGCCGGCGCTGGCTCCCGCACCGTCCACGGCGTGGTCACCGACCGATTCGCGCACGCCGCGAACGGCCGGTCCGCCGGGCAGCCCGCCGACCGGTCCGGCGCCGCCGTTGCCGCGGCGTCCGGCGGCCGTCGCCGCCCTTGTCGCGGTTGCCGCACCGCCGCCGGCGGCCGCCGCCACACGTCCGGCCGAGGCTGGAACGCCGGCCGGCTGCTGGGCCGGCTGGCGGGTCACCGTGACGCGGAAGATCGTCGTCGCCACCTGGTGGCGGATCAGCCCGCGCAACTCCTCGTACAGCCGGAACGCCTCGCGGCGGAACTCGTTGAGCGGATCCTGCTGGGCATAGCCGCGAAGGCCGATGCCGCGCCGCATGTCGTCGAGCTCGGTCAGGTGCTCGACCCACAGCGAGTCGATCGTCCGCAGCAGGACGAGCCGCTCGACGAGGGCCCAGTCTCCCTCGCCGACGTCGCCCTCGCGTGCCTCGAGCCGGGCGTCGACGAGGTCGTGGATGTGACTCGCGATCGCCTCGCTGCCGCCCAGCTCCCAGAGGTCCTCCTCGGTGGTCCCGTCGCCTTCGAGTCCCATCGCCCGGAGCGCCGCCGCGAGTCCCTCGAGGTTCCAGTCGTCCGGCGCCGCGCCGTGGACGAACTGGTCGACCAGCGCCTCGACCTCGTCGTCGAGGAAGGTCCGCACGGTCTCGGTCAGGTCCTCGTTGCGGAGGACCTTGTCGCGTTCGGCGTAGATCGTCTCGCGCTGTTTGTTGATGACGTCGTCGAACTCGACGACACGCTTGCGGATGTCGAAGTTGAAGCCCTCGACGCGGCTCTGCGCGCTCTCGATCGTCTTCGACACGATGCGCGACTCGATCGCCACGTCGTCCTCGAGGCCCAGTCGCTCCATCAGTCCGGCCACGCGCTCCGAGGCAAAGCGCTTCATCAGGTCGTCCTCGAGGGACAGGTAGAAGCGCGAGCTCCCCGGGTCGCCCTGCCGGCCGGCGCGACCCCGGAGCTGGTTGTCGATCCGGCGCGAGTCGTGCCGCTCGGTGCCGATGATGTGGAGACCACCCGCCTCGACGACGCTGACGTGGTCCTCGTCGCAGATCGCCCTGGCCTCGGCGAGCGCGGCGTCATAGGTCATGCGGTCGACCTCGGCCGGGTTGAGCCCGCGCTTGTGGAGGATCTCCGAGGCGAGGCCGGCCGGGTTGCCGCCAAGCAGGATGTCGGTCCCACGCCCGGCCATGTTCGTGGCGATCGTCACGGCCTTCGACTTGCCGGCCTGGGCGACGATGCCGGATTCCTTCTCGTGGAACTTGGCGTTGAGCGTCTCGTGCTTGATGCCGCGCCGCTTGAGCATCGTCGACAGGATCTCGGACTTCTCGACCGAGACGGTGCCGACGAGGACGGGCCGGCCGGCCTCGGTCATCTCGACGACCTCGTCGATCAGCGCGTTGAACTTGCCCATCTCATTGCGGAAGACGAGGTCGGGGTCGTCGTCGCGGATCATCGGCCGATGGGTCGGGATCGCGACGACCTCGAGGTTGTAGATCTTGTGGAACTCCTCGGCCTCCGTCATCGCCGTGCCGGTCATGCCGGCCAGCTTGTCGTAGAGGCGGAAGTAGTTCTGGAAGGTGATCGTCGCGAGGGTCACGCTCTCGCGCTGGACCCGCAGGCCCTCCTTCGCCTCGATCGCCTGGTGGAGACCCTCGCTCCAGCGACGGCCGGGCATCTGCCGGCCGGTGAACTCGTCGACGATGACGATCTCGCCGTCCTTGACGATGTAATCGCGATCGCGCTTGTAGAGGGCGTGCGCGCGGAGCGCCTGCTCGAAGTGACGGGCGAGGCGCGGGTCGGCGTCGTAGAGATTCTTGACGCCGATCAGCGACTCCATCTTCGTGACGCCGTCCTCGGTCGGCGAGACCGCGCGGTCCTTGAGGTCGACGAAGAAGTCGCCGCCCTCCTCGGCGCCCTCGGGGCGGGCCTTCAGACGCGGCACGAGGCGGGCGAAGGTGTAGTAGAGCTCGGCCGACTCCTCTGCCTGGCCGCTGATGATCAGCGGCGTGCGGGCCTCGTCGATGAGGATGTTGTCGACCTCGTCGACGATGCCGAACGCGCGCTCGCGCTGGACCCGCTCCTCGAGCGTCGTGACCATGTTGTCGCGGAGGTAGTCGAAGCCGAACTCGTTGTTGGTGCCATAGGTCACGTCGGCGGCGTAGGCCTCGCGGCGCTCGACCGGGCGGAGGTTGACGAGCCGCTCGTCGGACGTCGGGTGGCCGGGCTGGAAGACGAACGAGGCGTCGTGGGTGATCATCCCGACGCTGACCCCCAGGAAGTGGTAGATGGGGCCCATCCACTGCGGGTCGCGCCGGGCGAGGTAGTCGTTGACCGTGACGATGTGGACGCCGTGGCCGGTCATGGCGTTGAGGATCGCCGCCAGTGGCGCCGCGAGGGTCTTGCCCTCGCCCGTCCGCATCTCGGCGATCCGGCCCTGGTGGAGGACGACGCCACCCACGAGCTGGACGTCGAAGTGGCGCATGTCGAGGGTCCGCTTCATGGCCTCGCGAGCCATCGCGAAGACCTCCGGCAGGACCTCGTCGAGCGCCTCCTGGATCCGCTCCTGCTCCCGCTTGCGGCGGGCCCGCGTCAGCTCGCGGCGGCGCTCGAGCTCGGGGTGGTGGAGCTCGTCCTCGGACGGCTCGTCGGGCGCGGCCGCCTCGCGGATCTCGGCCCGCAGGGCGTCGAAGCGGGCCCGGATCTCAGCGTCGGAGAGCGCCTCGATCTCGGCCTCGAGGGCGTTGGCCTCCTCGACGAAGGGCTCGATTCGCCGCAGCTCGCGGTCGTTCGAGTCGACGAATCGGGAAAGGAAGTGCATGGCGGAGAAAGTATAGGGTGGCTCCCCCGAACGAACCGCCGGGCCGGGATCGAGACCGCCTGGGGGAGATTCCGGGACCGCCGCCGCTCAGTGCCAGAAGCCCGTTCCGTAATCCTCGGGCGGATGGCCTCGACGGAGCTCGGCCTCCGACCTCGGAGGGCTCAGTGCCAGAAGCCCGTCCCGTATCCCACTACCAGGAGGACGAACGTCAGCCCGGCGAGGCCCAGCCAGAAGAGGACCGCGAGGCCCGTCGGGGTCGGGTTCATCTCGGGGTTGTCCAGCTTCGGCAGGCGGCCCCCCTTGAGCGAGGCGCCCCAGCGCGGCGAGCGAAGCTGCTTCCGCCAGTTCGGCTCGCCGACGGCGCGCGGCTCCAGGTTGCCCCTGCCGTCGGGCCGGTGGAGCTGGAGGCTCATCGGCCCGCCTTCTTGACCGACGCCAGCTGCGCGGGCTTGCTCGCCTCCTCGGACCCCTCGTGGCCCTTGCCCGGGTCGCTGCCCGCGTTGCCATCCGGCTCGTGGCCCGGCTCATTGCGGATGTCGAGCTTCCTGGCGACGCCGTCCTCCCACAGCAGCATCTCCTGGGTGAAGGAGACCTCGCTCGAGAACAGCGCCCCCACCGACTCGCCCCGGTGGATCCGTTTGATCGCCTCGCCGATGAGCGGGGCGACCGACAGGGTGGTGATCTTGGCGATGCGCTTGGCGGGGGGGAGCGGGATCGAGTCGGTGACCGCGACCTCGATGAGGTTCGAATCGCGGATTCGCTCGATCGCCGGGTCGCTCAGGACACCGTGCGAGGCGCAGGCGTAGATCTCGGTCACGCCCTCCCGATCGAGCGCCCGGACGATCTCGATCAAGGTGCTGGCGGTGTCGATCTCGTCGTCGACGATGATCGCCCGCCGACCCCGGACCTCGCCGATGACGTTCATCAGCTCGGCCCGGTCGAGGTTCCCGACGCGCCGCTTCTCGATGATCGCCAGCGGGGCATTGAGCAGCTCGGCGAACGCCCGCGCCCGCTTGGCGAACCCCAGGTCCGTCACGACGACGATGTCCTCGAGGTGCTTGTGGGCGAAGTAGTTCGACAGCATGTGGACGGCCGTCAACTCGTCGACCGGGATGTTGAAGAAGCCCTGGATCTGGCCCTGGTGAAGGTCCATCGTCAGGACGCGGTCGGCGCCGGCGACGGTGATCATGTCGGCGATGAGGCGGGCCGTGATCGGCACCCGCGGCTGGTCCTTCTTGTCCGAACGCCCGTAGGCGTAGAAGGGGATGACCGCGGTGATCCGCCCGGCGCTCGCCCGCTTGAAGGCGTCGATCATGATCAGCAGCTCCATGATCGACTGGTTGACCGGGTGGCTGGTGGGCTGGACGAGGAAGACGTCCTTCTCCCGGACGTTGTCGAGAATCTTGACGAAGATGTTCTCGTTGGCGAACTGGAACACCTCGGCGACGCCGGGCTCCACGCCCAGGTAGGCGCAGATCTTCCGGGCGAGGTCGGGGTTCGCGTTGCCGTGATAGATCTCGAACTGGTCCGCGTACACCGGCGCCTCCAGCTCGTCGAAGGCCCGCACGGCACTCACGCGCCGCGGGTTGGACCCTCGTCGCCCGGGCCCGTCCCGGGGTCGCCATTGTCGCCGATGCTTCCCTGCTCCGCCAGCCCGGGACGGAACGCCGCGATCCCCACGACGCGGTCGCCCTCGGCCAGCCGCATGACCGTCACCCCGCGAGCGCCGGGCGAGTAGCGGTTGACGCTGTTCGTCTCGGTCCGGATGACCTGGCCGCCGGCCGAGATGAGGAGGAGCTCCTCGTCCTCCTCGGTGACCTGCTGGACCGCGGCGACGTTGCCGGTCTTGCGACCCTCAAGGGCGATCAGCCGGACGCCCTGGCCGCCGCGGTGCTTGCGCCGGAACTCGGTCAGGAGCACCCGCTTGCCGTAGCCGGTCTCGGTCAGGACGAGCAGGTCGGCATCCGGCTCGACGACGCTCATCGCCACGACGTTGTCGCCCTTGTGCTTGAGCAGCCGGATCCCGATGACGCCGGCGGCGTCGCGGCCCATCGGCCGGACCTCGCTCTCGGCGAACCTGGCGAGCATGCCCAGGGCGGTCGCGATGATGATGTCGTCCCCGCCGGACGAGACGTCGACCCAGGCGAGCTCGTCGTTGTCGCTGAGCGTGATCGCCCGGATGCCGGTCGATCGGACGCGCTCGAACTGTTCGAGCGGGGTCTTCTTGATCTGGCCCTTGACGGTGGCCATCACCAGGTAGTGGCCCGGCTCGAAGTCGCGCAGGGTGATGGTGGCCATCGGCACCTCGCCCGAGTCGACCTGGACGCCCGGCAGGTTGATGATCGGGATGCCCTTCGCTTGGCGGCTGGCGTCGGGGATCATGTGGACCTTGGCGCTGAAGACGCGTCCCCGGTTGGTGAAGAACAGCGCCCAGTCGTGGGTGTTGGCGACGAGGAGGTGCTCGACGGCGTCCTCCTCGCGCGTCACGTGGCCGATGATCCCCTTGCCACCGCGATGCTGCCGACGGTAGGTCGCGACGGGCTGGCGCTTGATGTAGCCACGGCCGCTGATCGTGACGACGACGTCCTCATCGGCGATGAGGTCCTCGTCGGTCATCTCGCGGCTGGAGTCGTCGGCGACGCGGGTCCGACGCTCGCCGGCGTATTTCCGCTTCAGCTCGGTCAGCTCGTTCTTGATGATCCCCAGGACGCGGCTCGGGTTGGCCAGGATGTCCTCGAGCTCGGCGATGAGCTGGATGACCTCGAGATATTCGTCCTCGATCTTCTTGCGCTCGAGCGCGGCCAGGCGGGCGAGGCGCATGTCGAGGATCGCCTGCGCCTGCAGCTCCGACAGCTCGAACCGCGCCATGAGGTTCGTCCGGGCGACGTCGACGTCGGCGGACTCGCGGATCGTCTTGATGACCTCGTCGAGGTGGTCGAGGGCGATCTTGAGGCCCTCGAGGATATGGGCCCGGGCGCGCGCTTTGGCCAGGTCGAACTCCGTCCGGCGCCTGACGATCTCGCGGCGGTGGTCGACGTAGTGCTGGAGGACCGACTTGAGGGGCAGCGTCTGGGGCTGCCCGTCGACCAGCGCCAGCATGTTCATGTTGAAGGCGAGCTGCAGCGCAGTGTGCTTGAACAGGTTGTTGAGGACCTTGTGCGGGTTGGCGTCGCGCTTCATCTCGATGTAGATCCGCATCCCGTCGCGGTCGGACTCGTCGCGGAGGTCGGCGATCCCCTCGATCCGCTTGTCCTTGACCATCTCGGCGATCTTTTCGAGGAGCGCCGCCTTGTTCACCTGGTACGGCAGCTCGCTGACGATGATCGCCATCCGATCGCCGTGGATCTCCTCGAAGGCGACCTGCGCCCGCATGACAACCCGACCGCGACCATGGGCGTACATCTGGCGGATCGCGTCGATCCGCTCCGGCTCGCCGGTGATCGGGTTGCGCTGCTGCTCGAAGCGGTAGATGGTGCCGCCGGTCGGGAAGTCCGGGCCAAGGACGTGGTTGCACAGGTCGTCGGCGGTGATCTCCGGGTCGTCGATCAGGGCGATCGTCGCGTCGGCCACCTCGCCCAGGTGGTGGGGCGGGACGTTCGTCGCCATCCCGACGGCGATCCCGCTCGAGCCGTTGATGAGGAGGTTCGGCAGCTTGGCCGGGAGGACCGACGGCTCCTTCTGCGTGCCGTCGTAGTTGTCGATGAAGTCGACGGTGTCCTTGTCGATGTCGGCCAGCATCTCGGCGGCGATTCCGGTCAGCCGCGCTTCGGTGTAGCGCATCGCGGCGGCGGCGTCGCCGTCGACCGAACCGAAGTTCCCCTGCCCATCGACCAGCGGGTAGCGCATCGAGAAGTCCTGGGCCAGCCGGACCAGCGCGTCATACAGGGCGACGTCGCCGTGCGGGTGGTACTTGCCCATGACCTCGCCGACGATCGCGGCGCACTTGCGATAGGAGCTCGTGTTCGAGAGCCCCATCTCGCCCATCGTGTACAGGATCCGGCGGTGGACCGGCTTCAGGCCGTCGCGGACGTCCGGCAGCGCGCGCGACACGATCACGCTCATCGCGTAGTCGAGGTACGAGACCTTCATCTCGTCCTCGATGCGGATCGTGCGGATGTTGCCGGGGTTGTCGATCACGAGCGGCGGCTCCTCGTCAGGTCAGGCATCAAATCAGCCATCAGGTCAGCGGCGGCTCGGGCAGCGGCCGGCCGAGGCTCATGTCGGCGAAGCGCGCCGCGAGCTCGGCGGCCGCGGAAGTGGACGGCGAGCCCGCGCGCCGGCGGATCCCGGCGAGGCGTGCGCGGATCCGTTCCACCGCCGCCGCATCGAGCTTCGACAGGCTGTCGCGGATCACCCAGGCGCGATGGCCATCATCGTGCTCCTGCGCCGTTACAGCCTCACGCTCGAGCGCGGCAGTCGTTGCCGCGCGGTCGACGAGGGTCATCGCGCGGTAGGCCCACGAGAGCGCCTTCTGGACATCGGCTTCGGCATCTCCGATCAACGTGCCGAGCAGCGGGAGCGCGCGCCCGGCCACGCCGGGGGCCCGCCCGGTGGTGCGATTGACGAATGGCATCGTCGCGATCGTGGAACCGACGAGCCGCCGCTCCCAGCGCGAGGGCGAAACCGTCAGCTGCTCGAGCTCCGCCCAGCGGTAGTCCTCGGCCAGGATGCCGGTACCGAACGGGTGGGCGAGCGTGTCGACGGTGATCCAGTCGCTCGCCTCGGCGGCCGCTCGACGCAGCACCTGCCAGGTCCGCTCAGGGTCGGCCTTCAGCGTCCGCAGGAGCGTCGTGATCGCGAACCAGTGCGCCTCACGCTCGGGTTCG
>JBGPDX010000030.1:0-19682 GCA_041482475.1 Candidatus Limnocylindria bacterium | reverse complement strand
GCTCGCCCTCCAGGTGGGGATGGTTGGGCGGCGCCGGCAGCGGGGCGCGTCCGCCGCACGCGCGATACCCGTGGGCGATGCGATCGACCGCGAGCTCCGCCAGGCGATCGTCGCCGCCCTGCGCCGGCGCGTGGGGCGCGCGGTCGACCTGACGTCCGACCAGGCGGCGGCGATGGACGTCGTCCGCACAGATATCGACCGTGCCACCCCGATGCTCCGCCTGCTGCAGGGTGATGTTGGCTCGGGCAAGACGGCGGTCGCCGCGTACGCTCTCGCGGCCGCGGCGCGGAGTGGCTTCCAGGCTGCACTCCTTGCGCCGACTGACCTCCTCGCGCGGCAGCACCGGGATGCCGTCGGCGATCTGCTGGCGGACGTCGGCATCGATGTCGTCCTTCTGGCCGGGTCGCTTAGTGCCGACACGAAACGCCAGGTCCAGAGCCTTCTTGCTTCGGGCCAGGCGTCGGTCGTCGTCGGCACCCATGCGCTCATCCAGGAGGCCGTCTCGTTCGCCTCGCTCCGACTGGTCGTCATCGACGAGCAGCATCGCTTCGGCGTCGATCAGCGCGGCCAGCTCGAGGCGAAGGCGGGCGGCCACGCGCCCCACGTCCTGCTGATGACCGCGACGCCGATCCCGCGGACGCTTGGCCAGGTCCTGTACGCCGATCTCGACGTGTCCGACCTGCGGACGCCACCTGAGGGGCGTCGGCCAATCCGGACGGGGATCAAGCGGCCGTCGGACCTCGACACGACCTGGAGCTGGGTTCGGGACCAGGCCGCGGCCGCCAATCGCACGTTCGTGGTCGTGCCGCTCATCGAGGAGGGCGACGAGGCGGACGGGACGGTGGCCGCCGAATCGGAGGCGGTGCGGTTGCGCCGCCTCCTCGCGCCGCTTCGCGTCGGGCTCGTCCACGGCCGGATGAAGGCCGCCGACCGCGACGCGGAGATGGGCCGCTTCCGCGACGGCGACCTGGACGTCCTCGTCGGGACGACCGTCGTCGAGGTCGGCGTCGACGTCCCGGAGGCGACGATGATGGTCGTCGAGGGCGCCGAGCGGTTCGGTCTGGCCCAGCTCCACCAGCTGCGCGGCCGCGTCGGCCGCGGGACGGCGGACTCCTATTGCGTCCTCGTCTCGGATGCGGCCGAGGGGACCACCGAGTACGAACGTCTCAAGGTCGTCGCCTCGACGCTCGACGGGTTCGTCCTGGCCGAGAAGGACTTCGAGCTGCGCCGCGAAGGCGACGTCCTGGGCCTCGAGCAGAGTGGCCTCCCTCGGCTCCGTGTCGCGTCGCTCCAGGTGGCCGAGCATCGCGAGCTCGCCGCGCACGCCCGCGCCCACGCCGAGCGGCTGCTCGATCGCGCCGGAACCATGCCGCCCGGCCTCGCCTCGCTCGAGCGCGAGCTCGGCCACGGCTGGTTGCGCAACATCGCCGCCGGCGAGCCGGCCGGTGCAACGTGATCGCGTCGCGTGGCTGACGCCGGTCGTGTGATCGCCGGCAGTGCACGGGGAATCCGGCTCGCGGCGCCGGGTCCCGCCACCCGACCGCTGGGCGATCGTGTCAAGCAGACGCTGTTCGCGGTCCTCGAGCCGGACGTGCGCGACGGGCGAGTCCTCGATCTGTTCGCCGGCAGCGGCGCGGCCGGGATCGAGGCGCTGTCGCGCGGCGCGAGGTTCGCCACGTTCGTCGAGCGCGATCGCGAGGCGGCGCGCGTCATCGAGGACAACCTGCGCCGGACGCATCTCGCCGCGCGAGCGTCGGTCGTCCGCGCCGACGCCATCGCCTGGCTCGACGCGCAGGGCGACGCCACGGCCACCTGGGATGTCGCCATCGTCGACCCCCCCTACGCCGAAACCGAATTGCTCCGCCGGGCGCTCGAGGCCCTGGGCCGTCCGCGGGTCATGACGCCCGGCGGTCGCGTCGTCGCGAAGCACTTCTGGCGCGACGTGCCGCCAGCCAGGATCGGACTGCTAGGATCGGACCGGGAGCGGCGCTTCGGGGAGACGGCCCTGACCTTCTACCGGGCCGATGTTGGCGGCGAAGCGAGCGAGGAGGAGCGGTGAGCGTCGCGGTCTATCCGGGCTCGTTCGACCCGGTCACCAACGGCCACCTCGACGTCGTGCGTCGGGCGAGCGCGGTGTTCGACCGCGTCATCGTGGCGGTCCTCGCCAACCCGCGAAAGACGCCGCTCATGCCGACCGCCGAGCGCGTCGCCGCGATCAGTGAGGCGCTCGATGCCGCGGGTCTGAGCGGGCAAGGGGTCGCCGTCGAGAGCTTCGACGGGCTGACCGTCGACTTCTGTGTTGCGCGTGACGCTGGCTTCATCGTCCGCGGGCTGCGGGCGATCAGCGACTTCGAGGTCGAGATGCAGCTCGCCCACAACAACCGCAAGCTCGCACCCGGCGTCGACACCGTGTTCTTCATGACCTCGCTCGAGCAGGGCTACGTCAGCTCGAGCCTCGTCAAGGAGATCGCCCACTTCGGCGGCGACGTCGGTGAGATGGTCCCGCCTGCCGCCGAGCGGCGCCTGCGGAAGGCACTGACAGGCGCGCGGCGCTGACGAGCGCCGCGACGCGGCGACCGTCGGCTACGGCGATCCGACGCGTGCGATAATCGGCCGGTCGGCCCGGCCTGAGCAACTGGAGGCCCCGCTCATCGACATCATCTTCCTCGTCGAGCGCCTCGAGTCGCTCATCGCGAACGCGAAGAAGCTGCCGCTCACGTCCAACGCCGTCGTCGACCAGAACGAGGCGCTGCGACTGATCGACGAGCTGCGGGTGGCGGTCCCGGAGGAGGTTCGCGCCGCCAAGCGGATCAACTCCGAGGGCGAGCGGATCATCGAGAAGGCCCAGGAGGAGGCCGAGCGGATCGTCGGACGCGCCCAGGAGCAGGCCGCCTTCCTGATCGACGAGCGCGGCCTGACCCAGGCGGCCGATCACGAGAGCCACCGGATCATCGCCCGTGCCGACGCGGAGGCCGAGGACATCCGTCGCGGCGCCGACGAGTACGCCGTGTCCGTGCTGCTGGGCCTGGAGAGTGACGTCAGCCGGACGCTCCACAGCATCAGGAAGGGGATCGCCGTGCTCGACGACCGTCGTGCCGAGCCGTCCCCCGCGGGGACGGCCGAGGACGGCAACGGGCAGGCCGCGCCGCCCCAGGAGGACGGGGTCGAGGGGGCCTCAGAACCAGCCCGGCTGTGACCGCACGGCCGGTCGCGAGCCCGCTGGCCTGGAACGTCGCCGGGCTGCTGGCGGAGCCACCCGGTTCGAGCCGCGACTACCTCGTGGCGGGCGTCGTCATCGATCTCGGCGAGGATCTGCGCCTGGCGGACCCGATCGAAGGTCGGGTGCGCCTCGCCCGGACGAACCGTGGCCTGCTCGTCCGGGCGGATCTCGAGACGAGCCTCGACATGCCGTGCAGCCGCTGTCTCCGGGACGTCGAGGTCCCGCTCGAGCTGCGGATCGAGGAGGAGGCACTCCCCAGCGTCGACCTCCAGACCGGCGTGCCGCTCAGGACATCGGCCGAACCGGAGGCCCTCCGCCTGACGGGGCACCACGACCTCGAGCTCGAGCAGACGGTTCGGGAGGCCATCCAGCTGGCCGAGCCGATCGCGCCGCTGTGCGAGCTCGACTGCCCGGGGCTCTGCCCGGTTTGCGGCGAGCGGCTCACCGGCGGTCCCCACGACCACGGCGAGGAGGCGATCGATCCACGCCTCGAGGTCCTTCGATCGTTCAAGGTCGATCGCGGCGGGTCGCGCCAGGCGGAGTAGCGAGTCGGCGCAAAAGGCCGTAGACTCCCGCCTCGGCCCGTTCGACCGCCCCGTGCCCTGGGTGCGCGGAGCGCGCCCGGCCGCCCAACCCGCCATCCAGTCCTGCACGGCCCCGACCGACGATCCGCCCGCACGGAAGGAGCACCACGCCCCATGGGAGTGCCGAAGCGTCGCGTCTCCCACGCCCGACAGGGCGAGCGACGCGCCCACCTGGCGATCAGCGCCCCGATCCTCGAAGCATGCCCCCATTGCCACGAGCCCAGGCAGGCGCACCACGCCTGTCCGACCTGCGGCTACTACGGCGGCCGGCCCGCCGTCGAGGTCAAGCGCCCCGGCGACGAAGCCGCGTCCTGATCCCGTGACCGCGGCGGCCGCGCCGGGAGCTGCCGGTTCCGGCGTCCGGATCGCGGTGGACGCCATGGGCGGCGATCACGGCCCGGTCGAGGTCGTCGCGGGATCTCTGGCCTACGCCCGGGACGAGCCGCGAGACCAGCTCCTGCTCGTCGGCGACGAGCCCGTCATCCGCGGCCTCGCCGGCGTGCTGCCGGCAAACGTGTCGATCGTCCACGCCTCCCAGTTCATCGCCATGGACGAACACCCGGCGCTCGCCCTGCGCGAGAAGAAGGACGCCTCGATCCTCGTCGCCACGGATCTCGTCCGGCGTGGCGAGGCGGACGCCGTGGTGACCGCCGGTCACACCGGTGCGGGAATGGCGGCCGCGGTGCTGCGACTGGGACGCCTGCGCGGTGTGGACCGCCCGGCGCTGGCCGTCCAGATGATCACCGAGGCCGGACCGTTCGTCCTCCTCGACATCGGCGCCAACCCGGACTCGAGCGGGGAGAATCTTGCCCAGTACGCGCAGATGGGCGCGATCTTCGCCGAGCGCGTCCTCGGCGTCGCGAACCCGAAGGTCGCGCTGCTGTCGATCGGTGAGGAGAAGGGCAAGGGCGACGCCAGGATCCAGCGTGCGACGGAGCTGCTCGACGCGTCGGGCCTCAACTTCATCGGCAACGTCGAGGGCAAGGATCTCACCCGCCAGCTTGCCGACGTGGTCGTCTGCGACGCCGTCCTGGGGAACGTCGTCATCAAGTTCTTCGAGGGCCTGTCCGGCTTCATCTTCGACCTGTTCGCGACGGAGTTCCGGCGCTCGATCCGCGGCCGGCTGGCGTACCTCCTGCTCCGCCCGGGGATCTCCCGCATCCGTGGCGTGTTCGACTACGAACGGGTCGGCGGCTCGCCGTTGCTCGGCGTCCGCGGGACGGTCATCATCACCCACGGCCGGGCGAGGCGGCGCATGATCACCTATGCGGTCGAGGTCGGTGCGCGAACGGCGCGGGCGCGGGTGCCCGAGCTCATCGCGGAGTCGCTGTCCAGCGGCGGCAACCCGAAGACAACCGGAGCGCCGACGACCGAACCGCCGAAGCCCCCGTCGCGGGGGACGACCGCCGTCCGGGCGAAGGGGGCGACATGACATCGGGCCTCACCGTCGGCAAGCCGGTCATCGCCGAGATGGTCCGCCTCGCCGCGTTCGAGATCCCGGGCGTGCAGGCCGTCGGTCGGTCGGGACCGCCCTGGCGCCGGCTCTTCGTGGCGCCGCCCGTCGACGTGCGGCTGCAGGGCAACCGAGTCACGGTTCGGCTGTCGATCGTCGCCCGGCCGGGCCAGGCGCTCCCGCCGCTGGTCAGGCAGGTTCGATCGGCCGTTGCGGCCACCGTCGAACGGTTGCTGGGCCTCCAGCTCGACGGCGTGTCGGTCGTCGTCGATGGCGTCGGGGGCTGACCTCGTCCGGTCGCGGAGGACGGGCCGTCGGCTGGCTCTCGCGGCGGTCTTCGAGGCCGACTTCGGTCAGCGCACCGCGCCGGCGGTTCTCGAGCGCCACCTGGCCGAGATCGAGGACGATCCCGAGGCCGCCGGGCTGGCGCGCGAACTGGTCGGCAACGTCGTCGCCCAGCGTGACCGACTCGACGCCCGGATCGAGGAATTGGCGCCCCAGTACCCGGTCGTCCAGCTGGCGCGGATGGACCGCGCGCTCCTCCGTTGCGCCGTTGGTGAGGTGCTACACTCCCGCACGCCGGCCCGGGTGGCAATCGCCGAGTGGGTCGAGCTGGCACGAATCTACAGTGGCGACCCGATGCGCCGGTTGATGAACGGCGTCCTCGGTCGGCTCGCACCGGCAACCAGCAGCCCGCCGTTGTCGGCACCCCCACCAAGCTCCGAGGAGGGAGTAAGTGGCCAGCACCTACGATCGGCTGAAGAAGATCGTCGTCGAGCAGCTCGGCGTCGACGAGGATGAGGTCAAGCCCGAAGCCTCCTTCGTCGATGACCTGAACGCCGACTCCCTCGATCTCGTCGAGCTGATCATGAGCCTCGAGGAAGAGTTCGGCACCGAGATCTCGGACGAGGACGCGGAGAAGATCCGGACCGTTCAGGACGCCGTCGACTACATCGACGAGCACGCGGCCTAGTCCTCCTCGCAGCCGGATCCGGTGGGCAGGGCGGCCGCGTTCGCGCAGCGCCTCGGCCTTCCGATCCGTGAGCCCGATCTCCTCGAGCAGGCTCTCGTCCACAGCAGCTACCTCCACGAGCACCCGGAGGCGGCGCGGGGTCACAACGAGCGACTCGAGTTCCTCGGCGACGCGGTCGTGAATCTGGCCATCTCAGAGGTCCTCTTCGAGCGACATCCCGATGACGACGAGGGGGTCCTGTCCGCGCGGCGTGCGGCCATCGTGTCGACCAGCGGGCTGAGCCGCCTGGCCGGGCGCCTCGAGCTCGGCGACTCACTCCTCCTCGGCGAGGGCGAGGCGGCGCGTGGCGGCCGCCGCCGCCCGTCGCTCCTGGCCTCGGCGTTCGAGGCGCTGGCCGGGGCGCTCTACCTGGACGTGGGCTGGCCCGCGACGCGTGACTGGCTCGTCCGCCTGGCGGCCCCGGAGCTGGAGCACGACGCTCCCGTAGGCAGCCTCAAGAGCCCGAAGAGCCGGCTCCAGGAGCACACTCAGCGGACGACCGGCGGCCGCCCCACCTACCGCGTCCTCGACGCGACCGGACCCGACCACGAGAAGCTGTTCCGGATCCAGGTCGAAGTCGAGGGCATCGTGCTGGGAAGCGGTGAGGGGCCATCGCGCCGGGTGGCCGAGACGGCCGCGGCGTCACAGGCACTCGAGGCGCTGAGGGCTCGCGAGCGCGCCGACGCGGAGCGCGAGGCGACGGACGCGTGACCGCGCCCGCCAGGCTGCTGGGCCTCCGGCTGCAGGGGTTCAAGTCGTTCGCCGAGCGGACCGTCGTCGAGTTCGGGCCCGGCATCAGCGCCGTCGTCGGTCCCAACGGGTCGGGCAAGAGCAACCTCGCCGACGGGTTGCGCTGGGCGCTCGGCGAGCAGGGCCGCGCGCTGCGCTCGCGCAAGTCGGAAGACGTCATCTGGGCCGGGTCGGAGCGTCGGGCGGCCCTCGGGATGGCGGACGTGACGCTCATCCTGGACAACCAGGATGGGTTGCTGCCGGTCGACTTCAGCGTCCTCGAGCTCGGACGACGGCTGTATCGGTCCGGCGAGAACGACTACCTGCTCAATCGCCAGCGGGTTCGCCTGCGCGATCTCGTCGACCTCCTCGACGCGGCCAATCTCGCCGACAACGCCTTCCTGTTCATCGGCCAGGGCATGGTCGACCAGGCGTTGTCGCTCCGCCCGGAGGAACGGCGCCCGCTGTTCGAGGAGGTGGCGGGCGTCCGCCGCCACGAGCGCCGGCGGCGGAAGGCGGAGGAGCAGCTGATCGAATCGGAGGCCAACCTCGCCCGGGTCCAGGACATCATCGTCGAGCTGCGGCCGCAGGCCAGACGGCTGGCGGCCCAGGCCGAACAGCAGGCGACGCGCGAAAGCGCCGGCACCCAGCTCGCCGAGGCGCTGCTGATCTCCGCCCATGCCCGCTGGCACGAGGCGTCCGCGCGGCTGGCGCGGGCGGCCGCCGGGCGCGACGGTGCGACCCGCGACGCGGACCGTGCTGCGGCGGACCTCCGGGCGCGCGAGGAGGCCGCCGCCACGATCGCGGCCCAGCTGTCGACCCGCGCGGTCCTCGAGACCGAGCGCCGGGAGGCGCACGACGCGGCACGCGCGACCCTGGGCCGCCTCCAGCTCGCCGAGGCACGGCTTGCCGGCGATATCGAGGCCATCGAGCGAGACGTCCACCGCCTGGTCCAGGAACGGGCGGCCGCCGAAGCGGACATGGCGTCGCAGCGACGCGCGCTCGCCCTGCCCGTCACCGAGATCGACCCGGGCGGGCAGGCGGACCTGGCCGAAGCGGAGCGGTCGCTGGCCGAGGCACTCGCCCGTCTCGCCGAGCTGCGCGCAAGTCGCCGGTCGGAGGGACAGGCATTCGCGGCTGTTCGTCAAGCGGAGGCGGCGCGCCAGAACGAGGCCGAGACGACTCGCCGGCGCCTGGCGGAGCTCGAGCGGCGGGTCGCTGAGGAACGAGCCGCGCTGGCCGTCGCGGACGAGCGGCGGGTTGCCGCTGGCGCCGCGGTCGCGCGGGCAACGCAGTCGCTCACCGCGGCAGCCGCCGGCGAGGCGGCCGCCGGCACGGCGCGCGAGGCGGCGCGCACCGCTCTCGACCAGGGCGAGCGGGTTCGCACGGCGGCCGTCGAGGACGCCGCCGCGCTGGGCGCACGGGCCGCCGGCGCGGATGGGCGGCTGGAAGCGCTGGAGGCACGGCTCCACGAAGACGAGACGCGCTGGATCGCCCGCTCGGCCCGACGGCACGGCGGCCGCCGGATCGACGAGGAGCTCGTTGTCGACCCGGCCTTCCGCCACGCGGTGGAGGCGGCCCTGTCCGCCGCCACGCGCGCCTTCGTCGTCGAGCGCCGGGTGGTCCCGTCACTCGAGGGTGAGCGCGGCACGGTCGTCGTCGCCGAGGGCGTGGCGGCGGCGGCCCGGATGACGGCGCCCGATCGCGCGATCCGCGACCGGGCCGCCGCGATGGGTGGCGGGTCGCTGGCCGACGCCGTCCGGCGCGACCCGACCGGCGCGGCCACGGCGCTCCTCGCGCGGGTCGTCTGGCTGCCGGACCTGGAGGCCTGCCTGGCAATCCAGCCGGACCTGCCGGCCGGTTGGGCCGCCGTGCCGCGCGACGGATCGGCGGTCGTCACGTCGCTGGCCGTGTCGCTCGGCGCTCCCGAGGCGGCGCTCGACCAGCAGGCCGAGGCTGCGACCCTGCGGACCGAGGCGGCCCGGTTGCGCGAACAGCGAGCCGAGGCGGACGCACGGGTCGTCCAGGCGACGACCGCGGCGACCGCGATGCGCGAGCAGCTCGAACGCTCGCGAGCGCACGAGATCGCGACGACGGCCGAGCGCCGGCGGTCCGAAGAGGCCGAGCGCATCGCGGCGCGTGCCCTCGAGGCGGCCGTCCGCGAGGCCGGCTGGCACGAGGCGCAGGCTGCCCGGCTTGGTGGGGATCTCGAGCGCGCCCGGATCGCTCACGAAGCGGACCGCCCGACGGACGCCGCGGAAACCGCGCATGCGACGGAGTTGCCGGGCGGCGATCCTGCCCACGACGAGGCCGTGGCGGCCTGGCAGGCGCGCGTGGTCCGGCTTCGGGCGGAGCGGGACCGGCTCGCCGGCGAGCAGGCCGTGCGCGAGGCGGCGCGGCGCGACGCGGATGCACAACGCGCCCGTGCCGAGGCCGCCATCGCCCTCGACGAGGAACGGATCGGACGCGCTGACCGGGAGTCCGCCACCCTGTCGGAGCGGGCGACGGTCCTCGCCGCGGACCGCGATCGCCTGGCCTCGGAGCTGGCCCAGGCGGCCGCGGTGGAGGAACGGACGCGGGCTGTGCTGGCCGATCTGCATGCCGCGGACAGCGCCGACCGTGAACGCCGCGGCTCGGCGGACCGCGCCGCGACCGAAGCGCGCGAGGCGCTCCGGGGTGTCGAGGAACGGCTGCGGGCCGCCGACCGCGCCGACCTCGAGGCGCACCTGGGAATCGACGCGCTCCGGGAGCAGATCCTCGTCGAACTGGCCGGCCTGGGCGACCTGGGACTGCGCCATCTTGCCGCCGCCGGAGGAAGCGACGGGACGTCCAGGGGGCAACGGAACGACACGGCCGGCGATGGCACACAGGACGCCGACGGCGAGCTCGAATCGGAGGACGCCGCGGCGCTCGAAGCCGCCCTCGATCGGGTCGGGCCGATGTGGGCCAAGGCGCCGCCGGCCGGCGAGGCCCCGACCCCTCAGCGGCTGGGGCTGCTCCGGCGCCGGTTCCACGAGCTGGGCGCCGCCAACCCATTCGCGGTCGAGGAATACGCCGAGGTCCGCGCCCGACTCGAGACGCTCGAGACGCAGGAGACGGACCTGCGCAACGCGATCGCCGGCACACGACAGCTCATCGAGGAGCTGAGCGCGATGATCGCCGACCAGTTCACGTCGACGTTCCGGGCCCTCGAATCGGCCTTCGACCGGCGCTTCAACCAGCTCTTCGGCGGCGGCTTTGCCAGGTTGTCGTTGACCGATCCCGACGACGTCGCCGGCAGCGGTGTCGAGATCGTCGCCCGGCCACCCGGTAAGAAGGCCCAGGCGCTGTCGATGCTGTCGGGCGGGGAGCGGGCCCTGACCGCGGTGGCCCTGTTGTTCGCCATGCTCGAAGTTCGGCCCGTCCCGTTCTGCGTCCTCGACGAGGTCGATGCGGCGCTCGACGAGGCGAACGTCGGCCGCTTCGCCGAGGCGCTTCGAGGCCTCGCCGCGCGGACGCAGTTCATCGTCATCACCCACAACCGCGGCACGATCGAGGCCGCCGATGCGCTCTACGGCGTCACCGTGGGCGAGGATTCGGTCAGTCGCGTCATCAGCCTGCGCCTCGAGGAAGCCCGGGCGATCGCGGAGCAGCGGGCGGCGCCAGAGACCGCCGCGACGATCGGCTGACGCGATGGGGTCGTTCTTCAGGCGTCGGACAGGCGAGCCGAACGCCGAGCCGGCGGCGATCGACCAGCCCGCAACGGTCACCGAGCCCGACGAGCTGCCGGCCCATGGCGGCAACCTCGAGGCTGGCCTCCAGCGGACGCGCCAGGGCTTCATCGGGAGATTGCGGGGCTTGCTGGGGGCGGCGGACGAGACGTCCTGGGACGACGTCGAGGAGACGCTGATTGCGGCAGACGTGGGGGCCGCCCTGGCTGCCGAGATCGTCGAGCGAGCTCGGCGCCGCCGGGATCCCGGAGGCGGCGAGGCGGCCGTTCGCGCGGAGCTCGCCGCGCTCCTTGCGCCACGAGACGGGGCATGGTCCCCCCGACCGTCCGTCGAGGGCGGGCCGGCGGTCGTGCTGGTGGTCGGGGTGAACGGGACTGGCAAGACGACGACGATCGGCAAGCTCGCCGCCCGCTACGTGGCGGAAGGAAGGTCGGTCATCCTCGCGGCGGCCGATACCTTCCGGGCCGCCGCGACCGACCAGCTCCGGATCTGGGCCGACCGTGCCGGCGTGCCGCTCGTCGCCCACGCCGCCGGCGCCGATCCCGGGGCGGTCGTGTTCGACGCGATCGATGCCGCCGTCGCCCGCGGGGCGGATCTCGTGATCGCCGACACGGCCGGCCGACTGCATACGAAGACGAACCTCATGGACGAGCTCCGCAAGGTCCGCCGGATCATCGACCGGCGGCTCCCGGGCGCCGAGCCCGAGACCCTTTTCGTCCTCGACGCGACGACCGGCCAGAACGGCCTGGCCCAGGCTCGCGCCTTCCACGACGCCGTCGGGCTGACGGGCATCGTCCTCACCAAGCTCGATTCGACCGCCAGGGGCGGGATCGTCTTCGCCATCGAGGACGCCCTCAAGGTGCCGGTCCGCTTCGTTGGGGTAGGGGAGACCGCGGCTGACCTGTTGCCGTTCGATCCCGAGGCGTTCGTCGCGGCGCTGTTCGCCTAGCTCGCCGGGTCTCCCGACGGCAGGGTCACCAGCCGACGGGCCGGCGACGCCCACAGGATGGCCGCCGCCAGAACCGCGCCGAACGGCGCAACGGTGGCGGCGATGCGGAGGCCGGCGGCCTGGGCCAGCAGCGCGCCCAGCAACATGGCCACGAGCTGCACGAGGACATCGGCGACGCGGAACGTCGAACCCACCCGGCCGAGCGCTCGCCTGTCCACCAGGGCCTGGCGAACCGACGTCTCCGTGATCTCGTAGACGGTCGCCGCGCTGTCACCCACGAGCTGGGCGATGATGAGGCAGCCGACCGCGGCGAGCGGCGCACCGGCCGGTGCGAGTGGGACGAAGAAGTTCGCGATCGCGCTGAGCGCCATGGCCCCGGCCGCGACCCGCCCCACCCCCCAACGACGGGTCGATCGCGCCACGACCATGGCGCCCACCAACGCAGCGAACCCGCCCACCCCGGCGATCAACCCGATCGCGGCCGGCCCCAGGCCCAGCTCCCGGGTCGCGAACAGCAGCCAGATGCCGCCGAAGACGCCGTAGGTACCGGCGACCGCCATCCGGGCGGCGGCGAACGCGCGCAAGGACGCGTCACGGACGATCAGCTGAAAGCCCTCCTGGATCTCGGCCAGAACGGGCTCGCGCTCCGCCGGACGTGGGGGCTCCGGTTCCGACGCGCGAATGGACCCGAGAAGCATGGCGGAGACGACGAACGATGCGGCATCGACGAGGACTGCAATCGGTGCGCTGAGGACCTGGACGAGAAAGCCACCGATCCCGAACGCCGTGAACTCCGCGGCGGAGCCGGTCGCCGCCAGCGCGGCGTTGGCCTCGACGAGCTGGTCGCGCTCGATGATTGTCGGGAGATAGGCGTGGTCCGCCGAATCGAAGAAGGTCGTCAGGACGGAGGCCAGGAAGCCGACCAGGAGCAGCTGCCCGAGGGACAGGACGCCCGCCACGAACGCGATCGGGATCGATCCCAGCAGGACGGCCCGGCCCAGATCCGCCCAGATGAGCACCGGGCGGCGCCGCAGCCGGTCGACCCACGCCCCCGCGACGAGGCCCACCAGGAGTGCCGCCGCGAGCTGGACCATGCCGAGCGCGGCAACCTCCAGCGGCCCCGCCCCCAGGACAAGGATTGCCACGAAGGGCAACGCGATCCCGCTGACGAGCGATCCAAAGATCGAGATCGTGGCCGCCGTCCAGACCCGGACGAAGCTCGGGTTCTCCCACAGGGCGGAGCGCCGGAGGGCGGGCATGACGGGGCAGCATAGCCGTCCGGCCCTCGCCCACGGGAGGCTGCGCTACACTGCCGGGGCCTCGGTGCGTCAGAACCCGCGCACCATCCGGCCGGTCCGTCACGCCGGCCGGCCCTCGCTCACGGGAGCCCATCTCCGGACATGTTCGACACCCTCAGCGACCGCCTGCGCAAGACCCTCGCCGGCCTGACCGGCCGGGGGCGCGTCAGCGAGGCCGACGTCGACGCGGCGATGCGCGAGATCCGGCTGAGCCTGCTCGAAGCCGACGTCAACTTCAAGGTCGTCCGCGACTTCGTGGCACGCGTCCGTGAGCGGGCGATCGGCGCGGAGGTGCTCGACAGCCTGACCGCCGGCCAGCAGGTCGTGAAGATCGTCAACGACGAGCTGGTCGAGCTCCTGTCGGCCGGGGACCGGACGTTCCACCTGTCGGGCAATCCCGCCGTCATCTCGCTGGTCGGCCTGCAGGGCGCCGGCAAGACGACCCTCGCGGCGAAGCTGGCCCGCCACGTCGTGAAGCTTGGTCGCCGCCCGCTGCTCGTCGCCGCCGACCCGTATCGACCGGCCGCCGGCGAACAGCTCCAGACGCTGGGCCGGGCGCTGGACCTGCCGGTCCACCAGGCGCCGACGGGGACGACAGTGGTCGACATCGTCCGCGGCGGAATCGAAGCCGCCCGCCGTCAGACCCGCGACACGGTCATCCTCGACACGGCCGGGCGGCTGTCGTTGGACGAGGTGCTGATGGCGGAGATCGCCGCCGTCAACGACGCCGTCCACCCGATCGAGACGTTGCTCGTCGTCGATGCGATGACCGGCCAGGAGGCGGTCGCCGTCGCCCAGGCCTTCGGCGCGGCCGTGCCAGTCACCGGGCTCGTCCTGACCAAGATCGACGGCGACGCTCGCGGCGGGGCGGCCCTGTCGATCAGCGCCGTGACCGGCCTTCCCGTGAAGTTCCTGGGTACCGGCGAGAAGACCGACGCGCTCGAGGTGTTTCATCCGGATCGGCTGGCCGGCCGGATCCTGGGGATGGGCGACATCCTGACCCTCGTCGAGCGCGCCCAGGAGGTCGTCGACGCCCGTGACGCCGCGAGACTCGAGGAGAAGCTGCGGACGTCCCAGTTCACCCTCGAGGACTTCCTGGACCAGCTCCAGCAGGTCCAGAAGATGGGCCCGGTCGGGCAGCTGATGGGGATGATCCCGGGCTTCGGCGGAATGGCCAAGGAGGCGCAGGCCGCCGTCGATCGAGGCGAGCTCGCGCGCGTCGAAGCCATCATTCGCTCGATGACGCCCCGCGAGCGACGCGACCCGGCGGTCCTCAACGGGCCGCGGCGGCGGCGCATTGCCGCCGGCTCCGGGACCTCGCTGACCGATGTCAACCGCCTCGTCAAGCAGTTCGGCGAGATGCAGAAGCTCATGAAGCAACTGTCGAGGAGCGGGGGCCGCCAGGATGCGGCCGCGGCGCTCCTCGGCCGTCGATAGCGGGGGCCACTGATGACCGAGCGCGACCCGAACCAGCCCATCGACGACGCGCCGACCGTCGCCTGGACCCTCCCGCCGGCCGGCCAGGTCGTGGAGGTCATGCCGCCGTCCGTCACTCGCGTCGAGCCGCAACGCGGCGGCAATCGCCTTCGATGGGGCATCGCCGTGGTCGTGACGGTGCTCGTCGTCGGCGTGGCGGCCGCCGCCTTTGCGCTGCTGGCGGGTCAGACTGCTCCGTCGAAACTGCTCGGCTTCGTCCCGTCGGACAGCGTCGTCTACGGCGAGGTTCGGCTCGACCTCCCTGGCGACCAGCGCCAGAAGCTAGGTCAGTTCCTGTCGAAGTTCCCCGGCTTCGCCGACCAGTCGACCCTCGATGCCAAGCTCGACGAGGCGTTCGACCGCCTCGTCCGCGGCGCGACCCACGACAGCCAGGACTACACGACGAAGATCAAGCCGTGGTTCGGTGGGGAGATCGGATTCAGCGTCGGCAAGCTGCCCGTTCCCGCCGCGTCATCGGATGTGCACGGCCTGCTGATCATCTCGGTCACCGACGCGGCCAGGGCCAGGGCCTGGTTCGACGACGTCTCGTCCGCCGCGCCCAGGACGACCGACACCTACAACGGCGTTGATCTCGTGCTGATCGGCGAAGGTCAGAAGAAGGCCGCCTTCGGGATCGACGGCAACGTCATGCTCGCCGGAGACGAGGCCTCGGTGCGGGCCGCCATCGATTCGAAGGGGAACGGGACCTTCGCCGCGAATGAGCGATTCAAGCAGGGCCAGGCGTCGGTCAGCGGCGATGCGCTCGGTTACGTGTTCCTTGACGGGAGCGCCTATCTCGACTGGGTCTCGAGCGTGGGACCGTCGATGCCCGGCCTGGGCGTCGCCGTCGACGATGCCACGCGGCGGCTGATCCCGGCCTGGTTCGTGATGCGCCTCCAGGCGAGGGGCGACGCCATTGCCCTCGAGGCCGTGGCACCGTCGATCCCGACGACAGTCCAGCGACAGAACCGCGTCAGCAAGCTCGCGCCGCACGTGCCGGCGACGACCATCGCCATCCTTGACGCGCACGATTACGGCGCCGCCCTGCTCGAAATGCTCGACCGCTACCGCAACAGCGCCTCGACCAGGGAGGCGTTCAAGCAGATCGACCAGGCGGCCTCGCTGCTCGGCGGTTTCGACGCCATCCTCGGCTGGATGGAGGACGCCGGCGTCGTCATCACCCGCGACGGCAGCTCGGTCAACGGCGGTCTCGTCTTCACCTCGAAGGATCGCGCCGCCGGCGAGCGTCTCCTGTCGACACTCCGGAGCTTCGCCGTCCTTGGCGGAGGCCAGAGTGGAGTCACGGTCCGCGATGAGAAGCACGGTGACACGACGATCTCGATCGTCGATCTGGGCGACCTGCGGGATCTCGGCACGAAGATGGGGCTGTCCACGCTCCCGATCGAGGGCCACGGCGAGATCGCCTACGCTTCGACGGCCGATCTGATCGTCGTCGGCGTCGGCGACACGTTCGTCAAATCCGTGCTCGATGCCGGGCCCGGCACGTCGCTGGCCGACGACGGGCGGTTCAAGTCGCTCATCGGACGCGTCGGCGAAGGCAGCACCGGCGACGTGTACGTCGACATCACGGCCGTTCGTGAGCTGGTCGAGTCGGTTGCGTCGACGCAGTCCGGGTTCGCCGAGTACGACAAGAGCGTCAAGCCCTATCTCGTGCCGCTCGACGCCTGGATCCAGGCCACCATCATCGACGGCGATCTCGACCGATCGACCGGCCTCGTCGTCGTCAAGTAACGTCATCGAAGCCGGGCGACGCCCGGAGGAGGACACGCCATGGCCGTACGGATCCGGCTCACCCGCGTAGGGGCCACGAAACAACCCGCCTACCGGGTTGTCGTGGCCGATTCGCGGAGCGCCCGGGACAGCCGCTCGATCGAGACGATCGGGCATTACAACCCGCGGACCAGCCCGGTCGAAGTGAACATCGACGAAGACCGGGCGAAGCAGTGGCTCGCCAGGGGAGCCCAGCCGTCCGACACCGTCGCCCGGCTGTTCCGCAACGCGGGCATCCTGCCCGCCACCAAGTAGGAGGCCGCGCGTGGCTGCCAAAGAGCTCGTCGAGTACGTCGCCAGGTCGCTGGTCGACGACCCGGATGCCGTCAAGGTTGAGGTCGTCCGCGACCAGGGGGGAACGGTGATCGAGCTGCATGTCGCCGAGGACGACATGGGCAAGGTCATCGGCCGCAACGGCAGCGTCGCCAAGGCGCTTCGAACGCTGCTCAAGGTCACCGCCGCACGTGATGGGGAACCTGTCTCGCTCGAGATCCTCTAGTCGAGGCACGCCGCCGCCGGACGCCGCCGTGGCGTCGCCGGTGGGCCGTGATGGACCGGGAGCCCCCGACGACCGCCTCGTCGTGGCGCTCGTCCGGGGCGTCCACGGGCTGCATGGCGCCGTCCGCGTCGAGGTCCTGACCGACCGTCCGGAGGACCGCTTCGCTCCTGGAAAGGTGCTTCACCGCGAGGGCCGGCCCGAACGGCTCACGATCACGGCGGCGCAGCCGGTCGGCGACGGCCCCGGCTGGCGGCTGCGCTTCGTCGAGATCCCCGACCGAACGGCGGCCGAGGCTCTGCGCGGCGTCTACCTCGAGGCCGTCGTGGGCCCGACCGAAGGCCTCGGACGAGGCGAGTACTACTGGCACGAGGTCATCGGCGTCCCCGTCAGTGACGTCGCCGGCAACGCCCTGGGCGTCGTCCGTGACGTCTATCGGGCCGGCGGCGCCGAGGTGTTCGTCGTCGACGGCGGCGCGGTCGGCGCATTCGACGTGCCGGCCGTCCGCGCCTTCATCCGGACCTTCGCCCCGCGCCGCGGCGAGATCGTCGTCGACGCCGCCGCCCTGGGCCTTCACGTCCCGGAGCCTGACCGCGGAGCCCGGTCGTGACCCTCGAGATCGACGTCCTGACGCTCTTCCCCGACATCTTCGCCGCGCCCCTTGCGGCGAGTATCCCTGGCCGAATCCTGGAGCGCGATCTCGCCCGCATCACCGTCCACGACCTGCGCGAGTGGGGCCTTGGTCGCCACCGCAGCGTTGATGACGCCCCGTACGGCGGCGGCGCGGGCATGGTCCTCCGGCCGGAGCCCGTCGCCGCGGCCCTGTCGAAGCTGCGGCGGCCGGACAGCCTGGTCGTCCTGCTCGATCCCGCCGGTGAGCCGTTTCGCCAGGCCCGGGCCCAGCAGCTCGCCGGCGTCAGCCACCTCGTCCTTCTCTGCCCGCGCTACGAAGGTATTGACGAGCGGATTCGCAGCATGGTCGATCTCGAGCTGTCGATCGGCGACTACGTGCTGACCGGCGGCGAGCTGCCGGCGCTGGTGGTCATCGATGCCGTCATCCGGCTGCTGCCCGGGGCGATCGACGCCGCCTCCACGACCGAGGAATCGTTCGCCGACGGCCTGCTGGAGTACCCGCAGTACACTCGTCCGCCGGTCTTCGACGGCCGCCGCGTTCCGACCGTGCTGGTCTCCGGCGACCACGGGGCCGTCCGCAGCTGGCGATTGCGGGAATCGCTGCGCCGGACGCTCGAACGGCGACCGGACCTGCTCGCCGGTCGGGCGTCGACCAAAGAGGAGGCCGCCGTCCTGGACGAGATCCAGACGTCGCCGGGTGGCGAGTCCGGATAGGGTCGGGGCCGTGACCGTGGCTGGTGCTATACTCCGCCGTCGGTCGCCCAGACAGCGACCGCTTTCCGTACGCACCCACCCGCAGCGACCGCTGCCGCCACGAGTCAGGACCGCCGCGTGAACGTGCTCGACGAGATCGTCCAGGACCAGCTCCGCAGCGATCTGCCCGAGCTGTCGACCGGTGACACCGTGCGCGTCTCCGCCCGGGTGGTCGAGGGTAACCGCGAACGGATCCAGGTCTTCGAGGGAACCGTCATGCGGTTGCGCGGTGGCGGGATCACCCGCTCGATCACGGTCCGCCGGATTGCCAGCGGCGTCGGTGTCGAGCGGACGTTCAAGATCCACAGCCCGCGGATCGAGAAGATCGAGGTCGTCCGCCACGGCAAGGCGCGTCGGGCCCAGCTCTACTTCCTGCGCGACCGGGTCGGCAAGGCGGCGACACTGCGCGAGCGGCGCGGCAGCAACGGCTAGCGCCACGCCCTCGCTCGCTCAGGGCTCCGACCCCGCCGTGGCGGGGTCGTTCGATTCTCCGGGCGCCGATCGAGCCGGATCGCTACGCTAGTCGCCGATGGCCCCGCGCGTCCCGAGTCTCCGCTTCGAACGCTCCTTCTGGCGTCAGGGGCTGGAGCGCATTGCCGGCGTCGACGAGGTCGGGGTAGCGCCGACCTGTGGGGCTGTCGTCGCGGCAGCCGTCATCATGCGCCCTGGCTGTCACCGCATCCCCAACGTGCGCGACTCGAAGACGCTTTCCGCGCTGCAGCGAGAGCGCCTCGCGCCGATCATCCGCCGGCGAGCCGTCGCGGTGGGGATCGGGGCGGCGTCGGTGATGGAGATCGACCGGCTGAACATCTACCACGCCACGCACCTGGCGATGCGGCGGGCGATCGCCCGGCTCGGCGGCCACGACCACGTCCTCGTCGACGGCAACCGGATCCACGGCTTCGAGGAGCAGGTGGGCCCGTACACGGCGATCGTCGACGGCGACGCCAAGGCCTATTCGATCGCCTGCGCCTCGGTCGTCGCCAAGGTCGTCCGGGACCGGATGATGGCTCGCCTCGCGGAGCGCTACCCGGGCTATGGCTGGGAGCGCAACCAGGGCTACGCGACCCGCGAGCATCGTGACGCCGTCCGGCGGCTGGGCCTGACGCCGTTCCACCGCCGGAGCTTCCTGGCCCTCCAGCGGACACTCGCCGGCGACCAGGCGTCGCTCGACCTGTTCGGCGACGAGGCCCTCGACCTCGTCCCCGATGGGCTGTCCGACCTCGCGCTCGCGGTGGGCGAGCCGAGCCCCGCCGGCGGCGACGTGATCCTCGTCGGGGCAGCGCCCGGCTGATTCCCGAGCAACAGCCGGTAGAGTCCTGGCCAAGCCGGCCGGCGCACGCTGCCCGGATGGACGCCGGGCGACCGAGGACGTCACGTCAACAGGCGGGTGATGCCGCGGAGCGGGCCGTCGCCGAACGGCTCGCGGCGGCGGGCTGGACGATCCTGGCCCGTAACGTCCGCGTCGGGCGCGGCGAGCTGGACATCCTGGCGGTCGACCCGGGTCCGCCGGCGGCGCTGGTGGCGGTCGAGGTCCGGTGGCGGTCGAGGCGCGACTTCGGGGTCGCCGAGGAGACG
>JBGPDX010000029.1:0-19798 GCA_041482475.1 Candidatus Limnocylindria bacterium | reverse complement strand
TGGCTGGTGCCGCAGGCGAAGGGCGAGAAGCTGGCGACGTTCGGGCTGACCGAGCCGGGCGTCGGGACGGACGTGGCGAACCTCGCCACGACGGCTCGTCGCGACGGTCACGGCTATCGGCTCAACGGCCAGAAGATCTGGATCAGCCTGGCCGACATCGCCGACCATTTCCTGGTCTTCGCCTCCGTCGACCGCGCGAAGAAGGCCCGCGGCATCACGGCGTTCGTGCTCGAGCGGGGGATGAAGGGGCTGTCGACGTCGACGCTCCACGGCAAGCTCGGCATTCGGGCCGGGAATACAGGTCTGATCAACCTCGACGACGTGGTGGCGCCGGAGGAGAACCGGATCGGCGAGGAAGGCGAGGGATTCCTCGTGGCGATGAGCGCCATCGACCAGGGTCGCTATACCGTCGCGGCCGGGGCGGTCGGCCTGGCCCAAGCGTGCCTCGATGCGTCGCTCCGGTATGCCCACGAGCGCCAGGCGTTCGGCCAGGAGATCGGCCGCCATCAGCTGGTCAAGCAGATGCTGGCGAAGATGGCGGCCGGGACGGAGATCGGCCGACTCCTCGTCTGGCGCGCGGGCTGGCTGAAGAACCAGGGCCTCCGGAATACCCGCGAAACGTCGCTGGCCAAGTGGCACGCCACCGACCACGCGGTCCAGAGCGCCCTCGACGCGATCCAGATCCACGGCGCCAATGGGTACTCCAACGAGTTCCCCGTGGAGCGCTACCTGCGCAACTCGAAGGCCGCCGTGATCTACGAGGGGACCAGCCAGCTGCACACGCTCATCCAGGCCGACTACGCCCTGGGCTATCGCGAGGACCGGCCGCTCCGCTGCGAGCCATGGCCGGCCGACGGCTTCAGGCGGGCCACGCCGACGGCGCCGACGTGACCGCGGGGCGGTGGTCGCCGGAGGAGCTCGCCACCCTGGCGGCGGTCGCCGAAACGTTCGTCCGCGGGGGCGCGGTCCGTCGCGCGACACTCGCCGCGGGGGCGATGGACCGGTCGCTCGACCCGGGCCAGGTGGCGCAGCTCCGGCTGGTCCTCCGCCTCCTCGAGTCGCGGGCCGCGAACCTGGTCCTGGGCCGGCGTGCGATGCCGTTCCGCGACCTGTCGCCGCTGGCCCGGGAGCGGTACCTGCTGGCCTGGGCCAACTCGCCGATCGCGCGGCGCCGGTCCGCCTTCCACGGCCTGCGCCAGCTGCTGACGTTCCTCGCCTACGCCGACCCGGGCGAAACGGCCGGCAATCCCCGCTGGCGGTCGATCGGATACGTCCCGGAGCGAGCTCCCGTCACACGCAAGGTCAGCACCGTCCGGCCCTTCGCCCTGCCGGCGGCGGCCGCGGACGGCGTGGTCACCCTGGACGCGGACGTCGTCGTCGTCGGCTCCGGCGCGGGCGGCGGCGTGGTCGCTGCCGATCTCGCGGCGGCGGGCCGTTCGGTCGTCGTGCTGGAGGCCGGTCCGTTCGTCGACGAACGGACGATGCCGGCTACCGAGCTCGACGCCTTCGACCAGCTCTACCTCAACCACGGCCTGACCTCGACGTGGGATGGGTCCGTGACGCTGCTCGCGGGAGCCGCCGTGGGTGGCGGCACGCTGATCAACTGGATGACCTGCGTCCTGGCTCCGGATGACGTCCGCGCCGACTGGCAGCGGCTGCACGGCGTGGATACCGGCGATGCGTTCGCCACCGACGCCGCCGCGCTGGCGGCGGAGCTGTCGGTGACGCCGGCCGCCGCCCAGCCGCCGAAGGACGCGGCCATTGTCAGCGGCGCGGACGCCCTCGGCTGGCGGTCGTCGACGACCGACCGCAACGCGCGTGGCTGCACCGACTGTGGCAGCTGCTCGTTCGGCTGCCCGCGCGGGGCCAAGATGTCCGGCATCCGGGCTCACCTGGCCGGCGCGCAGCGGCACGGCGCCCGGATCGTGCCGGAGGCGCGCTGCGATCGTGTCGTCGTCGAGGGCGGCCGCGCGGCCGGCGTCGAGGCGACCGTCGGATCGGGCGAGGCGCGCGTGGGCCTCGTCGTCCGGGCGCGCCAGGTGGTCGTCGCGGCGGGCGCCCTCGGGACACCGGGCGTGCTGGCGCGGTCCGGACTGGATCATCCGTCGATCGGGCGTCATCTGCGGATCCACCCGGTGCCGGTCATCGCCGGCCGGATGCTCGAGCCGATCCGGATGTGGATCGGACCGCTGCAGGCGTCGCAGGTCGACGAGTTCACCGCCTCCGAGCCGGGCCGCAACGGCTATGTCATCGAGTCCACGCCGGCCCACCCCGGGCTTCTCGCCCTGGCCCTGCCCTGGGAGGGCATGGACGCCCACGCCGACGTGATGGAGCGGGCGGCGCACATCGTCCCGCTGGTCGCCGTCACCCGCGATGGTGGCGAGGGTCGCGTGACCTCGACACGGCGGGGCGCGACCCGGATCGACTACCGACTCGACCGGACCGGCGTGACGACGCTCCGTCACGCGATGGTCTCGATGGCGCGCCTGGCGAGGGCGGCCGGCGCCGCCGAGATCATCGGCGTCGGCATGCCGCCGGCGGTCTTCGGACGGGAGGGCTTCACGCCCGGCGGCGAGTCGCGGGCGTTCGCGGACTTCGAGGAGCGCCTGTCGCGCTTCGACTTCGCCCCGAACAGGGGCTCGGTCTTCTCCGCTCACCAGATGGGCACCGCCCGGATGGGGTCGGATCCGCGCCTCCATCCGTGCGATCCGGGAGGCCGTGTCCGCGCCGGGGACGCCGGACCCAGCCGCGCGGTACGGGGTCTGTACGTCGCCGACGGCTCGCTCTTCCCGACCGGCATCGGCGTCAACCCGATGCTGACGATCATGGCCCTCGCCCGTGGCGTGGCGCGGACGGTCCTCGCCGAGAGCTGATCCTCAGCCGTCGGCCGGGGCGGCCGTGCCCGGCGCCGGGAGCCGCTGCCCTGCCGCGCCGTCGGCGGAGGCCACCAGCTCGGCGTCTGTCGACGGCCGCCGCATGCGGGCTCGCGCGGTGATGATCAGGGCGACGGCGAAGACGATGACCGCGCCGGCCACGACGGTTCGCGGCGTGAGCGGCTCCTGCAGCACCAGCCCGCCGAGGATGACGGCGACGATCGGGTTGACATAGGCGTAGGTGGCGATCAGCGGCAGCGGCGCAACGCGCAGGAGCCAGCCATACGTGGTGAACGCGATGAGGCTGCCGACGACCGTCAGGTAGGCGAGCGCGATCAGCGACTCGGGCGAGATGGTCTCGGGCCGCAGTCGCCCGGGCTCGCCGGTCGCGAGCGCGAAGATCGCCAGGACGAGCGATCCGGCGAGCATCTGGCCGCCGGTCGCCACGAGCGGCTGGGACGGCAGCTTCGCCCGGTGGGCCGAGAAGAGTGAACCGGACGACCAGCAGATCGGCGACACGATCAGCGCGACGATGCCGGCCGGGGCGAACCGCTCGACGGGATCGTTGCTGGGACCGACGAGGATGCCGACGCCCAGGAGACCGACGGCCACGCCGATGACGGCCGCCCGGGGCAGGCTCTCGCCGAACACGAGGCGGCCCAGCACGGCCACCCAGACCGGCATCATCGCGATGAGCAGGGCGGCGATCCCGGACGGGACGGTCTGCTCGCCCCAGGCGACCATGCCCATCCCCCCGCCCAGCAACAGCGCGCCGACGATGAACGTGTCGCGCCACTGCCGTCGGGTGGGCCAGCGGAAGTCACGTCCCGCGCGGGCGATCGACCAGCCGAGCAAAACGGTCCCGGCCACGAAGAACCTCGTCGCCGCCATCGTGAACGGCGGGATGGTCTCCACCGCGATCCGGATACCGAGGTAGGTCGAGCCCCAGACGAGGTAGAGGACCAGCAGACCGGCCGACAGCAGGAGTCGCGTCGGCGGCGCCCCGGTCGCGCGTGTTGGCATAGTCGGCTGGTCCAAAGTGGGCCCAGTGTAGCGGGTGCGGCCGCGGGATACGGTGGGCGCGGCGCCTGGCCTCAGGCGGCCCGCAGCGCGGCGTCCGGGCGGCACGCACGGCAGGCGCGGAAGCCGGCGGCCTCCGGATCCGTCCCGCTGCGCAACGGGACGCGGTGGGCGTCCGTGATCCGGCGGGCGTTGTGGCAGCTCGGCAGGCAATAGATCCCGGTCATGTCCGAGGCGAGGAAGCGGACGCCCGCTCGGGCGAGGCGCTCGAGCTCGTCGTGGTCGAGACCCTCGGCCGCGAGGATGGTCCGCTTGTTGGACGGGCCGCCCAGCGAGTACTCGCCGATGAGCCCATCGCTCCGGACCACCCGGTGGCAGGGGATGACGAGCGGGATCGGGTTGTGGCCAAGGGCGGAACCGACCGCCCGAACGGCCTTCGGCCGCCCGATCTCCGCGGCCACCCAGCGGTACGGTCGGACCTCGCCGCGCGGGATCTCGAGCGCCTTCGACCAGACGTCGCGCTCGAACTCGGTCCGGTTGCGGAGGTCGAGCGCGATGGGCGCCCGATCGCCGACCAGTCGCCGGGCGAGCGCCCGCTCGAGGCGCGGCGGGATGGCGGTCGCGGGCCGGATGGGCCGCCCCACCTGCGACCGGAAGGCGGACTCGAACCGGGCCGGGTCGCCGGCGACGGCGACGGTCGACACGCCGCGACCGTTCCAGGCCACGAAGACCGGGCCGATCGGCGACGGCATCGTCGCGTACTCGTCGGCGAGCCCCACGGCGACGAGGGTGGTCGCGGCCAGCGTCGACGGCGCGCGAACGCGCAACCCGGCGAGGGCGGCCTCGAGGTCGGCGACGTCGGTGGCGGTTCGACTGGTCATGCGGTCATCTCCCGGCGGTCGGTGGCCTCCGCCCGTTCGAGGGCGGCGCGGAGCAGGGCCAGGCCCCGGTGGACCTGGGCCTTGAGGGTTCCCTCGGGGCGACCGAGGGCGATCGACATCTCGGCGTAGGACAGTCCGTCAACGTGGCGGAGCACGATGGCGGCGCGGTAGCGCGCCGGCAGTCCGGCGATCAACGACGCCCAGCGACGGGTCGATTCGCGACGGAGCGCGGAATCGTGTGGGCTGTGGCGGTCCGCCGCCACCAGGACCGGCGGTTGCAGGTCGAGCTCACCGCCGCCGTCGAGCGGCAGCGTGACCGGCGCGCGTCGTCGCGCGCGGTTGCGGCAGAGGTTCAGGAGGATCGTGGTCAGCCACGGCCGAAGCTGGAGCTCGAGGATCCGCTGCCCGTCGTAGCTCGCCAACGCCCGGTAGGCGCGGACGAGCGCGTCCTGGGCAACCTCTTCCGCGTCGCGAGCGTCGCCCAGCATCCGCAGGGCGATCGAGTAGAGCCTGTCCTGCTGGGACAGGACCAGCCGCTCGAAGGCGCCGTCGAGGTCGCGCGCCAGCGCGACCGTCAGGCCCGTCGGATCGCCGGCGGCGACGGCGGAGTCGATGTCCATCGATCAATGAAACACCACCCCGACGCGTTCGGTTGCATCGCGCCGCCGGTCAGGGCCGGATCGCCTCGATCTCGCCGGTCGGCTGGACGAGGAAGATCCAGATGTCCCAGCTGACGTGGCTCACGACGAGTGCGCCGAGCGGCACGCCCGCGGCGTACAGCGCGCACCAGTGGGCGCCGGCCACGGTCGCGGCGCCGAACAGCGTGAAGTTGCCGGTCACCACGTGGACCCCACCGTAGGCCAGGGTCGCCGCGATCGCGCCCCGCCAGCGGCCGAGCCGCCGCATGAGCGCCGCCTGGACCAGGCCACGCCAGAACAGCTCCTCGGCCGGTCCCACGATCGTCGCCAACCGGGCGGCGATCTCGCCACGGGGTCGAAGCGTGCGCAGCCCGTAAATGTCGCGGATGTCCGCATCGCCACCCGGCACCACCCGGCGCGCGAAGCGGTCGCCGAAGCGAAACGTGACGTACAGCACCCTGGCCGAGGCGAGGCCTACGAGGACCTGGCGCAGATCCAGGCGCACCCGCCGCGCGGGTCGCGAGGTGAGCAGCGCGAACGAGCCGAGCCCCAGACCGGTGACCGTCATCCGCTGCCAGAAGCGGTCACGCGGCCCGCGGAACGTCGCCGCGAAGGCGGCCTGCGCCGCGATCAGGCCGACGGCGAGCGGCAACCCGCCGGGCGCGCCACGATCGGCGTCGGACCGGTCGCCGGGCTCGCGTTCCCGGCGGTCAGCCACGCAGGCTGCCGGACAGCAGGAGGCCGAGGACGAGCAGCGCCCCGAAGGCGAGATGGAGCCGGGCCGTCTGGAGGTCGATCATCGCGATCGCCCGCGTCTGGCCCGTCGCGCCCAGCTCCGCCGACCGGACGACCTGGGCGAGGAACGGCAGCGACAGGATGGCGACCAGGGTGGCCGGCGGCAGGAACCCGAAGGCCACCGCCAGGCCCAGGCTGATGTAGGCGCCGAGAACCAGCGCCACGTAACCGTAATGGGCCCAGTCGCGCCCCAGCCGCGAGCTCAGGGTGACGATCCCGGCGCGGGTGTCCTCGCCGATATCGCGCCACTCGTTGCCGTGCAGGATGGCGGCGACCAGCAGCCCGACCGGAATCGACAGGACGAACGCCTGGACGGTCCACGTCCCGGTCACCGCGAAGTAGGTTCCGGCCACCATGAGCGGCCCCATCAGGAGGAAGACGAGCGGCACCCCCAGGGCCCGGTACTTGTACTGGAGCGGCGGCGCCGTGTAGCCGTATCCGCCGACCAGTCCCGCCAGCCCGAGCGCGACGATTGCCGGCCCTCGCAGCAGGACGAGGTAGACGCCGATGGCGACGGCCAGTCCGAAGGCGGCGACGGCGGCGAGGAAGGCGGCGCGCTCGGTCAGTCGGCCCTTGACGATGGCGTGGCTGGCGCGCGGCGAGGTGATCGTGTCGATGCCCTGGCGGACGTCGTAGATCTCGTTGACGATGTTGGTCCCGGAATGGAGGAGCACGCCGCCGGCGAGCGCCGCGAGGAACGGCAACCAGGCGAAGCGGCCATCGACGGCGGCCAGCGCGCCGCCGGCGAGCACCGGGATGACCGAGGCCGTATAGGCGAACGGCCGAAGGATCTCCCAGACCGCCGCGGCGCGGCGACGAGCCCGCTCCACCCCGCCGAGGCGGCGGTCGTCGGCCAGGGAATCGGTCGGTTGAGTATCCGCCGGGACCGCCGAGGGTTCGGCGTCCCGAGCGCCGGCTCGGTGAGCCGCGCCCGCCGCGACGGGCAGCCCGGCGTAGACGCCGGCCGCCGCGATCAGCTCGTCGACCTGGCGCTCCTCCTGCAGCACCGGCTGGAGGAGAGGCAGACCCAAGCCCGCTTCGGTGTGGAAGGTCATCGCCTTCTCGGCGACATCCTCGCGCGTGCCGCACAGCATGAACGCGTCCAGCAGCGCATCGGGGATGAGGTTCCCGGCGGTCGTGTAGTCCTCGGCCCGCCAGGCGGCGGCAATCCGATCCCGCAGGGCGGCGTCGAAGCCGGCGCGCCGAAGGGAGACGTCGGACAGGACCGACATCATGTAGATGACGAACGGCTCCCGCTTCGCCCGGTTGAGCGCCTCGCGTCGCGTCTTGTCGACGAGGGACAGGAGGTAGCCGGCCGTCTCGATCGAATCGGGGTCGCGCCCCGCCGCCTGCGCCGTGCTTCGGAGTCGGGCCAGGATCCCGCGCATCGACGGGACCGACTCGGCCGGACGGGCGAGGTAGCCATCCGCCTTCCGGCCGGCCAGCTCGACGAACTCGCGGCGGTAGGCGGCGATGGCGATCGGGATCCGATGCGTCGGCGCGAACATCGGCTGGATCGGCGGCAGGCCCGGGGTCGCCGAGGGGACGCGCTCGCCGGCCCACAGCGCGCGGATCTCGTCGATGGCCGCCGATACGCCCTCGACCGCCTGCGCCGGCTCGTACGGAACGCCCATCTGCTTGAGCCGGAGCGGCAGGCCGGTCCCCAGGCCCAGGACGATCCGGCCGGGGAGCAGCTCGTCGAGCGCGGAGCCGGTCATGGCCAGCACCACCGGATGACGGGTGAACGGGTTCACGGCGCCGAGCGCGACGCGGAAGTCATCCTCGCCATCGGCCGCCATCGCCGCCGCGACGACCGTCGCGAAGGTGACCGCATCGCGCTCGAAATAGGAGTCGTGGATCCAGATGGAGTCGAGCCCGGCGTCGCGCGACTTGCGGGACCAGTCGACGACGTCGGTCGGGTCGCCGCGTGCGGCGAGGCCCAGGCCGATGGGACGGGCGAGCGTGCGCATCTGGGTGGCTCCGGCGCGGGAAATAAGTTGCGCTGTCACAGTAGCAGATTTCCGCGAAATGACCCGTGCGACAATCGCGGGCCATGGCACTCGACGACCGGTTCGACGACCTCGTCGCCAGCCTCGGTGGCTTCTATCGGAGCTGGCTGATCTACCTGGGTCTCGAGCTGGGCCTGTTCCGGCAGCTGCGGGAAGCGGGCCGTGGGGGACTGACGCCGGTCGAGCTGGCGCGCGCTGCCGGATGTGCCGCCGAGCCGGTCGACGTGTGGGCCTGGGCGGCGGATGCGCACGGGCTGGCGACGCTCGAGGATGGCCGCCTGACGATCGACGACGAGACGGCCCTCGTGCTGCTCGACGACCGCGTCCCGGAGTTCCTCGGCGGGCAGTTCGTTCACGCCGTGGTGGCCAGCCTCGACTGGGACCGGATGACCCGGTTTTTCCGCACGGGACGGCCTTACCGGGCGCGGCCCGATCGCTACCGCGAATCGATCGAACGGCTGACCGTCCAGGACATCGCGGTGTTCTTCCAGGAGGCGCTGGCGGCGCTGCCGCAGCTCGTCGCCGATCTGGGCGGGCCCGGCCCGCGCGTTCTCGACCTGCACTGTGGCGGTGGGCGCTGGCTCATCGCCATGGCTCGACGCTTTCCGTCGCTCGAGCTGGTCGGCATCGAGTTCGAGACCGACTCGGTCGAGCGGGCGCGCCGGAACGTCGAGGCTGCCGGCCTGACCGACCGGATCCGGATCGAGCACGGCGACGTCGCCGCCCCCGGGCACACGGGCGAGTTCGACCTCGCCTACTTCCAGTACGCGCTCCACGGCCTGCCTGAACCAGCGGCCGCGTTGCGTGCCGCCTGGGCGGCACTGAAGGACGGCGGCCGGCTGCTCGTCCTGGACTGGCCGCTGCCGTCGACAGTCGATGAATTCCGGACGCGGCACGGCGAGCTCATCGCCGGGGTGCAGCTCGACGAGGTCTTCCAGGGCACGCGGCTGGGGACGCGCGAGGCCTTCCGTGGCTGGTTCGCGGCCGCCGGACTGCCCGAGCCGCTGCTGATCGACCTGCCCTCGGGCGCCTCGGTCTTCGTCGCCGCCAACGACGCCGGCTGACCCGCCGTCCGGGAGCCGGAACGGTCAGCCGCTGACGGTGATCGTGCCCTTCATCTGCTTGTGGATCTCGCAGTGATAGGTGAAGGTTCCCGCCGTCGCGAAGGCGTGGCTGAAGGTGGCATTCGACGCGACGTTCCCGCTGTTGACCGACTTATCGTCGAGGGTCACGGTGTGGGTCGCGCTGTCCTGGTTGGTCCAGGTGATCGTCTGCCCGACCTTGGCCTCGATCGTCGGCGGGTTGAAGGCAAAGCCCTTGATCGCGACCGTGGCGCCGCCGGCCGCGGTCGACGGCGCCGCCGAGGTGGCCTCGACCGATGGTGCCGCCACCGAGGGGGCTGCGACGCTCGGCGTCGCCGACGCTGCACTGGAGCATGCCGCCAGGGCCAGGGCCAGCGTCGCGGTGAGGGCGGGGAACGAGAGACGTCGCATCTGCAACCTCCGGAATGGGTTTCGCCGGCCTCGGGGCCTGACGAGGTCCGACGAGGACACGACGGGCGCGGGACGGTGAGCGCCTGCGAAGAAGACTACGGATCGATGGCCGGCCGTGGTTTTCGCCGGCTGGCCGCCCGGCCCCGGACGGCTATCGTTCGGCCATGGCGCTCCCTGCCGGCGTCGACGCCGGCGTCCTCCGGTTCCTCGAACGGCACGAGGCGCGGGTTCACGCGCTGCCCGGCCGCCAGCTGCGCGACCTGGGCGACGCCATCCTGCTCCACGATCCGCTCGACCGCGAGCCGTTCTGGAACCGGGTCAACGCGATCCATTGGCCGGACGACGGCCGCGCGTTCGACCGGCGGCTGGCGGAGACGATGGCGCTGTTCGCCACGCTCGACCGCATTCCGCACGTCTGGCCTCGCGACGCCCTGAACGAACCGGCGGACCTTGCCGAGCGCCTCGTCGCCCACGGCTTCGCCGACGTCGGCGGCGGCCACCTCATGCTGCTGGCGGACGCAGAGCCATCGATCGTGGCCGCGGGCCGCCGGTTGCCCCGCGGCGTCACGATGGAGCGATTCCACGGTCTCGCCGGCGACGCCCGGATCCGGGCGGCCGCCGGCATCGCGCGGGTCCTGGTCGAATCGTTCGACGTCGAACCGGACCGGCGGGCGCCGATCGAGCTGGAGACCGAGGTGCTGTTCGACCTGCCGGAGCTCCACGCCTGTCTCCTCCGCGTCGATGGAGAGCCGGCCGCCGCCGCCAAGCGAGCGACCTTCGACGGCGCGACCTACCTCTCGTCGATCGGCACGCGCCACGCGTTCCGCGGACGCGGCCTGGGAGCCCTGGTCACCGCCGCGGTCACCGCGGACGCGGTCGCCGAGGGCAGCCGCTGGACGTACCTGGGGGTGTTCGCCGGGAACGACGTCGCCATCCGGCTCTACGAGCGCCTGGGATTCGTCCGCCTGGGGCCGCCCGCGCCCGATCTCCTGTTCCGCGGGTGAGTGACACCGCCGGCCGGTCGGAACTCGACGCGGCGAAGTCACGGCTGGGGCGGCTGCTGCCGGAGCTCGAGACGATCGGCCTCGGCTGGGCGACCGTGGATCTCGAGCGTGCCGCTACACAGCCGACACCGTTCGGTGGCGTGCCGGTGACGCGTGCGACCGACGCGCCGGACGACGAGCTCCTGGGGGCTCGCTGCCGAATCGTCACGTTTCGTGACGGGCCTCCGGTCGTTCTGCTCGAGCCCTCCACGGAAGGCCGCATCGCGGCGTCGCTGGCGCGTCGCGGCGAAGGCCTTGCCGTCGTGTACCTCGCGGCCGCCCGCCGGGATTCGGCGCTCTTCGCCCGCGCCGCCAGTCTGGGGATCGCGATGTCGCGCCCGTCGCCGGGGCCGTTCGGGCCGTCGGCCCTCGTCCTGGGCGGCCCGAGCTGGGGGCCGCATCTCGTCCTCGTCGACCTCTTCGCCGCCGACGCGCCGGCGACGGGAGCCGCTACCATCGAGCGATGATCGATCAGACCAGCGTCGTCCTCCGGCCGGCCGCCCCGGCCGACGCCGAGCGCATCGCGGGACTCTTCACCGACGAGGGGTATCCCGCCGGTCCGAGCGCCATCGTCGGTCGGCTGGAGCGGTTCGCCTCGCCCTACTCGCGGGTCGTCGTGGCCGACCTGGAAGGAGAGGTCCTGGGGTTCGTCGCGTTCCACGCCCTGCCGCGCTTCGAGCACGACGACCGGATCGTGCGGGTCCTCGCGCTCGTCGTCGACGCCGGGGCCCGCGAGCGCGGCGTCGGGCACCTGCTGATGGCGGAGGCGGAGCGAGCCGGTCGTGAGCTCGGGGCCGCCTTCATCGAGGTCACCGCGGGACACCACCGTCCGGAGGCCCGCCGGCTGTACGAGACGCTCGGCTACGACTCGAGCGTCACGGCCTACCTTCGGAAGCGGCTCTGACGCCCGTTTCGGACGAGGCGCCGCGGCCGGCGGCGTCGGGCTTCCCGCGGCTCCGTCTGCGCGACCCGGACAGCAAGCTGCTGGACCTGCCGTGGGAGCGGCCGCTGGCGGACTGGCCGCCGGACGCCGTGAGCTTTCGCGAGCTGCCGGTGGGGCCGTCCCGCCACCTCGTCCGGTTCATCGTCGCCGACGCCCGAACCTACGCGCTCAAGGAGCTGCCGCTCGACGTCGGCGTCCGCGAGTACCGCGTCCTCCGTCATCTCGAGAGCCTGGGGCTGCCGGCGGTCAGGGCGCTCGGCATCGCCGAGTCGCCCGAGCGCGATTCGGCCGTCCTCATCACCGAGTACCTCGTCCACTCGCTGCAGTACCGGCGCCTGCTCATGCGGCTGCCGCTGGGGCCCGGCCCGTACCGCGGCCGGCTCCTCGACGCGATGGCCTGGCTCCTCGTCGACCTTCACCGCGCCGGCGTGTTCTGGGGCGACTGCTCGCTGGCCAACACGCTGTTTCGCAGGGATGGCGACAAGATCCAGGCCTTCCTCGTCGACGCCGAGACCAGCGAGGTCCATCCCACCCTCTCGGATGGGCAACGAGCCTACGACCTCGAGATCCTCGTCGAGAACGTCGCGTTCGGGCTGGCCGACCTCGCCGCGTACCAGGGTCGGGGCGACGAGCTCGACGCCGCGATTCCCGAAGCCGAGACGGTTCGCACCCGCTACACCGCCGTGTGGGACGAGCTCCACCACGAGCCGGGACTCCGGCCGGGCGATCGGCAGGCCGTGCGGGCGCGGGTGCGCCGGCTCAACGAGCTCGGTTTCGCGGTCGACGAGATCTCCCTGGAGCCGACGCCGGACGGCGGCGAGATGCGCCTTCGGGTGGCCGTCTCGAACCGTCGCTTCCACGCCCGCCAGCTCGAGCGGCTGACGCGCCTGCGGGCGCTCGAGGGTCAGGCGATCCTGCTGCTCAACGACCTCCGTGAGTACCGCGCCTGGCTCGAGTTCTACGACCGGCGATCCGTGGGGGAGCAGGAGGCCGCCGACCGTTGGCTCGAGGAGGTGCTCGGGCCGAGCCTCGAACGGCTCGCGCCGGCGATCGGGCCGGGGCGCGACCCGCTGCAGGCGTACTGCGACGTCCTCGAGCAGAAGTGGATCGAATCGGAGCGGGCCGGACGCGACGTCGGTCTCGCCGCAGCGATGGCCTCGTACATCGCCGGCGGCGCCCCCGCCCCCGAGAAAGGCGGCCCCGTGTCGGCCGTCGACGAGGCGGTCAGCTGACGGTTCGGCCCGAACCTGCGACCATCGGGCCGTGACGAGCAGGGTCGCCGAACCGGTCATCCACGTCGAGGACCTGCGCAAAACGTACGGCCAGACGCACGCGGTCGACGGCGTCAGCTTCGATGTCCGCCGCGGCGAGGTCTTCGGCCTGCTGGGCCCGAACGGGGCCGGCAAGACGACGACCGTCGAGATCCTCGAGGGCCTCCGGACGCCGGATGCGGGAACGGTGCACGTGCTGGGAATCGACGTCGCCCGCCACGCCGACGTCCTCAAGGAGCGGATCGGCGTGTCGCTGCAGACCGCCGCGCTCTATCCGAAGCTCACCGTCGTCGAGGTGCTCGACCTCTTCCGCAGCTTCTACCGTCGTGGCCGCGCGACCGCGGACCTCGTCGCGATGCTCGACCTCGAGGAGAAGCGGAACACCCGGACGAAGGAGCTGTCCGGCGGGCAGCGGCAGCGGTTGGCGGTCGCCCTGGCCCTCGTCAACGACCCGGAGATCGTCTTCCTCGATGAGCCCACGACCGGACTCGACCCGGCGGCCAGGCGATCCCTATGGGACATCGTCCGGTCGCTCCAGTCCGAGGGCAAGTCGATCCTGCTGACGACCCACTACATGGAGGAGGCCGAGATCCTGTGCGATCGGCTGGCGATCATGGACCACGGCCGGATCCTGGAGGCCGGGACAGTGCCGGAGCTCGTCGACAGCCGGTTCCGCGAGCGGTCGGTGCGCTTCGAGCGGGTCGCCGGACTCGACGACGCCAGCCTCAGGAAATTCCCGGGCGTGTCCCAGGTCAAGTACGAAAATGGCGAGGTCGTCCTCTTCACCCGTGACGTACCGGCGACGATCGGCGCGGTCCTCGCGGCCACGGAGCGCCTCGGGGCGGAACCGCAGAACCTTGCCGTCCGCCGGGCGACCCTCGAGGACGTCTTCCTCGACCTGACCGGTCGGGCGCTGCGCGACTGAGCCCGGAGGGTGCGATGAGGGCTCTGCTGTTGTTGACCGTGGCGAACACCAGGTCGTTCGTCCGCGATCGTGCCGCGCTGTTCTGGACGCTGGCGTTCCCGCTGATCTTCGTCGTCCTGTTCGGCTCGATCTTCTCCGGTGGCCAGGGCAAGCGCGACATCGGCTGGGCCGATCTCGACGGAAGCCCGACTGCGGCGCAGCTGCGCGACATCTTTGCCTCGGCCCCCAACGTCGCCCTGACGCAGGGCTCCGAGAGCGACCTGCAGGCGAAGATGCGGAGCGGCGGGCTGTCGGCCATCGTCGTCGTACCGAAGGGCTACGGGAATGCCGTATCGGCCGGCCGCGCCGGCGATGCCGCGACGCTCGTCGTCTACACCGACCCGACCCAGCAGGCGCAGACGGCAGGCACCGTCCAGCTGGTGCAGGGCGTCCTCGCCGGCGTGAACCAGCGCATTTCCGGCCAAGCGCCGGTGGTGGGCTTCGAGGCTCGCACGATCCAGACCCAGAACCTGTCGTTCATCAGCTATCTCGTGCCGAGCATCCTTGGGATGGCCCTCATGCAGCTCGGCGTGTTCAGCGCCATCCCGCTCGTCGCCGATCGCGAGAAGCTCATCCTCAAGCGACTCAACGCGACGCCGCTGCGGCGATGGCAGCTGGTGGGCAGCAATGTCCTGATGCGCCTGATGATCGCCATCGCGCAGACCGTGATCATCATCGCCGTCGGGGCGCGGCTGTACGGGGTGCAGCTGTCGGGCAGCGTGCTGCTGCTCGGCGCGCTCGTCGTGCTCGGCGCGATGTCGTTCATCGCCCTCGGCTACGTCATCGCCTCGTTCGCCCCCACGGAGGACGCGGCGAACGGGATGACGAGCGTGGTCCAGTTCCCGCTGATGTTCCTGTCCGGGACGTTCTTTCCGATCGACTCGATGCCCGACTTCCTCAAGACGGTCGCCCGGGCGCTGCCGCTGACGTATCTATCCGACGGGCTCCGGCAGGTGATGGTCGAGGGCACGCCGTTCGCGCCGCTGTGGGTCTGCTTCGCGGTCCTGGCGGGGTTCCTCGTGGTGTGCTTCGGGATCTCGGCGCGATTCTTTCGCTGGCAATGACGCGTCGGCGGTAGGGGTCTGGACCAGGTCACCAGCGTTCGTCGTGGACGATCTGGGCCAGCGCCCGGCGGCCGCCGGCCTTCGGCGGCGCGGTCAGGGCGGTCGGTTCGGCCGGGTAGCCGAACGATAACAGGTACTCGCAATGGCGGTCGGCGGGGTAGCCGAGCAGCCGCCGGGCGAGGTCGTGGTCGTAGACCGTGGCCGGCACGCTGCCGATCCCGAGCTCCCACGCCGCCAGCATCATGTTCTGTGCCGCCTGGCCGAGGTCGAACATCACCGATAGCGGCGAGTCCGCGTCGCGGGGGTTGGGCGTGACGAGGGCGATCCCGATCGCGGCGCCGGCCAGGTGCCCGGCCCACGGCCCGACCGCCGCCAGCTCGCGGAGATGCGCCCGGTCGCGGCAGGCGATGAAGTCCCAGCGCTGGAGATTCTTCGAGCTGCCCGCGCGGCGTCCGGCGTTGAGGATCCGGTCGAGGTCGCCCTGGTCCAGCGGGCGATCGGCGAACGTCCGCACCGCGCGCTTCGTCCAGATCGTGGTCCAGGCGTCCATCGATCGCCGCCTCGAACGCGGGGCGCTCACGTCTCGGCCGCCACCGCCGGTGCGGCGGCGGCTTCGGTGGCCGGGCCCGTCCCGCCAGGGACGCCGCGCGACGCCGCCCCGTGTGACGTCGCCCCGGGCGCCGCGATGGCGGCGAGCGATCGGAGCCCGCCGGGCTCCGCGACGACCGCGTCGAACGGCACCTCGCCGTCGGGGATCCGGGTGGCGGGGACGGCCGCGGCCCGGTCCGCGGCTTCCTCCGGCGGGTACGGGCCGCCGAGCGTCTCGGTCAGGAAACGGGCGACCGTGCGGCGGTAGCGCGGAAACTCGTAGAGCCAGCTGTGGCTACCACCCTCCACCACGAGGGTCTCCACCGGCTGGGCGTCCCGGAGGCCGGCCCGCGACGAGCGGGCGATCCGGGCCAGCCGCTCCATGTGGGCAAGCGGGACGACGTCGTCCACGTCGCCGTGGATGAGCAGGATCGGACCCGCGTAGCGAGCGATCGCGGCCGAGGCGCTGATCGCCGGCACCGCGTGGCCGCGTGGCCGCAGGTAGACCCGCGTCGTCAGCCAGGCGAGCGGCCAGGCGACGGGACCCGGGATCGGCAGGTGGGCGATGCGGAAGGTCTGCCGGGTCAGGCGGTAGGGCTCGGACGGCGAGGACGTCGCGACCAACGCACCGACGCGAGGGTCCGCCGCGGCGGCGAGGATGGCGCCGATCCCGCCCATCGAATGGCCGCTGATCGCGGCGCGGCTGACCTCCGGCCGCGCGATGAGCGCCTCGAAGCCGGCAAGCGCATCCGACCCGAACTCGCCGGCGCTGATCGGGAGCGCCTCCGGCGCATTCGAGCCATGCCCGCGGACGTCGATCGCCAGGCAGTGGAAGCCCGCCGCGTGGAGGAACGCCGCCATCGGCAGCGTCCGGTCCCGGGCCGACTCCCAGCCGTGGACCAGCACGACGCCGGGGCCACGCGCGCCGCCTCGCGCCGGGATGAACCAGGCCGGCAGCGTGGCGCCGGGCGCGTCGACCAGGATCGACTCGAACGGCAGGCCCAGGTCGGCCGGGCTGATCGTCGGTGGTCGGGGACGCGGGTGGCCGGCCCGAACTCGATAGACGAGGGCGAACCGGTAGGCGAGCGCGAGCGGCGCGGCGGCCAGGGCCGCGACGAGCCCGGCGCGACGGAAGCGTGGCATCGGGTCAAGGGGACGCCACGCGTTCGCTGCTGTCAAGGGCGGGCGAAGGCGTCCACGTGGGGAGGGCTCCACTACCGCTGCGTACACTGTCGGGATGGCGAAGCGCGACCCCTATGACGTCCTTGGCGTCGCCCCCGGCGCCGACCCGAGGAGCATCAAGGCCGCCTGGCGGCGGCTTGCCCGCGAGCACCACCCCGACCTGATCGGCGACGACCCCGGCGCGTCGCGCATCGCCACCCGGCGGATGGCCGAGATCAACGACGCGTACGAAGCCCTTCGCCGCGCCGATGCCGAACGCCGAGCCGGGATCAGGGCCGCCGGTGGCACACCGGCCGGCGCCGGCTTCGAGCCGGAATCGCCGCCGCGGCGCGGCGGGCCGCCGCGACCCCGGCCGAGCCGCCCGGTGACCGGGCGGGTCGACACGACCGAGACGTTCCGGCCGCGGAACGCGACCACCGGTGCGGCGTCGCGGCTGGCCGGCCACCCGCCGCGTCCCAGCCGTCGCCGCGAGAGCGAGGCGCCGCGCGCCTCCGATCCGACGGGCCCGCTCGAGCGCGGCCGGCTTCATCGATTCCGGAGGCCGGCGCGGCCGCCACTCGACGAGGCGAGGGGGCACGAGATCGCGTTCGGCAAGTTCCGCGGGCACACCCTCGGCGAGATCGCCGCCTTCGAGCCGTCGTACATCGACTGGCTGGCGAACACCATCACCCGCGACCGCGAGCTGGTCTCCTGTGCCCGCGTGGTCCGCGACGATCTCGACCGTCGGGGGGTCGTCAGACGGACCCGCCCCGAGCGAGCCCAGCCGGGCCGATCCGCCTGACGCCGCCCCGGTGGCGGCGGGCGTACGCCAGGTCCGCAGTTGCCCATCGGACATGAAATCGCCCCCCGACCGACTGTCGAGGGGCGATGCGCGATCCGACCGATGAGCTCCGCCGCAACGCGATAACCGGGCCTGCTGGCCGACGAGCCGTAGTTACTCGGTTCGTGACCAGGGCCCGGGATCCCCAGCCCTCCGACCGTCCTCGGAGGCCCGGCGTCCGTTCCCCGGTCCGTGACCGACGCCCCAGGTGATTCCCGGGTTGTCGCGTTCCGGCGCACCCGAACCGTACGACCTGGGCGATCCGGCCAACTATCGAACGCTGGTCCCAGAATCGCCTCCGCGAAGGTCGGGCGCATTGGCGCACCAAACCCGGGACCGCCGTACCAGGTGCTTCGCCACACCGCGCAACGCCCGATTCGCGCGCCGGCACGAGCGGAACGCCACCATTAGGCTTCCGCGGTGTCCCTCCGTCCCATCCTGGCGCGACGGGCCCTCGCGATCGGCGCCGCGCTCCTCATCGCCGGTTGCGGGAGCTCCGGCGGGTCCTTCGATCCTGCCTCCTCCTCCTGCTCCACGGATGGCCGCTATCCGGGCGCCTATCCGCAGCTGGAGTCGCTCGTGCCGCGGTCGCTTGGTGGCCGCCCCGCCGGCCGCCTCGACTCGGGCCGGAGCTGCACGGACGCGGCCCTGGCGACCCTGAAGAGCCACGGCGTGAGTGAGCTACGCTTCGCGGGTGGGCTGTGGGAGCAGGGCAGGAACAGCGGCACGACGCTGGTGGTCTTCGACTCGCCGCAGCCGTTGCAGGCGACCTGGCTGGCGGAGTTCTACGAGGCGGGGGCTCGAGCCGGGAAGCAGACGGATCGCATCGATACGCGGCAGGTGACAGTCGCCGGGACGACCGCCTATCGCCTCGACACGCTCAACGACGACTCCTACCAGAGCGTCGTCGTCTGGCCGCAGGCAGGCCACGTCGTCGCGGCCCTGGTCGCCAGCTCGGTCCGCGAGGTCACCTCGCGCGAGGTGCACGAGCGAGCGGTGACGGAGGCGCTCGACGCGTTCGGCGGGTCCGGCTGAGCCGCCCATCGCAACGCACCCTGCACGGCTCGTCTCCGCGTTGCAGGCGAGGGGCACGGGCCGATCGGCGACAATTCGCCGGTGATCCGTGGTCTGGGTCGTCTCCTCCTCCTGCGCTACCTGCCTCGCCGGCTGCTGCCGGTCCTGACGGCCTGGGAGATCGTCCAGCTGGTCCGGGGCCTGCGCCGGGCCCGGATGGCCGCGCCGCCGGACGACCCTCGGCCGGCGTCGACGGCTCGGCCCGGACCGGCGGCGCGACGGCCGCCGCCGCGCTGAGCCGGCCGATCCGAGCCCGGCGGTCGTCGCCGGCGGAGCCGGTGCTAGAGTCGGCGCCGTGAGTGAGCGGCGAGCCGGACGCGATTGGGACGCTCGCCGCCGGGCGCGGGAGTCGGAGCGGCTCCGGCCGGCGATCGCAGCCGGCCGTGAACGGCGGACGCGCTTCTCCACGATCAGCGACGTCGAGGTCGAGCGGCTCTACGGGCCGTGGTCGCTGGAGGAACGGGGCGGCGGGGAGCCGAGCGGCGCCGGCGGCCCGACCGCGGTCGACCATCACGGCGATCCGCTGCGCAGCCGCCGCGGCCGCTGGGACGACTTCGACGCTGCCCGTGACATCGGCCTGCCGGGCGAGCCGCCGTTCACCCGCGGCATCCACCCCACCGGCTACCGGACGCGGCTGTGGACCATGCGGATGTTCGCCGGCTTCGGCGCGGCCGAGGACACCAACGCCCGCTTCAAGCAGCTCCTGGCGGCCGGCCAGACGGGCCTGTCGATCGCCTATGACATGCCGACGCTCTACGGCTACGACACCGACGATCCCGAGGCCGACGGCGAGTTCGGCACCTGCGGCGTGGCGGTCTCGAGCCTGGCCGACATGGAGGTCCTGCTCGCCGGCCTGCCGCTCGACCGGGTCTCGACGTCGATGACGATCAACTCGCCGGCGGCTCCGATCTGGGCGATGTACATCGTCGCCGCGGAGAAGACCGGCGTGCCGCGGGCGTCGCTGGAGGGCACGCTGCAAAACGACATCCTCAAGGAGTTCGTCGCCCAGAAGGAGTACCTCTTCCCGCCCAACCCGTCGATGCGGCTGGTCACCGACACGATCGAGTTCGGAACCCGCGAGCTGCCGAAGTGGAACACGATCTCGATCAGCGGCTATCACATCCGCGAGGCCGGCTCGAC
>JBGPDX010000028.1:0-20074 GCA_041482475.1 Candidatus Limnocylindria bacterium | reverse complement strand
CGTCACCGCCGGATCACCCTAGGCTCATCGCAGGATCACGGCCCCGGTCAGGCGAGGCTCATCGCCGCGGCCCCCCGCGGCCCCCCCCGCCCGGATTTCACCCGGTGAACGAACGGACGCAGAGGACCTCTCGGGGCTTCGCGCGGTGCGCTGTATCTGTCACCAGATGAAAGGAGTCCGTCGTGGAGCGCGCCACGGCCCGCCTGGATCCGCGAATCGCGGTTGGGAGCCCCACCTCAGGGGAGGGGAGATCGCGACGCGGGGCGATCCCCGGCCGCGGCCCTCAACGTCCCGATTCGAACGCGATCCGGTCCCCGATCGTTGTCCGGGTCGCGGCGATCGTCCCGGCCGGCAGCTCGATGACGCCCTTCGCCCCGCGCACGAGCGGGACGAGGCCGCGCCAGGCCGGCAGGTTCGGATGGATCGACAGCACCGTCCGGCTGCCGTCGCCGGCCGCCGCCCCGACGAAGACGGCGTCGATGGGGAAGCGCATGAACATCATGTGGATGCCGTTGCTGTCCGGCAGCCACAGGGCGTCGCCCGCGGCAAGCGGCGGGCGCCCCATCAGGCCCATGAACTTGGCCCACAGCCCGGCCGCCGTCTCGACGCGCGCCGCGAGGACGCGGTCCGTGGTGACGTTGCGGGCGGCGAGCATCGACGACAGGTGTCGCGCCGTCCCCGGGCCTACGTGTTGGTGTTGAGGTTCTGGACGATCAGGATGATCGCCGGGCCCAGGATGACGATGAACAGCGACGGGAAGATGCAGCCGACGAGCGGGAACAGCATCTTGATCGGCGCTTTTGCGGCCTGCTCCTCGGCCCGCTGCCGTCGCTCGATCCGCAGCTGCTCCGACTGGACCTGGAGGACCTTGGAGATCGACACGCCCAGCTGCTCGGCCTGGATGATCGCGCCGATGAAGTTCGACAGCGCCGGGACCTCGGTCCGCGGGACGATGTCGCGCAGCGCCTCGCGGCGCGACTTGCCGACACGGATCTCGGCCAGCGCCCGACGGAACTCGTCGGTCAACGGGCCCTTGAGCTTCTCGACGACCTTGCCGAGCGCGCCGTCGAAGCCGAGGCCGGCCCGAACCGAGATCGTCAGCAGGTCGAGGGCGTCAGGGATCTGCAGCAGGATGATGTGCTGGCGCTTGCGGACGCGTCCGCCCAGCCAGAACTCCGGGCCGATGTAGCCGAAGCCTGCGCCGGCGAGGCCGGCACCGAAGGCGACGACGCCGGCCTTGATCACGAAGAAGAACAGGAGGAAGAAGACGATCGCCCCAACGATCGTGCCGATCGCCTTGACGCCCAGCCAGTCGCCGACGCGCAGGTTGCCGGGATGGCCGGCCAGGGCGAGGCGCTTCTCCGTTCGTTCGGTGAACGACTGGCTGGTGATCCGGGCGACGTACCCGGACAGGTTCAGCGCCAGGGGGCGCAGCGTCCGCTCGAGGAACGGCTGCGACAGCTCGAGCTCCTCGAGGTTCTTGGCCTGCATCGTCCCCAGCTGCGTCAGCCGGGCCTGGACGGGATCGACCGGTGAGCTACCGGCCAGGCCCAGGAAGATGAGCAGGATCGCCAGGGCGGCGACGCCGGCAATGATGATCGGCAGGAAGGCAGGCATCGCTCAGACCTCGATGTCGACGATCTTGCGGATCGCCATGAAGCCCAGGAACATCATGAAACCGCCGATGAACATGATGATCACGCCGGCCGGCAGTCCAAGGACCTCCGGCGGCTTGCTGAACATGGGATCGAAGAACTTGGGGGCGGCCAGGTAGATGAACCCGGCGAGCCCGATCGGCAGGAAGCCGACGACGTAACCGGACAGCCGCTGCTGGGCGGTCAGGGTCCGGATCTCGCCCTTGATCCGGACGCGCTCGCGGATCGTGTAGGCGATCGAATCGAGGATCTCGGCGAGGTTGCCGCCGACGGTGTGCTGGATCGAGATGGCCGTCGCCATCAGCTCGAGGTCGTCGGACTTGACCCGGCGGACCATGTTCTCGAGCGCCTGCTCGAACGGCAGGCCCAGGTTGACCTCGCGGATGACCCGGCCGAACTCGGTCGAGACCGGCGGCCGCGACTCGCGCACGACGAGCTCGATGGCCTGCAGGAACGACGAGCCGGCGCGCAGCGCGTTGGCGATCAGGGTGATCGTGTCGGGCAGCTGCTTGTTGAAGGCGTTGAGGCGGCCGTTTCTGCGCCGGCCGAGCCAGAAGCGCGGCAGGAAGAAGCCGATGAGCCCGCCGACGACGAGCACGATCGGGTTGCGGAGAGCCGGCAGTCCGATGCTGAGGAAGATCATCAGCAAGGGGATGCCGACCGTCGAGCCGGCCCAGATGGCGAGGAACTCGCTGACCTTCAGCTTGAGGTCGGCGCGGGCGATCTCGCGCGACAGGTTGGCGCCGAAGTCGCGCGCCTCGACGACGCGGTTCAACTGCGCCATCGCCGCGCTCTGGGTGAACATCTCGCCCAGGTTCTGGCTGCCGGCGGCGGCCTTCTGGTCGGCCCGGCCGGAGGCGTAACGCTCGAGGCGGACGCTGATCCCGGAACCGCCGCCGGACGTGGCGATGCCGGCCGCGATCAGCAGGATCGCCATCGCGGCGGCTCCCGCGACCGCGATCGTCATGGTGTCCACGAGCGTCTCCTTCCTCCGGTCGTCAGTACGAGAAGCCGAAGATGTTCGGGGCCATGTGGATGCCCATGACCTCGAACTTCTCGACAAACTTCGGGCGGATCCCGGTCGGCTTCAGCCGGCCCTGGATCTTCCCCTCGACGACGCCGGTCTGCTCGAAGACGAAGACATCCTGCATGACGATGACGTCGCCTTCCATTCCCTGGACTTCGGTGATGTAGGTGATCTTTCGGCTGCCGTCCTTGAGGCGGCTCTGGTGGACGATGAGGTCGACGGCCGAGGCGATCTGCTCGCGGATGGCCCGCACCGGCAGGTCGACGCCGGCCATGAGGACCATCGTCTCGAGGCGCGACAGCATGTCGCGCGGACTGTTGGCGTGGCCGGTCGACATCGAGCCGTCGTGGCCGGTGTTCATCGCCTGGAGCATGTCGAGGGCCTCACCGGAACGGCACTCTCCGACGATGATCCGGTCGGGCCGCATCCGGAGGGCGTTCCGGACGAGCTCGCGGATCGGGATGGCGCCCTTGCCTTCGATGTTCGGCGGTCGCGACTCGAGGGTGACGACGTGCTCCTGGCGGAGCTGCAGCTCGGCGGCGTCCTCGATCGTCACGATTCGCTCGTCGTTCGGGATGAACGACGACAGGACGTTGAGGGTCGTCGTCTTGCCCGAGCCCGTGCCGCCGGACACGAACAGGTTGAGGCGAGCCTCGACGCAGGCGCGGAGGAAGTCGAACATGTCGGGCGTGGCCGTCCCGAACCGGACGAGGTCGTCGACCGTGAACGGCGACGCCGCGAACTTCCGGATGGTGATGACCGGGCCGACCAGCGACAGCGGCGGAATGATCGCGTTGACACGCGAGCCGTCCGTCAGGCGGGCGTCGACCATCGGGCTGGACTCGTCGACGCGGCGACCGATCGGCGCGATGATCCGGTCGATGATCCGCATGACGTGGTCGTCGTTCTGGAAGACGACGTTCGTCAGCTCGAGCTTGCCCGAGCGCTCGATGTAGACCTGGCGCGGGCCGTTGACCATCACTTCGGAGATCGACTCGTCCCGCAGGAGCGGCTCGAGCGGCCCCAGGCCGATGATCTCGTCGGTGATCTGCTCGAGCATCCGGACCCGCTCGGCGCGGGTCAGGGCGAGTCCTTCCTCGTCGATGACCTTGCCGAAGATCTCCTCGATCTGGCGCCGGACCTCGACCTGGTTGGACAGGTCGAGCTTCGGGTCCAGGTCCTGGATGACGCGGCTCTGGATCCGGAACTTGACGTCGCGGAACGACTCGCGAACCGGGCCCTGGGTCATCAGCCGCTGCGGGTTCGGCGTGGCGCCCGCGGGCGGGCCCGCCGGGGCTCCCCCGCCGGCGGGGCTTGCGGGAGCAGGCGCCGAGCCCGGGCCGGCGCCCGGACGGGCGCTCTCGATGCGCTTCAGGAGGGACATCGCTTAACTTCCCTTTTCGCCCCGGGGGGCTGCTGCGGCCACGTTGGTCATCGCCAGGCGAACAGTGACTTGCGCGCTGCGCCCTTCGGCTCAGCCGCGGGCGCCGGCGCCACGAGGGCTTCCCCGACGATCGCGGTCGCCAGCCGCAGGACGTCCTGGGACACCTGCGACTCGCGGTTGCTGAGGAAGAAGGGAACGCCGCGGTTGAGGGCGTAGACGACGCTGCGTCCGTCGCTGACGATCGTGTGATCGACCTTCCGCCCGATGGAGTGCTCGACGTCGGCCACCCGGATGCCCAGGGTCGAGTCGGCGCGGTTGAGGACGAGGCGGACCTTGCTCGGCTCGTAGCCCAGCTGGTCCGCGACCTCGAGGAACATCCGCATGTTCTTGATGCTGGTGATCTCGAGGCTGAGCATCGTCAGGATGATGTCGGCCATGTCGAGGATCGCCAGGGTCGTGTCGTTGAACCACGACGTGCAGTCGACGATGACCAGGTCGTGCGTGGCGCGCAGCGCCTCGAGGATCCGCTTGACGCCGCTCGTGGTGACGAGCTCGGCCATCTCCGGGGACGGCGGCGCGAGGAGGACGCGGATCCCCGACGAGTGGTTGATGACGAACGTGTCGAGTGACTCGGGGTCGCCCGTCTCCAGCTCCGGGGCCAGGTCGGCGATCGACTTGTTCTTCGGGTTCAGGTTCAGCAGCACGCCGACGTCGCCGAACTGGAAGGAGGCGTCGACGAGGACGACCTTCTGGCCCAGGTCGGTCGCGGCTGCCACGGCCAGGTTGACGGCGATCGTCGTCCGGCCGACCCCGCCCTTGGGGCTGAACAGGGCCACGATCCTTCCGGGCTCGCGGTCCGCCGCCGCCCGGGTGCCGTTGCCGCCACCGACCGGGACGACGGCCATCCGCGACAGCTTTTCGCGTTCGCGGATGTGGACCTGGCGGATGGACGTCGTGAGCTCGTCGCTGCTGAAGGGCTTGACGAGGAACTCCCGGGCGCCGGCGAGCATCGAGCGGCGGAGGTAGTCCGCCTCGCCCTGCACCGACATCATCACGACGGCCGCCGCCGGGGCCCGCGCGGCCATCTGCTCGGTCGCGCTGATGCCGTCCATGTCCGGCATGTTGATGTCCATCAGGACGACGTCCGGGGACAGCTTGAAGGCGAGGTCGAGCGCCTCCTTCCCGGACGCGGCCGACCCGACCACCTCGATGTCGCTCTCGAAGCCGAGGAGCTTGGTCAGGTGGTCACGCGTCTCCGGGATGTCGTCGACGATCAGGACTCGGATCTGGTCGGCCATCTGGCGGTGTTCGTTTCGCCTATCTCGAACTTCGATTGACTGGCCCGCATCGGAGTGCCGACGGGCGCGGGACCGTCGAGGTCCGACGCGCCCGTCGCGGCCGCTGCGGTTGCGCCCTGGGTGGCGCCTTCCGTGTCGTCAGCGAGGCTTCGCCTGGGCCGGGACCGCCGTCTCGACGAGCTGCGGGATGAGGACCCGGTACTCGTCCACGAGGACCCGGAGGGTGATGCCTGTCGTGCCCGCCGGCGCCGGGACAATCGGATTGCCCTGGTCGTCGCGGAAGTCCTTCGGCGAGCGGAGGACGAGCGAGATGGAGCCGTCGATCTGGGCGAACTTGATGACTTCGGCCTGCTGGGCGTCGACGGACAGGATCACGATCTCGGACTGGTTGTTGAGGCTGGCCGCGCCCTCACCGGGTGCCGGGCTGGCCTGGCCCTGGCCGTTGGCCGGGGCGGTGGGCGGCGGCAGCAACGTGCCGATGACCTGCATGCCCTGGAGCAGGACCTTCGCGCTCGTGGCGTTGATGCCTTGCACGACCGTGAAGGAGTTGTCCGTCGGGTTGAGGGTGATGACCGGGAACTTGTCGCCGGTGATGGCGACCAGGAGGTCGACGTAGTCGCCGGTCCGGATGAGGGTCCCGACGCCGGAGCCCTGGTCGACGGTGACGGCGATCGCGCGCATCCCCGCTGGGACGGTGACCGACGCCTGGTTGCCACCGCGATTGAAGTCGTCGGCGGTGAGCTGCTTGCCCTGGGCGATGTCCTTGGCGGCGATCTTGCCAAGGAGAAGGCTTGGGCTGGCAAACGCGGTCGGGTCGCGCTCGGTGACCTTGGTGGTGGTCACCTGGAGCATGTCGGCGGTGATCTCCGTGCCGAGGGTGATCGGCTTCGCCGCGAAGACGGTCGGGAGCTCGGTCGCCGTCGAGGGCCCGCTGGTGCTGGGCTTGCCCTGGACGATCACGACGATCCCGATGAACGCCACGATGGCGAGGAAGACCCCGATGAGCAGGATCAACCGGTTCGAACGCTTCAAGGTGGATTCTCCCGAGCCGTGTGACAGGTGGCACCACACTAGTCAGCGGTCGGAAGGCGCGCGACTATACCAAAGGGCTAGGACCACTGGGAAGATTCGGCAGGAAATCACTCACGCCGCAAGGTCGTTCGCAAGGTTCTGCGCGGAACGCCAGGCGATTCGAAACGGCCCGCCCGGGAGATCCGGGCGGGCCGTCGGGGTGGCGGGTCAATGGCTGGTCGTGACGGAGTTCAGGGTGCTGCCGATCGTGCTGAGTTGACCGCTGACCTGTTGGCCCATGAACAACAGCGCGACGATGCAGCGATCGCGATGAGGGCGAGGATGAGTGCGTATTCCGCCAGCCCCTGGCCGGTCTCGTCGCGTCGGATGAATGAACGGGCTGCGACGAGTGCGGTGCGGAGCGCCATCTGGGATTCACCTCCCTTCGTCGAGGGTCCTCTCTCGAGGCCGGTCCCGCCCGCCACGAGGCGCGCGGGACGTGGGGCCAACCCTAGGTCGGCGAATGGAGGCGTCAAGGGGAAGAGTGGGGCGGGGGATGGTGCTCGGCCGCCCCGAAAAAGGGCTCGCCCGGGGGAGCGGGGCGCCCCGGGAGCAGGCGCACCCCGGGGAAAACGGAACCGCCGGATCCGATGTCGGATCCGGCGGCTCGACTTTGCGTCGGAAGTTCAGCTAGACGGACGCGCCGACCTTGCTGAGGATCGTGCTGACCTGGCCGCCCAGGAAGATGAGGGCGATGATCGCAACGATCGCGATGAGGGCGAGGATCAGCGCGTACTCGGCGAGACCCTGGCCTTCCTCGTCCTTGAAGGACGCGATGAGGGCGTTGATGAACGACATGGAGTGCCACCTCCTTTCCTCAGGGCTCCCCGGTGATCCCCGAGGGCTAGGCCACCATCGCAGCGGCGGGTGGTGTTTTCAATAGAACTGTTGGCGGTCGAGGACCGCCAACAGGGGTACCTAGATCGAGGCTCCGACCGTGCTGAGGATCGTGCTGACCTGGCCGCCGAGGAAGATGAGGGCGATGATCGCGACGATCGCGATGAGGGCGAGGATCAGCGCGTACTCGGCGAGACCCTGGCCTTCCTCGTCACGCCGAAGCGTCCCGAGGAGCGACTGAACGAGCGCCACTGTGGCTGCCTCCTGGAAATGAGTGCTTTCACCCTCAAACGAGGGGAGGCAGCGAGTATCGAATAGCCCGACCGTTCAACCCAGCCTGCCATTGGTACCAGGACCACCTGGTCTTCTGAGCCATCCGCGAGGTCGTCCCCGCCGACGTCAACTCGAACGAGTGGCCGCGTCGATGGCCTTGCCGATCACGTCCAGAACGTCCGCCAGGGTGCCGCCCAGGAAGACGAGGACGACGATCGTGACGGCCGCCGACAGGCTCAGGATCAGGCCGTACTCGACGATGCCCTGTCCCGTTTCGTGGTGCACCCTGGCGCCGCCAGGGCCGGCGGCCACCGATCAGCCCGCCCTGTCGGCCGCGACGGGCTGCCCGGCCGGCACGGCGACGCGCAGCGTCCCACCACCGTCGAGGAGCTCGACCGTGACGCCTATCGTCGAGGCGCGCTGCTGGATCACGCGCCAGGCGGCCGCCGGCAGGACGACGATGGCGGCGCTGCGGGCGGCTTCGGCCGCGGCGCGGCGATCGTCCCGCCGGTCGTCCATCATCGCGGCGAGGGCCGGCGGCAGGTCCTTGCCGCGCTTCGGCTCCGCCTCTCGGGCGTCGGGCTTTGGAGCCGCCGGGCCGGCCCGCTGGGCGCCGATACGGGCCTCGACCTCGTCCGACCAGTCGAGCCGCAGGGAGACCCGGTCCGGGGCCGCGGCCAGGTAGGCCGCCAACGCCTCGTCGAGGATCCGGAAGAGGCTGCTCTCGAGGTCCACCGACAGGCGCCGGTCGGCGCCCAGCGATTCGAACTCGACGGCGATCCCGGCCCGCCGGCCGCGGTCACGGGCCGCCCGGCGCAGGGTTGGCACGAGCCCAAGGTCGTCGAGGACCATCGGCCGCACGTCGAAGATGAAGGACTTGGTTGCCTCCAGCGTCTGCTGGACCATCGAGATGAGGAGCCGGACCTCGTTCCTCGCCCGCTCCGGATCGGCGGCCACGAGCCGCTCGACGATCTGGGCCTGGAGGACGATGTTGGTCAGGCTCTGGGCCGGGCCGTCGTGCATCGCCCGGGCGATCTCCCGGCGGAGATCCTCCTGGGCGGTCAGGACGATCCGCGACACGGCCGGCGGCAGCGGGCCGGCGACACCCGTGGCGGGGTCGACGGGCGGCGGGATGAATCCGGTTTTGGCCTCGCCGATGGCCTCGGCGTGGCGGGCGAGCGAGTCCCGAAAGCGGATGAGCGCCTTGCGCTTGCCCTCGAGGACCTCGACCTGGGCCTCCATCAACGCCGCGCGGCGGGTGAGCGCGACGAGCTGGCCGTTGAGCTCGCTCAGCTCCTTGAGGTCCGCCTGGCCGGATGACAGGGTGCCGATCTTGTCGGCCATTTGGGACCGCTTCTGCTCGTGGCGGCCCGCCTCGATCCTGGCCTGGGTGACCAGCATGTCGATCTCGCCAAGCTCGCGTTCGAGTGTCGCGACTTCGGCGGCGAGGGAGCCGCTCGCGGCGGGCGAGTCCGACTTCGTGGTCATCGGTTGGGCAAGGGAGCTGGCCTAGTCCTCCGGCATCCGGATCCAACCCTGTCGCATGGCGTACACGACGGCCTGGGTCCGGTCGTTGACGGACAGCTTGCGGAGGATGGAGCTCATATGGTTCTTGACCGTCTGCTCGCTGATCGACAGCGCGTAGGCGACCTGCTTGTTGGTCATCCCCTGGGCGATGTTGTCGAGGATCTCCACCTCGCGCGGGGAGAGCGGGGCGAAGATGGGCGCCGCCTCCTGGCCATAGACGGCCAGCTCGCGGAACTCCTTGAGGACGCGGCTGGCGACGGCGGGCTTGGCGAACACCTTGTCGTTGATGAGGTACTCGCCGGCGACGACGCGGCGGATGATCGTGACGAGGTCGTCCGGGCCGACGTCCTTGAGGATGAACGCGGCGGCGCCGGCCTTGATCGCATCGAACAGGGCGTCCTCGTCCTCCGTGGCGGCCAGGACGATGATCCCCGTCGACGGCAGCTCGCGCTTGATCCGCTGGGTCGTCTCGATGCCGCCGGGCGCCGGGATCGAGAGGTCCATCAGGATGATGTCGGGCGACGTCTCGATCGCCCGGTCGACGGCACTTCGGCTGTCGTCGGCCTCCGCCACGACGTTGAAATCGGATTCGCGCGCGAGGAGGTTTGCGATCCCCATCCGGAACAGCGCGTGGTCGTCGACGATGAGGATCTTCGTCTGCTCGCCCGTCGCCCGGCGGTCGGGTCCACCGCGCCGGCGATCCGGACCGCTGTAATCCACCGCGCTCATCTGCTCTCCTCTTCTCCCATCGGAATCGCGAGCCGGACGACCGTGCCCCCGTCGGACCCCGATCGTACGTCCAAGCGGGCCCCGATGAGCTCCGCCCGTTCCCTCATGAACTGCAGGCCGAAGTTTCGCCGTCCTCTCGAGGCCACGGATCCCACGTCGAACCCGCGACCATCGTCGCGGATCTCGAGCACCCAGTCGCCGGCCTCGGCTCGGGCCGCGACGGTCACCGTCGACGCCGAGGCATGTTTCCGCACATTCTGCAGGGCCTCCTGCACCACGCGCAGGACGACGGTCTGCTCGGCCTCGCCGAGCTGCTCGCCCGGCACGTGGATGTTGGCCACGATTGTCAGGCCCGTGAGGGTGCGCATGTGCTCGATTGCGTCATGGACGGCGCCCTCGAGTCCCAGCTCGGCGAGCACCGGCGGGCGAAGCTGGGTAATGAAGCCGCGGACGTCGCCCAGCTCGCGTCGCAGGAGCTCCCGCAGGAAGCGCAGCTCGTGGCGCGCCATGGCGGGATCGCGATCGACGACGCGCTCGATGTACTCGACCTGGAAGATGGCGTTGGCGAGCGCCTGCGCCGGGCCGTCGTGGACCTCCTGGGCGAGCCGCGCACGCTCGGCCTCCTGGGCCTCGACGATCCGCATCTGGACGTCGGGCGGCGGGCTCTGGCCCGGCTCGCCGACGAGTGCCGTGTCGCCGATCAGCGAGGTGTCGCCCCGTTCGAGGAACAGCCACGTCGACTCGAGGCTGCGCAGCGCGACCTCGATCCGGCCGAGCTCCGTCCGGCGCGCGGCGAGGTCGTCGCTCAGGATTTCGAGGGTTGCCCGCAGGGTGCGCACGCGGCTGACGTCAACGGCGGGCTCCGCGGCGGCCAGGGCGATGATCGTCGGGTCCTCGGGAAACGGCCCGGGTCGCAGGCCGTCGAGCGAGCGACGCTCGAGCGCGTCGAGCTCGTCGCGCAGCTCCTGCCACCGCGCCAGCTCCTCGGCGTGCGCCTGGCGATAGCTGTCGCGGACTCGCCGCAGCGTGTTTGCGCCCTGACCGATGGCCGTCTTGGCCTCGGCGTGGAGGGTCTCGAATGGCCCGGCCACGGGTTCGCGGGCGGCGGCGTCCATCTGCGGCGGAGTATACGGGTCGGGATTCACGGGCAGACCAGACGGAAGACGCGAGTGTCCGCCAGGGCGGAGGCGGACGGCCCGCTGACGTCGAGTGGCACCTCCCGGAAGCACGCGCTTCCGGGCTCGCCGCTGTCGAGCGCGGCCGGATAGCGGCCCGCGTCGCGCCCGTCGACGATGACGAGGCGCGTGCCTGCGAACGCGGGGTAGCGGGCAAGGTCGAGGACGCTGATCGCCGGCTCGTCGGGGAGGGCGAGTGCCGGCACGCGCAGCGTCTCCGCCAGCCAGATCGGGAAGTTCGTGATGATCGGATCGTGCCCGTCGACGGGCAGGCCGGCGTCGCGGAGCGCCGGGCCGAGGGCCGCGTAGTGCGCCTGCGTGTCACGTGAGCCCGCGCCGAAGGACGGCAGGACGGCCAGCGAGAAGAGCAGCCCGCCGAAGACCGTCAGCGCCGGCGCCAGCCAGGCGACCGGCCGGGTCCAGGCGCGACGGACACCCACGGCGGCGATGAGCGCGTCGAGGGCCAGCAGGCAGGCGACGATCAGCAGGACGTGGATGGGCCCGGCCGCGTGGAGGAACGTGCCCCACGTCGTCGAGACCGGGAAGACCAACGTCGTGATGGCGAACGTCGACAGGCTCCACACGAGCAACGGCCGCAGCGTCCGCCCGCGCCCGAACCATGGCAGGGCGGCCAGCCCGATGGCCGAGATCGGCATGCCCAGCAGCAGCAGGACGTTGAGGACGTTGTGGGCGAAGCCGACCAGCCGAAGCTCGAGCAGCGTCGACCAGCCAGCGGCGAGGTAGCGCTGGAGGGTGGGCGGATCGGACCACGCGAAGATGTCGCGCCCGCTCAGCGACAACGCATTCGCTGCCGCCTGGCCGGGCAGCGGGCTGCCGAAGGTGGCCCAGTCGCGGATCACCCACGGGGCGAAGACGGCTGCTGCGACGACCGCCGGGACGGCGATGAGTCGGATCCGCTCCCGGCGCGTCGCGCCCGCCGCCGACCAGGCGACGATCGCCCAGGCCAGGCCCAGCCAGGCGGCCTCGTTTCGCGTCAGGGCGGCGAGCCCGATGAGGAGGCCGAGCCCCAGCAGTCGCAGGTCGCCGACCTTCGCGCCGCGGGGATCTCGGGCGAGGCGGCTCATCAGGAGGCAGGCGCCAAGGACGAAGACCGCGAACGGCATGGTCGAGTCCGGCAGCGCGGAGTGGAGCACCAGCGGGAGGTAGACCGCCGACGTGAGCCCGGCCCCCAGGGCGAGCACCGCGGCGCGCCCCGGCGGCAGGCCGCGCTCCTCGGCGGCGTCGGCGGCGAGCCGCCAGGCGAGCAGGGGGACGAGCGCCCCGGCGGCCACCGAGCTGACCTGCGCGGCCGCGAACGTGTGGCCGAGCAGCGCCATCGGGATCGCGGCGAGGAAGGTCGGCAGCGGCAGCCAGACCTCGAACGCCGGCCGCGGCAGCACCAGCGGCGGCGTCTGGTAGCTCCACAGGGCATCGCTGACCAGGCCGCGGCCCTCCAGCAGGTTCCGCGCCACGCCGACGTAGTAGGCGGTGTCCTCCGGCTTCGGGAAGACGATGACGGCGGCGGCGACGGCCCTGACCGCGAGTGTCACCGCGGCGACGGCCAGCAGCGACATGACGACCTGGTTGCGGGTCATGGCTGGCTCATGGCGACGGCGCTCGAGCACCGCGGGTCGGCCGGGTCGACGCAGACGGGATAGAGCGCGAGGCGCGGCGGGCCGCCGTCGGGCGACGGGACGCTGAAGACCTGTGGCCCGATCCACGCCGGCCGGCTCTCGCCGCGCAGGACGGGGGCGAGCGACCGGGCGATGTCGTCGCGCTCGAGGACGAGCCAGCGCGTGCGGTACGCGCGGGCGACCGATTCGATCGCATCGATCGGGTCGTCGGGCGTCACGACCCCGCCGCGGCCGGTGAAGTACTTGAACCCGGCGGCGTCGATCGTCAGGAGGCGGTCGTCGGCGGCCACGCCCAGCGAATCGAGTTGCGCGGCGAGGGCCAGCCGCGGCTGCCGCGAGATGTCCCAGTTGCGCTCGACCGGGACGGCGTAGAGGAACGCCGTGGCCATGACGAAGGCGACGGTCGCGCCGACGAACACGCGCGAGGCGACCTCCGCGTTCCAGCGGGGGCGCCGCCGCGCGATCCACGCAACGCCGACGACGACGCCCTCGAGGGCCAGGATGTAGGCGTGCGACTCGAGCCCGACGGCGCTGTGGATGAACGCCCCACCGGGGACGTGGAGCGGGTAGAGCAGCATCGCGCCGAGGAAGACGAGCGCCAGGTAGAGGAACCAGGGTCCGAAGTCGATCGAGCGTCGCCGGAGCCAGCCACCGACGACCACGAACGGCAGCAGGACGATCGAGCAGATGATCACCGCGAACTGGCCGATCGCCCCGACCAGGCCAAGGACGCGGCTCGTCACGATCGGCCCGATGCCCTGGGCCAGGAAGGTGCTCAGCGACGGCCTGGCGGTGATGCTGTTCCACTCCTCGATCGTCCGGATCCACAGCGCAAAGCCGGACGAGGTCGTGGGGGAGATCGAGCCGAAGACCGACAGCTGGCGCAGCCACCACGGCCCCATCACCAGCAGGTACAGGCCGGCGCAGCCGACGGCGGCGCGGACGGGCAGCCGGGCCGGCAGCCGCCCGCTCGATCGCCAGGCCTGGACCCGATCCCAGACGAACACCAGGCCGACCGCGCCGCCCAGGATGAAGCCGTCGTTGCGGGCCAGCGAGGCGAAGCCCGCGAGGAGGCCGGCCACCATGTAGGCGCCGGCCTGACCCTTGAGGCCGCGGGCGGTCAACCACAGCGTCGCCGCGACGAGCGGCTGGAGGATGGCGAAGTTCTCCGGCTGTGGCATGAACACCGCGCCCGCGGCCGGCACGGCCGCCAGCAGCGACGCGCCCAGCCGTACGTCCCGCCGCGCGCCGGCGTCGGTGGCGACCGCCCAGGTCAGTGGCGCCGTGACCGCGCCGACCAGCGCCATCGGCAGCGCCGACGCCCAGGCGGTGGGTCCCAGGACGGTGATGAACGGGACCTGGAGGAACGACGACAGCGGCAGCCAGTGGGCGTTCGAGGGGATCGGCAGGACGGGGTTGGCCGGGATCGCGCCGCCGACCTCGGCGAAGATCCAGACGAAGTCGACCTCGAGCCGGCCGGTCGCGTGGAGCGAGCGCGCGACGTCGACGTAGTAATAGGAATCGGGATAGGCCGGGTCGGGATAGGCCGCGATGAGGAGGAGGCGGACCCCCAGCGCGAGCGCAAACAGGAGGATCGGGGTTCGCACGGCCGGTGCAGCCTAGCACCGGGTCCTGGTCCGCCAGAGCGGTACGAATCGGCTACCCAACGCAGCCGCCGGTGGGGGCGGAGGGGCGTCGACGCACCGCTACGATGGCCGCGATGGAAGCCCGGCTGACGCCCGCGACGGCCCGCCAGATGCGCCTCGTCCTGTTCGGCGCGGCGGTCATCGGGCTGCTCATCGGGATCAACAACCTCGTCCTCCATGTGACGACGGATCCGCTGGCCGACGTTCGCGCGTACTACGACGCCGGCGCCCGTCTGAACGCCGGTGCGCCGCTCTACCTCCCGACGGCCGACACGAACGCCGCCGACTTCTATCGCTACCCGCCGCTGCTCGCGATCGCCTTCCGACCGCTGGCGCTGCTGCCCTATCCGCTCGCGGCGGCCGTCTGGGAGACGGTCCTCGTCGTCGCGTTCGGCCTGACCATCCGGCGGCTCGGCTGGCGTCCGCCGACCTGGCTGGCCCTCGGCATGCTGGCCATGCCGATCGCCTGGTCGCTGGTCATCGGCCAGGCCCAGGTGCTCGTCACCGCGTTGCTCGTCGTGGGTGCGCCGTGGGCCGTGGCGCTGGCGACCCACCTCAAGCTGCTGCCCGCCCTCGTCGCGCTCTACTGGGTCGGCCGACGCGACTGGGCGGCGCTGGGGCGATTCGCCGCCTGGGTCGCCGGGCTGGCGGTCGTCCAGCTCGTCCTCGAGCCGACGGCGACGATCGCCTACCTGGGCTTTCCCAACCTTGCCCAGGTCGGCGCCGTCAACAACCTGTCGATCTACGCCGTGTCGCCGGCGCTGTGGGCGGCGCTCGTCGTCGCCGGCGTGCTCGCCACCTTGCGCCTGGCACCGACGCGCTACGGATGGGCCGCGGGGGTCGCCCTGTCCGTGCTGGCGACGCCGCGCCTGCTGGCGTACCAGCTGTCGACCCTCCTCGCGGGCCTCCGCCGGCCGGACGAGGACCGCCGATGACGGCCGCCCAGGGGGAGGCACTCCCGCTCGCGCGTCGACCGCCGGCCACCGCTTCGCTCATCTGGCTCCTCATCGGCGTTATCGGCTGGGGCGCCATCGTCGCCCTGGCGTCGCGGATGCTGGCGACCCAACCACCGACCGCCGGCTTCGACCTCGAGCTGCTGCTCGAGGCAGGGCGCCGCGTCGCCGCCGGCCAGTCGCCGTACGATCCGGCACTCGTCGGCGGCGCCGTGGTCCAGGCGGAGAGCCTGTTCTACTCGTACCCGCCGCCGGTCGCCCAGCTCACGCGCCTGCTGGCTGGCGTCCCGTCCGGGGTCGCGCTCCTGCTGTGGGGAGCCGGGGCGACCGCGGCGATGGTCGTCGTGGCGGTCGCCGTCGCGCGCCGATCGGGCTCGTCCGGGACCTGGTCCGGCATCGCCCTGCCGGTCGTGGCGGTCGCGCCGTTCGTCTTCCCCTTCGCCGTCGCACTCCTGTTCGGCAACCTCGATGCCTGGTTCCCGGCGCTGTACGGGCTCCTCCTGCTTGGCGCGCTTCGGCCGGGAGCTTCTGCCGGCGCCCCCTCCGCCGCCGCCGCGGGGGTGGCCCTCGCCGCGGCGTCCGTGGCGAAGCTCCACCCCGCGTCGCTTGGCCTGTGGTTCCTGCTCCGCGGATCGGCCGGGCGGCGGATCGTTGCCGTCGCGGCCGTCGCCGCTCTCGCGATCGTCGGCCTCAGCCTCCTCGTCGGCGGGCTCGATCCGTGGCGCGACTATCTCGCGGTCGTCCGGGCCGGCGCCGGCGCCGACCTCCTCGACCGGCGCAACGTGGGACCGGCCGTCCAGCTTGGCCTGCTGGTTGGCTTCGACGAGGCGACCGTGCGCGTTGCCCAGGTGGCCGTGTCGCTGGGCGCCCTGGGGCTGACGGCGTGGGCCGCCGTTCGGCGTTCGGATCCCGTCGAGAGCCTGACCTGGGCGGCCATCGCGTCCCTCGTCACGCTGCCGGTGACGTGGTTCCACTACCCGGCGGCAGTCATCCCGTTCGCGGTCGCCGCCGTGGCCCGATCGCAGGACGCCCCAAGCGCTGCGCGGGGCCGGACTCGGCTCCTCGTCGCGGCCGCCGTCGGCGTGTCCATCGTCGCGATCGGCTTCGCGCCGCTCGTCTGGCTCGCCGTCGCCCTCGTCGTTGCTGCGGTGCGGGCCCAGCGGCCCCGGGGCCCCGACTAGACTGCCACGATGACCGCGCCCCGGGTCACCCTCGTGCTGCCCGCGTTCAACGAAACCGAACGCCTGGGCGGGGCGCTCGACGAGCTGTTCGGCTACCTCGACGCGAATCCAGAGCTCGCCACGCGGGTCGACGTCCTCGTCGTCGACGACGGCAGCACCGACGGAACGCTCGACATCGTGACCCGTCGGCGGGAGGCCTTCCGCACGGGGGGCCGGGCCCGCCTGACGGGGATGCGTGTGCCCCACGCCGGCAAGGGCGCCGCGGTCCGCGCGGGGATGCTTGCGGCGGAGGGCGACCAGCTCGTCTTCGCCGACGCCGACATGGCGACGCCACCCGACCAGCTGCCGCTGCTGCTCGCCGCGCTCGACCGCGCCGACGTCGCGCTGGGCAGCCGATACCAGCCGGACGGGTCGGACATGCGGGCGTCGCAACCGCCGCTCCGCCGCTTCCTGGGACGCCTCTTCCACGCGCTCGCCGCGGTCTGGGTCACCGGGCCCATCCGCGATACGCAATGTGGCTTCAAGGGCTTCCGCCGGGAGGCGGCCCGGGACCTGTTCGCCCGTCAGCAGGTCACGAGCATCGTCTTCGACGTGGAGCTGATCTACCTCGCGCGCCGGCGGAGATACCGCATCGAGGTCGTGCCAATCCGCTGGACCGACCGGCGCGGCTCCCGCATGCGCGCCCGACCGCGCCTCGCGCTGCGGGTCGCGTGGGACCTCTTCCGGATCCCGCTGATCCACCGCACCGCCGGCCGGAGGCCGGTCACGATCGGGTCGGACGTGGCGGCGCCGTCGGTCGCGCGGGCGGACGCGGAAGGCCCGAGCGGCGAGTGACCGCCGCTCCCTCCATCCGGCGCGTCGCCCTCCCTGCCGCCGCCCTCGTCGTCTTCGCCCTGTTCGTGGGCAGCGCCATCTGGGCCGCCGCCGCCGCTGGCACGCTGGGCTTCGACTTCCTGGCCTATCACCAGGCCGCCAACCGGGTGCTCGCGGGGGAGCGGCTCTACGACCCCACGGTCCACTCGGCCGGCGGGTTCGGGCTCTTCTATTACCCGCCGCCGTTCGTCCTCGCGCTGCTGCCACTGGCGCCGCTCGCCCCGGCCGTCGCCGTGTGGGCCTGGACGGTGATCATCGTGGCCGCCTTCGGCCTTGGCGTGGCGGTCATGCCGGTTCGCCCCTGGGTCCGCTGGACGATCGTGCTGCTGGCCGGCCTCTCGTGGCCGTTCGTCTACGCCGTCAAGCTCGGCCAGGTCGGCCCGGTCCTGTTCCTGCTGTTCGCCGTGGGCTGGCGATGGATGGACGAGCCGCGCGTCCTTGGCACCTCGGCGGCGGTGGGCGCGCTGATCAAGATCCAGCCGGGGCTGATCCTCCTGTGGGCCGCCCTCACCCGACGGATCACCGCCGTCGCCGTGGCGGTCGCGGTCGCCCTGCTGGCGGTCATCGCCGCGACGGTCCTGACGGGCGGGTTTGGCACGTGGGTCGACTACCTGACCCTGCTCCGCAACGTCAGCGACCCGATCACCACCGCCCACAACTTCACGCCCGGCGCGATCGCCTGGCAGCTGGGGATGCCGCTCGTGGTGGCGGCGCTGGTCCAGGCGATCGCGTCGATGGTCGCCCTCCTCGCGGCCGTCGTGGCGGCCCGCGCGGCGACCGTCGAGGCGTCGTATCTGGTCGCGGTCATCGCCAGCCAGCTGCTGTCGCCGGTGCTGTGGGACCACTACGCACTTCTCCTGCTGCTGCCGACGGCCTGGCTCCTCGACCGCGGCCATCCGTGGGCTGTCGCCATCCCCCTGGCAACCTCGACGCTGCTCATCTCGATCAGCCCGCCGGCGGCCTACCCCCTCGCCTTCGGGGCCGCGCTCATCGCGGTCCTCGTGGTGGGCATGACCCAGGCGCGTCGCGCGGAGCCCATCGCGGTCGCCGGACGGGCGTGACGGCGAGGCTGACGCGCGGCGCCGTCGTGGGGCTCGGGATGGCGGCCCTCGCCGGGATCGTCTACTGGCTCAGCGGCAAGGACTTCGACGCCGGTCGGGGTGACTTCTTCTACCTGGCCGACGCCTTCCTCCACGGCCGGACGTGGCTCGACTTCCGGCCCGGCCCGTACGACGTCATCCAGGTGGGAGCGCGCGTCTACGTCCCGTTCGCGCCGTTCCCCGCCATCGCCCTGATGCCGCTCGTCGCGATCACCGGTCCGCTGTCGGCGGACATGCTCGAGTCGGGGATCGACGCCGCCCTGGCGGCCCTCGCGGTCTGGCTGTGCTGGGTGCTGACCGGGCGCCTGGGCGTCTCCCGCCTGGTCGACCGCTTCTGGCTGGTCGTGCTGTTCGCCTTCAGCACCCCGCTCTGGTGGGTCACCCTGCGAGGCGGCGTCTGGCATACCGGCCAGATCATCGCCACCATCCTGACCCTCGGTTGCCTGATCGAGCTGTGGGGACGCCGCCGCCCGCTCCTCGTTGGGCTGCTCGCCGGCGCTGCGTTCCTGACCCGCGCCCCGCTCGCCTTCGCCGTGCCCTTCTATCTGTTCCTCGTCGACCCGTGGATCGGTGACGCGCCGGCGGCCAACCGTGGCATCGTGGCGTCCGTCCGTGGCTGGCCGCTGGGTCGATGGGTCCTCCTGGCCGCCGGGGTCCTGCCGTCGATCGCCGGGTTCCTCTGGTACAACGACGTGCGTTTCGGGTCGCCGCTCGAATCCGGGTACGCGCTTGCCGCCCTCCCGCCCTGGCTCGATGCGCAACGGCAGGCCGGGCTGTTCAGCCTCGTCCACGTCCCGATGAACCTCGACTATCTCTTCCTCCACATGCCGACCGTCATCCCGAACCCGCCCTTCCTCAAGCCCGACGGCTTCGGCCTGTCGGTCTTCCTGACCAGCCCGGGCCTGCTGCTGGCCGCGCTCGCCGACTGGCGCTCGCCGCGGGCGCGGCTGTTGCTGGGCGCCGCCGTGGCGGTCCTCTTCCCGACGTTGCTCTACTACGGCGGCGGCTGGCTCCAGTACGGCTACCGCTACCTTCTCGACTCGATCCCGTTCCTCGTCGCCCTCGCCGGGCTGGCCGTCGCCCGCGCCGGCCGGCTGGGCTGGGGATGGCGTGCGGTCATCGTGTTCGGCGTCGTGGTCAACGCCGGCGGCGCCTACTGGGTGGGTCGGTTTTGAGCGCGATGCGACGATCCGCGCTGGTCTACCCGACCTCGTAGATGAGCCCGACCGCGCCCGACCCCGGCTACCGCCAGACGGGATTTCGGTTGCCTCAGCAACCACCTTCGGGACTCGGTGCTATCCTCGGCCGGTGACCCAGACCCTCGAAAAGGAGCCCGCCTGTCCGGGCGCGGACAAGGCCGCCGACATGGCTCCGGGGGCAGTCGAAACCCGCCGGATGTCGTCCGACGGCCCCCTTCGCGCCGAGCAGCGCCCCTTCGACAGCATCCGCCCGGAGGTCTGGGATGCGCTGGCGGCGGCGAACCCATGGTCGACGCCGTTCGCGCGGTGGGGCTTCCACCGCGCCTGGTGGGACGCCTACAGCGGCTCGGCCCACGACCAGACGCTCGTCGTCGTCGATCCCGCCGCCCCCGGGCGACCGGTCGCCATCGTCCCGCTCATGCACCGCCACGAAGTCGAGCCGACCGATGCCGCCAACGCGGCGCACATGCGCCACGGCACGGGACCCGAGCTGACACCCGTCGAGCCGCAGG
>JBGPDX010000027.1:0-20235 GCA_041482475.1 Candidatus Limnocylindria bacterium | reverse complement strand
TCGGGGGTGTAGATCAGGAGCAGGTAGCGCATTCGGGTGCCTCCTTCGGCTGCGGCGGCGTCTTCGACCGCCGTCAACCTCCCGACGAACGGTCGGAGTTCGAATCGACAGGAGCCCGCAACGGGCGGCCATGATAGGCGCCTCGTTTCGGTCCGGCGAGGGGTATCTTGCCCGCCATGCCGCCGCGCAAGGAAACGATCCAGGTCGCCGGGCACGAGGTGACGATCTCCAACCCGGACAAGGTCTACTTTCCGCGCGCCGGGCACACCAAGCTCGACCTCGTCAACTACTACCTCGCCGTGGCGGACGGAGCCCTGCGCGGCGTGCGCGGCCGCCCGATGGCCCTCAAGCGGTTCGTCGACGGCGCCGAGGGCGAGCCGTTCTTCCAGAAGCGGGCGCCGGACAATCGACCGGCCTGGATCCGGACGGCCGAACTGACCTTCCCGTCCGGCCGAACCGCCGACGAGGTCGTCCTCGACGACGCCGCCGGCCTGGCCTGGGTCGTCAACCTGGGCTGCATCGACCTCAATCCGCACCCGGTACGCTCCGAGGACCTCGACCATCCCGACGAGCTGCGGGTGGATCTCGATCCCGTGCCGGGGGTGCCCTGGTCGCAGGTGCGGGAGGTCGCCCTCGTGACCGGCGAGGCGCTGGAGGCGGCGGGGCTGATGGGGTGGCCGAAGACCTCCGGATCCCGGGGCATCCACGTCAATGTCCGGATCTCACGGCGATGGACGTACCCGGAAGTGCGTCGCGCGGCGCTGGCGCTGGCGCGCGACGTCGAGGCGCGGGCGCCATCGATCGCCACGTCGAAGTGGTGGAAGGAGGAGCGCCACGGCGTCTTCCTCGACTACAACCAGAACGCCAAGGACCGGACCGTGGCTTCGGTCTACTCCGTCAGGCCGCTGCCCGATGCCCGGGTATCGATGCCGCTCCGCTGGGACGAGGTGGCGAACGTGGAGGCCGAGGCATTCACGCTGGCGACGGTGCCCGGCCTGTACGCCTCGCGCGGCGACGTCGGCGCGGGGATCGACGAGGCCGTTGGATCGCTCGACGCGCTGCTGGATCTATCGGCCCGGCACCAGGCGGAGGGGCTCGGCGATGCGCCGTGGCCGCCGAACTACGTCAAGCAGGCCGGCGAGCCGCCACGGGTCCAGCCGTCGCGCAAGCGTCGGGCCGACACCGAATACGAGGGCCGCGGTGTCGCCGGCGGCCCTCCCCCCGAGGTCGCCGCCGCTCGCCGCAGGGCGGTCGAGGCGGGCGACCCGAACGCCGGCCTGCCGCAGGACTGGGCGGGCACCCGACCCACGCCGACCGGTCGCCGCAGGACGTCCGTGCCGGTCATCGAGATCGCCCGAGCGGCGCACAAGGCCGAAGCCATCGCGGGCCTCGAGCGCTGGAAGGCTCGCCATCCCCAGGCGGCCGCCGCCCTCGAGCCGGCGGACGTCCTGGTCGACGGGATGCGCGGCCGCTCAGCCCTCTGGTACCGGGTCCGGGTGAACCTCATCCACGTCCCGGCGGCGGACCGGCCGGCCCAGGAGCCACTCGACCCGGACTACGACCCGTGGGCCGGCTACGAGTGGCCGGACCGGGCGGGCCAGCTGGAGCGCGCGCCGCGCAGGAAGCCGACGGCCACCTGAGGCTACGATCACGCCGATCCGAAGATCTCGCTGATGAGGTATGGCGCCGTCTCCTCGAGCTGGTCATAGCGGCAGGCGGCCGGCGGCTTGTCCGGGCGCCAGCGCTTGAACGTCGTGGCATGGCGGAAGCGGTCGCCCTGGAGGTGGTCGTAGGCAACCTCGGCGACCCGTTCCGGCCGCAGCGGCTCCCACGACAGGTCCTTGCCGCGGTTCCAGCGGCTGGTCGCCCCCGGGAGGCGCTGGCCGGATGCGTCGGCGGAGCCGAAGCCCGCCCACTCGGCCCATTCGGCCCACGGATGCCCGTCGGACGCGCCGCTCCGCAGCGACTCGAGCTCCTTGACGAGAGCCGCGCGCCGATCCCACGAGAACGACGAGGTGATCCCGACGTGGTGAAGCCGCCCCGTATCGTCGAACAGGCCCAGCAGCAGCGACCCCACGTGCGTCCCCGGGCCGTTCTTGTGCCAGCGGAAGCCGGCCACGACGCAGTCGGCCGTGCGTTGGTGCTTGATCTTGAGCATCGCCCGTTTGCCCGGCTGGTACGGTGCGTCGAGCCGCTTGGCGATGACGCCGTCGAGGCCGGCGCCCTCGAACCGCCCGAACCAGTCCTGGCCGGTCGCCCGGTCGGTCGTCGCCGGCGTCAGGTGGACCGGCGGCCTGGCCTTCGCGAGCACCTCTTCAAGGCGGCGCCGGCGCTCGCCCTGCGGCGTGGCGCGGAGGTCCTCGTCGTCGAGCGCCAGCAGGTCCCAGACGACGTACGACGCCGGCGTCTCCGCGGCCAGCATGGCGACCCGCGATGCGGCGGGGTGGATCCGCAGCAGGAGCGCCTCGAAGTCGAGCTCACCGTCGCGGGCGATGACGATCTCGCCGTCGACCACGCATCGCTCGGGCAGGCTGGCCCGCAACGGCGCGGCCAGCTCCGGGAAGTAGCGGTCGAGTGGCTTGAGATCGCGGCTCTGGGTCATGACGTCGTCGCCATCGCGAAAGACGATCGCGCGGAAGCCGTCCCATTTCGGCTCGAACAGCCAGCCGTCGTCGGCCGGCAGGGCGTCGACAGCCTTGGCCAGCATCGGTTCGATGGGGGGCGCGAACGGCAGTCGCATCCGGCGAGTGTACGGGCGACTTCCGGCTGTGGCGGGTCGGACGATCGTGGGGTACCTCACGCCGCTGGCGCCCCTACCATGCGACCCGGCCGGCGCGGAACCCGTCATCCTCGCCGGGCGTCCATGCCGGGTGCCGCGGCGATGCGGCCCGTGCCCAGTGCCTGAGGTTCGACCGATGTCCCCATCCCGCTCGACCTACCGGGTTGCAGTCGGCGCGCTTCTGGCCGTCCTGCTCGTCGGAGCCTGCGCCGGAGGCGCCAGCACCACCCTCTCGAAGGTCGGCTCGGCGGTTGGTGAGCCCGCCTCCGGCGCTGCGAGCGCCGCGCCGGCACCTGCGCTGGGCGGGGTGCAGACCCAGCAGGACGGCTCCACCGCGGCCTTCAGGGATGACGCGAAGATCGTCCGAACGGGCAGCCTCAGCCTCCAGGTCGAGGATCTGACCGCCGCCATCCGGACCGCCCGCGACGCCGTTCGCGGCATGGGCGGCTACGTGGCCGGCTCGCGACAGACCAACGACGGCGACAAGTCCGTCGCCGAGGTGACGTACCGCATCCCGTCGGACCGCTGGGACGACGCGCTGGACGCGATCCGCAAGGTGGCCAGGAAGGTGCTCGGCGAGGAGACCGGCTCGGTCGAAGTCACCGGCCAGCTGATCGACCTCGAAGCCCGGATCGCCAACCTCCGAGCCAGCGAGAAGGCCCTCCAGGCGATCGCCCAGCGTGCCACGAAGATCAGCGACATCCTCGAGGTCGAGAACCAGCTGTCGAACGTGCGCGGCCAGATCGAACAGCTCGACGCGCAGCGCACGCACCTGAGCGACCAGGCGAGCTACGGCACCTTGACCGTGACCTACGGCATCGAGGTCGCGGCCGTCACCCAGGCCGCGAAGGGCTGGAACGCGGGCCAGGAAGTCGACCGCGCGACGGCCAGCCTCGTCGACTTCCTGCAGGCCGTCACGACGGCGGGCATCTGGTTCGCCATCGTCTGGCTGCCGATCCTGCTGGGGCTCGGCATCATCGTGGTGATCGGGTCGTTCGTCCTTCGCAGGACCGGTGTGATCCGTCGCCGCGAGCCGCCGGCCCCGGCACCCGCAGGCTGAGGGCTCGCCGCTCGCCGCTTGCCGCGCCGTCACCCGCGCCCGGCTGTCACGATGGGCGGGTGACGGAACAGGCAACGAGATACGACACCATCGCCCGGGGCTATGCCCGCTGGTGGGCGCCGGTCCTGGCACCGACCGCGGTGACGGTCCTCGATCGCATCGCCGACGACGTGGGCACGGGTGCGGCGCGGATCCTCGACATCGGCACCGGGACGGCGACCCTCGCCGTCGCCGCGATCCGTCGATGGCCCCGCGTCCGGGTGGTCGGCGTCGACGCGTCGCGCGGGATGGCGCAAGCGGCCCGGGCGCAGGCGGATCGGGCCCTGGGTTCGAAGGACCGGCGGCGCTTCGAGGTCCGCGTTGCCTTTGCCCACCAGCTGCCGTTCGACGCGGCTGCCTTCGACGCCGCCGTTTCGTCGTTCGTGCTGCAACTTGTGCCGAGTCGCAGCGCGGTCCTGCGCGACGTCCGACGGGTGCTCTCGCCCGGAGCGCCCTTTGCCCACGCCACGTGGCTGGTCGGCGACCGCCTGTTTGCGCCGGACGTCGCGTTCGACGCGGCGCTCGACAAGATCGGCATCGGCGCGCGGGAACCGGAAGGCCGTCGTGGCGACTACCCGTCGATCGCGGCGGCCGCGGCGGAGCTTCGGCGGGCCGGCTTCCGCGGCGTCCATGCCGACCGCCGGGAGCTCGTCCACCGCTTCGATCCGCTCGAGTACGAGCGGTTCCTCGAGGAGTTCGACGAGGAGGACCTCTTCTCCTCGCTCGACACGGCCGAGCGCGACAGGCTCCGACGCGAACTCCGCCGCCGTCTGAGCCGGCTATCGGCTCGCGCGTTCGACCTTCGGCTGCCCCTGGTCACGGCGAGCGGCCACCGGTCGTGAGCTGCCGGATCCCTCACCGCTAATTCCGGGTGCCTGGACCACATTCCGGCCGCCAGTGTCGCCCGGGTTGGAAATTGCCGGAAATCGGGGCCGGGCCTCAGCTCGGGAGGCTAGGCCTCCGGCTTGCCCTCGCGCCGCGGCGCCTCGCGACCCTCGCGGCCCTCGCGGCCCTCGCGGCCCTCGCGACCCTCGCGCGCCTCGGCGCCCTCGGCACCCTCCGCGCCCTCGGCAGCGGCCTCGCCTTCGGCCGCCTCCGGGGCCACCTCGGCCACCGGCGCCTCCTCGACCTCCTCGACGCGCGGCGCGAGGACGCGGGCGACCAGCTCACCGGGATCGGTCAGCAGGGTGACGTCCGGTGGGATCGTCAGGTCCCGCACGTGGATCGTGGCCTCGAAGTCGATCAGCGAATCGATCGAATACTCGATCCGGCGGGGTAGGTGATCCGGCAGCGCGCGGATCCGGACGTCCTCGATGGCGTGGAGGAGGGTGCCTCCCAGCACGCTGATCGCCTCCGAGTGGCCGACCGAGTGGAGCGGCACGTCGACGATCAGCTCCTCGGTCATCCGGACGACGAACAGGTCGACATGGAGGGGACGTCGGTTGACCGGGTGGACCTGGATGTCATGGATGAGCACCGGGTCCGCCTTCCTGCCCGCGACGGACAGGTCGACCAGCTCGTTCGCCCCGAGGCGCCTGCGGAGGACCTCGAACTCGTGGGCATCGAGGCTCACGTTCGCCGACGGGACGCCGTGGCCGTAGACGACCCCCGGGATGAGGCCTTCGCGGCGGAGCTTGCTGACGGCCTTGCCGGTGATCTGGCGCTCCCTGGCGGCCAGGGCCGGGCGGGCGGTGGGCATTACGATGGACCTCTTCGTCTGTGGCTGCGGTCCGGGCTGCGGCTCGGCGACCGTTGCTCGCCTGGCGCCCGAAGGGCCCCGATACCCTACCACACGCCTCGTCGGCGCCCGGCCGGCGCCGGCCGGTCGACGGGGGCCCGGCGGGGTCCGATGTAGCATCTCGTGCGTGTCGGCCACGATTCTCATCGTCGAGGACGAGTTCGCCGTCGCACGGGGCATCCAGTACGCGCTCCAGCAGGAGGGCTACCAGGTCGCGGTCGCGCGGTCCGGCGAAGAGGGCCTGGAGTTCGCCACGAACCAGGCCCCGGACCTGGTCGTGCTCGACGTTCGGCTGCCCGGGATGGACGGCTTCGAGGTGCTGCGGCGCCTGCGGGCGACGGGGTCGAAGGCTCCCGTCCTCGTCCTGACGGCCCGCGACGACGAGGTCGACAAGGTCATCGGGCTGGAGCTGGGCGCCGATGACTACCTGACCAAGCCATTCGGCCTGCGCGAGCTGATGAGCCGGATCAAGGCCCTCCTGCGACGGGCCTACGGCGACCTGGCCGACGCCGCCGGCGGGCGGGTCATCCGCCACCACGACCTCGTCATCGATCTCGAGCGCCGGCGGGTCCAGCGCGGCCAGCGGCGGATCGCCCTGACTCCGACCGAGTTCGAGATCCTCCGCCACCTGGCCAGCCGACCCGGCCGCGTCTACACCCGCTCCGAGCTGCTCGAGCTGCTGCGCGACTACGAGGCCCTCGACCAGGACGAGAAGACGATCAACGTCCACGTCAGCCACCTGCGCGACAAGATCGAGGATGACCCGGCCGTGCCCGCCTTCGTCCTGACGGTCCGGGGAGTCGGCTACGCCTTCGCCGAGCGCTGAGCCTGCTCGCCGCTCGCGCCTCCCGCGCCGCCTGCGGGCGCTCGCACCCCGCCGCTTCCAAGCGCGCCTGACACTCGCCTTCGTCGCGGTCGTCGCGCTGACCCTTGTCCTGGTCTCGTTCCTCGTCCTCAACCGGCTCGACGACTACTTCCTCAAGCAGCAGCGCGCCGACCTCGCCAACCGCGGGCGAACGGTCGCCGAATACGTCGCCTCGCTGGCGATCCAGACGGTAGGCCTGCGACCGGTCGTCGACAGCGACAACATCACCGACCCGGCCGTCCTTGCCGCCCTCAACACGGTCAACCAGCGACGGGTCCTGGCCGACCTGCTTGGCCAGGCGACGGTCACCGTCAAGTTCGGCTTGCAGACTCGCGATGGCTTCGTCGCGTCGCCGAACGGTCAGTTCGACATCCCCCTCCAGGCGGAGCCCACCAACGGCCAGGCGCGCGAGCCGGTGTCGGCGGAGCCCGTCCAGCTGCCGGTCGGCGGGTTCTTCCCGTTCTCGGTCGAAGTGACCCTGTCCAACCCCTACACGTTTCGCGCGACGGCGGTCTCGAACGTGGCCGGGCTGCTGGCCGCGATCGGGCTGTTCGCCCTGGGCCTGGCGGTCATCGTCGCCGCCGGCCTGGCCCGCCGCTTCACCACGCCACTCCGCCGCCTGACAGAGGCGACCGGGGCGCTCGCCGAGGGTGACCTCTCGCGGCGGGTTCCGCCGGCCCAGGTGCGGGGCGGGTCTTCCGAGCTGACCGAGCTGGCGGTCCAGTTCAACGCGATGGCCGAGCGGCTCGAGGAGAGTATCGACATCGTCCGCCGCGATCGCGACCGGAGCCGCGACTTCCTGGCCGACGTCTCGCACGAGCTGCGGACGCCGATCGCCGCGCTGCGGACGTTCAACGAGCTGCTCCGCCAGCAGGCCTTCGACGACCCGGACGCCCGCGCCGAGTTCCTCGAATCGAGCGCTCAGCAGATCGAGCGGCTCGACTGGCTGGCCCAGAACCTGCTCGAGCTGTCGAAGCTCGACTCGGGGCTGGTGATGCTCGATCTCCGTCCCGACGACCTGCGGGCGGCGGTCGAATCCGCCGTCGAGCAGGCCCAACCGGCCGCTCGACGTCGGGGTATCGAGCTGACCGTCGCCACACCGGACCGACCGCTCCGAATCCGGCACGACCCGCAACGGATCGGCCAGGTCGTGACGAACCTCGTCGGCAACGCCATCAAGTTCACACCGAAGGGCGGCTCGGTCGAGGTGACGGTCCGGCCGAACGCCGACGGCGCCGAGATCGAGGTCAGCGACACGGGCGTCGGCATCGACGCCGCCGAGCTGCCGAAGATCTTCGACCGCTTCTACCGCGGCTCGATGGCCAACGAGGCGCGCGGCAGCGGCAGCGGGCTGGGACTGGCGATCGTCCGCTCCATCGTCGACATGCACGGCGGCAACGTCACCGTCGAGAGCCGGCTGGGCAAGGGCTCGCGGTTCCTCGTCACGCTCCCGCGGGACCCACGCCGCGACGACGCCGTGGCCGTCCCGCCCGCCGGCGTGCAGACGCGCATGGACGCCGCGGCGGCGTCCGCCGTCCCCGACGGCGTCGCAGCCGCGGTCGACGCCTTCGACAAGGTGGCGGATTCTTCACCGCGCGAGGGCACCCACCTGAACCCGCGTACCTCACGCTGATGGCCGAACGCTGATGGCCGAACCTCCAAACCGCCACGTGCCGGCCGCACGCCTCAGAGACCGAGACACATGACCGACCAGCCACGACCGGACGCCATGCCCGGGGATCCGGGCCAGCCCGACATCCCCGCCCCCGCCGACGCGCCGCCCGAATGGGAAGAGACGCGCGTCTACACCCCCGCCTCGGATGCGCGCCCCGAGTGGGCACGGTCGTCCGGCTGGGATGAGCCCCCTGCCGAACGGGCGTCGTGGGCACAGGCCCCGGCGCGCCCTGAAACCGTCACCGTGACGCCCCGCTCGCGACGTCCCTCGCCGTTCGGCGAGGTGATCCTCGCCGCCATCCTGGGTGGCGTCCTCGCCTCCGGCGGCACGTTCCTCGCACTCGACGCGTCCGGCGCCCTCAACCGGCCAGCGACGCCGGCCGCCGCCACGGCCACGGCCGGCAGCACGGTGGGGGCCCGCCAACCGGTGACCCTCGACGAGTCGTCCGCGATCATCGACGTCGCGGCCAAGGTGAGCCCGGCCGTGGTCCGGATCACGGCCGAGGGCTCGAACACGAACGCGCTCGGCGACCAGATTCCGCAGACCGGGGTGGGATCCGGCGTCATCTACGACGCCAGCGGCTGGATCCTCACCAACCGCCACGTCGTCACCAACGACAGCGCCCAGATCGCGTCCAAGCTGACCGTCGAGCTCAAGGACGGCCGGCAGTTCGACGGCCGCGTCTACGGCGTCGACACGCTGACCGACCTGGCCATCGTCAAGATCGAGGCGACCGGCCTGCCGACCGCCGCGATCGGCGACTCTTCGAGCCTCAAGGTGGGCCAGCTGACGATCGCCATCGGCAGCCCGCTGGGGACGTACTCCAACAGCGTCACCAGCGGCATCGTGTCGGCCAAGGGCCGAACGATCACCGTCGACGGCGGCCAGCAGCTGACCAACCTGATCCAGACCGACGCCGCCATCAACCCGGGCAACAGCGGCGGGCCGCTGCTGGACGCGGCCGGCAACGTCATCGGCATCAACACCGCCATCGCCGCCAACAGCAACGGGATCGGGTTCGCCATCCCGATCAACATCGCCCGGCCGATCATGCAGCAGGCGCTCGCCGGCCAGAAACTGGCGCGGCCGTACATCGGCATCCGCTACGAGCCGATCGACCTTCAGCTGGCGACCCGCGACAAGCTGCCCGTCAACCAGGGCGCCATCGTCCGCGGCGGCCAGAATGCCAACGGGCAAACCAACGAGGCGGTCGTTCCCGGTGGCCCGGCCGACAAGGCCGGCATCCGCGACGGCGACATCATCGTCAGCGTCGAGGGCCAGTCGATCGACACCGAGCACCCGCTCGACGCCGTGCTCAGCCAGTTCGCCCCGGGTCAGACGGTCAGCGTGACGATCCTGCGCGGCGGCAGCCAGCAGAAGGTGTCGGTGACGCTGGGCACGCGGCCGACCAACCTCTGATCGGCGCGGCGCCGCGATTCAACCCTTCGAGCGCCGACGCCAGATCTCGACGCCGGCATAGTCGAGCGCGCCGGACAGCTTGACCTTCGGCTTGCGAACGCGGACCCCGATCTCGTCGACCAGGGGGAAGTCGGCCAGGACCTCATGGCTGATCGCCTCCGCCAGCGCCTCGAGGAGGCGGAACGTCGTCGACTCGACGATCTGGCGGGTGACGTCGAAGACGCGGCCGTAGTCGACGGTTCGGGTCAGCTCGTCCTCGATGCCGGCCGGCTGGAGGTTGAGCCGAAGCTCGACGTCGACCTCGAACGGCTGAGGCGTCGCCTGCTCATGGTCGTAGTAGCCGTGGCGGCCGTCGAAGCGCATGTTCGCCAGCACGATCCGGTCGCTCAGCGGGGGCCTCCTTCAGGAACCGGATCGACGGATGTCCGCCTGATCACCGCGTCGGTCATGCGGGCGGCGCGGACGTTCGGACGGACGTCGTGGACACGCACGATGTCCACCCCGGCGGCAATCCCCAGCACGGTCGTCGCGACGGTCGCTTCGACGCGCTCCTCCGGCGGCAGATCGAGGATCCGCCCCAGTGTCGACTTGCGCGACGTGCCCAGGAGGATCGGTCGGCCCAGCAGCCGGATCGTCTCGAGCTCGCGGAGAAGGACGAGATTGTGCTCCGCGGTCTTCCCGAAGCCGAACCCGGGGTCGACGATGATCGAGTCCCACGCGACGCCGGCGGCGAGGGCGCGATCGACGGCGCCCTGGAGGTCGGCGACGATCTCGGCCATGAGGTTCGTGTAGCGCGCCGCGGCCCGGTTGTGCATGAGGACGATGGGAACACCTCGCGTCGCCGCAAGGCGCGCCAGCGAGTCGTCCGCAGCGACGCTCCAGACGTGGTTGATCATCACCGCGCCCGCATCGAGCGCCGCCTGTGCCACGGCGCGCTTGGTCGTGTCGATGCTGACGGGGATGCCGGGCAGCGCCCTGGTCAGTCCGGCGACGACGGGCACGACCCGGCGGGCCTCTTCCCTCTCGGCGACCTCGTCGTGCCCCGGGCGGCTGGACTCGCCGCCGACGTCGAGGAGCTCGGCACCCTCGTCGACCATCGTCCGCCCGAGTTCGACCGCGGCCTCGACGGGATCGCGATCGCCGGCCAGCAGGCCGTCGCCGGAGAAGGAATCGGGAGTCACGTTGACGATGCCCATGACCACGGTTCGCTCGCCCCAGCGGAATGTCGTCCCGCCGATCCGTGTCTCGCCGAGCGGCCCGGGGATGCCCGTTCCCGCCCCGACGGGAAGCGCGAACGACGGGGTCGCGGACCCGCGTCCGCCCGGGCGCCCCGGCACAACCCCGCTCATCCGGCCACCTCGGGGTCCGGGTCGCGGAAGAGGGGATCGTCGGCGAGCCTCGCCCGCGCCGCACCGACGAGGTACAGAGAGCCGGCCACGACGACGGGGCCCGCGGCGGTGGCCAGGGCGACGTCGAGCGCCGCCGCCGGAATCGGCTCGACGAGCGGCTGCGCGCCAGGGGCGATCGCCCGCCAGCGGGCCGCCAGTGAAGGGGCGGCAAGGGCGCGCGTCACGGCCAGCTGCGTGCAGACGATGCGGGCGCCACGCAGGGCGCGCGATCGCGTCAGCGCCCGGATGATGCCGTCGACGTCCTTGTCGGCCATGGTCGCCATGACGAGCGTGAGCGGCGCCGGATCGGCATCTGCGCCGCCCGCCAGGAACGGCCTCAGATCGTCGAGGGCGCGGGCGAGGGTGGCGGCGCCGGCCGGGTTGTGGGCGCCGTCGAGGAGCACCTCGCGACCGTCCACCTCGAGCAGCTCGAGGCGACCCGGCCAGACCGCCTGGGCGTAGCCCGCCCGTCGCAGGTCGAGGTCCGCGCTCGCGATCTTCGCCTTGGCGAGGGCGTCGAGGACGGCGTCGGCGACGGCGACGTTGCCGGCCTGATGCCGACCGCGCAACCCCACCCGCGTCGGTCCCATCCTCGGCAGGTCGACGTCGATGCCGTCGCGGTCGAGGCCCAGGACCGTGGCCGGCTGGACGATCGTCAGCGGCGCTCCCATCCGCGCCGCCCGTCGCCGGATGACAGCGAGCGCGTCGCCGCTCGCTCCCGTCACCGCCAGGTCGCCGCGCTCGATGATGGCCGCCTTCTCGCGGGCGATCGCGGTGACCGTCGGACCCAGCCGATCCATGTGGTCGAGGTCGACGTTCGTGACGGCCGCAACGCCGCCGTCCCATGCGTGCGTCGCATCCAGCCGACCTCCGAGGCCGACCTCGACGAGTGCCACCTCGACCCGCTCCTCCGCGAACCAGCGGAAGATCATCGCGGTGAGCAGCTCGAACTCGGTCGGCTGGCCGTGCCGCGGCGCGATCCGCTCCGCGGCCGGCAGGACGTCGGAAACGAGTCGCGTGAAGGTGTCCGGGTCGACCGGTCGACCCGAGATCTGCAGCCGCTCGCGGTACGACACGAGGTGCGGCTTGGGCGTCTCGCCGACGCGATAGCCGGCCGCCCGGAGCACGCTGGCGGTCAGCGCCAGGACGCTGCCCTTGCCATTCGTGCCGCCAATGAGGACGCCCCGCATCTCGAGCTGCGGGTCGCCAAGCTCGCGGAGCAGCGCCCGGATCCGCCCGAGGCCCAGCCGTATGCCGAACCGGCCACGCTCGGACAGGGCGCGCAGCGCCTGAGCGTAGGTCAGGCCGCGGGTGGCGATCACTCGCGGGTCAGCTCGTCCTCGTAGAAGACACACTGGTTGAAGCGTGGTGTCAGGCAGACGTCGTTGACGTAGCCCTGCTCCAGGTGGACGCCGCCCCGGAGCTGGCAACGGGATACGTTGTGGCCCTGTCGGATGAGGGCCTTGAGGAGATGCGGCGCCTGGATCGGAATGGCGCCCCGCATGCCGGTCATGTAGAAGTGCGGGCAGACGTTTCGGCGGAGGCTGGGCAGCCCGAATCCGGAACGGCCGCGAGGCGCCGCGGGCGGCTCTGGACGGGGCGCCGGGTCCGGGCGGGTGACCAGCGGGGACGGCGTGACCCGGGCGATCGGACCGACGCCGAAACCCGGCCGTCCGGTTGGCGGACCCTGCCGGCCGCCCTTTGGGTCGCGAGCCTGCATCCATTCCTCAGCTGGCGCGCGAAGCTTTCCCACACGCGCGCGGACCGCGCCAGAGTACAACGAGGTGCCACGCGGCCACAGGACGCGCGCAACGATCGATCGGGCCGGCGCGTCTGTCGGTTGGTGACCACGTCCTCATGCGAGAATGCGAACCGATGACGAACCGCGGCGGTGGCCGTCTATCGCAGGTCCGCCCCCGACCGCCATCGACGGGGCGGCCGGCGCCCACCAAGGTTCGGCCCCGGGCTCCCTCCCACATCCGATTGGCCCCCCATCGCCGGGTGGAGCGGCCGGGCGGGATGCCCCTGGGCGCCCGGCTCCTCCTCATCCTGGGGGTCCTCGCCCTGGGCGGCGCCGTCCTCTACACCGCCAGCGGCGGACTCGCCCGCATCGCCGCCGGGCTCGCGTCGACCATCAGCGGCTTCGTCGACAACCTGGGCGCCATCCCGACGCCGAGCCCGACGCCTGTGGTCGTCGGCGCCGCGCCGACGATCGAGTCACCGCAGGAGCCGTACACGAACCAGGCAGCGGTCGACCTGGTCGTCGTCGTGCCAGCCGAGGCGGTTGGCGACCCGGCAAACCGCGTCCGCGTCTACGTCTCCCTCGCCGGCAAGGCGCCAAAGCGGATCGCCGAGGTGTCGATCGGTTCGACGCCGCGGGTCGTCATCGCCAACGTCACCCTCGTCAGCGGCGCGAACGACTTCACCGCCACCGTGTTCGGCGCGGCCGGCGAATCCGACCCATCCGCGGTGGTGACCTATGTCCTCGACCAGGGGAAGCCGAAGGTCACGGTGACCTCCCCGAAGGACGGCGCGACCGTCAACCTGGCGACCGTCACGATCACCGGCAAGACTCAGGGGCGGAGCACCGTCCTGGCCCACAACGGCGCGAACGCCGCCTCGGCAACGGCGGTGGCGTCGGCGGACGGGGCCTTCAGCCTGACCCTGCCGCTCGCCCCCGGGACGAACGCGGTGACGATCCAGGCGACCGACCCGGCCGGCAACGTCGGCGCCGCCACGATCACGATCCGGCGCGGGACGGGCAAGCTGACGGCGAGCCTCACCGCCTCGACCTACCGCTTCAGTCGCGCCAGGCTTCCCGACCCGCTCGTGCTGTCTGTTCTCGTCACGGACCCCGACGGCAAGCCGCTGGCCGGGGCGCGGGCCACCTTCAGCGTGACGATCCCTGGCGTGGCGCCCATCACCGCGACCAGGACGACGGGCACGGACGGCAAGGCCCAGTTCCGAACGACTGTTCCGAAGGGAGCCGCGATCGGGTCCGGGCTGCTCTCCGTCCTCGTCTCCGCCGGAGACCTGGGCACGACGAGTGCGCGCGACGGCCTGACGATCGCGAAATAGCGGCGACGGCGGCGGATTCCGCAGCTACCATCTCGCCATGCCCGTGTGGCGGTGTCCGCATTGCGGAACGCCCCAGACCGAGTCGTCCCGGTGCTGGGTCTGCAAGCGGTCCTCCACCAGCTGCGCGACGTGCCGCAATTTCCGCCGCGCCGTGGCAGGCGGGCTGGGCTATTGCGGCCTCGATCGACGACGGCTGCCGCTCCGCGGCGACGAGCTCCGGGGCTGCTGGGAAGAGGCGCCCGCCGGAGCGGCGTTCGTGCCCGAACCCCAGGCCGTCGCCAGTCGCTCCCCGGGCGGATTCTGGACCGACGAGGGCTGAGGCCAGCGCGGCCGCCAGGCGCGGATCAGGGGGCGGGCGGGCAGGTCGCCATGGGAATCGCCGGGTCGTGGATGGTCAGGTCGATCCGGGAGTTCGGTCGCCGCTTGGCGCCCGGCGACGGCGCCTGGGCGACGACGATCGAGCCCTCGACGGGCGCGTACCCCGGGTTGGCGGCCATCGTGGCGCCGTCCAGGGGCGTGTTGCCGACCCGGAACCCGTCGTTCTCGATCGCCGCGCCGGCCACGCCCAAGGTCATGCAACGGTAGTCGCCGACGTTGATCGGCGCCGGCGTCGGGGTCGGCGTGGGTACGGCTGTGGGCCTGAGCGTGGGTGACGGGGTCGGCGTCGGCTGGGGGCCTTGCGACACGGTGTAGTCGACGGGCGTGTCCTTGGCGACGCTCAGGCCCGGGAGCGGGCTCTGCGAGACGACGTTGCCGATCGGGATCGTGGGATCGAACGCCTGGGACACGTTGCCGCGCTTCAGTCCGGCCTGGAGCAGGAGCTGGACGGCATCCGCTTCCTTCAGATTGATGAGTGTCGGGACCTGGACCTGTTGCGGGCCAGCGGCGACGGTCAGCCCCACGGAGCCACCCTTGTCGATGGTCGCTCCAGCCTTTGGATCCTGGTCGACGACCGTGTTGGCCGGCTGTGTGCTGTTCGGGTCCGTGCTCGCGATCGTGACCGTGATCCCGAGCCGGGTCGCGGCCGCCTTCGCTTGGTCGTAGGTCTGATTGACGAAGCTGGGCACGGTCACCTGCTCGATGGCCGGCTTGCCGGGCCCGGCGAGGAGGCGGACGACGAGGAAGCCGACGACCACCAGGATCGCCAGGGCGAGCAGCGCCGTGATCCAGACCCACGGGCTCGTTCCCCCGCCGCCACCGTCGCCGTCGTCGTAGTCGCGGTCCGGGGCCCGTCGTCGAGGCGAAACGTCGTCGTAGCGCTCGGGCGCGGCGCCAGAGGACCGGGCGTACGAGTCCGGGGCGTACGAGTCCGGGGCGTACGGAACGCGGCCCGGGTTCGGGCGGGCGACGCCGGACGCGATCGTCGCCGGGCTGACGGCGTCGACCGGATCCATCGCCCGGGTCGCCGCCCCGGCCGCGGCAAGACCTCCCGCGATTCCGGCAGCCCCGCTGGCTGCCGCGGCGCCGGCCGCCCCCACGCCGACCGCGGCCACCGCCGGAGCACGATCCGCGAGGAAAGCCTCGAGCGCGTCGCCCATCTCGGCGGCGGTCGGGTAGCGCTGGGCTGGATCGCGCGCCATCGCCCGCCGGACGATCGCGTCGAGGGCGGGCGGGATCCCCGTTCGCACCGCGGCCGGCGACGGCACGGCGCCCGACAGGCGGGCCATGGCGATGGCGGCCGCGCTGTCGCCGCCCCACGGCCGCCGCCCGGTCAGCAGCTCGTAGAGGACGATCCCCAGCGAGTAGACATCCGAGGCCGCGGTCGTCGGCTCGCCGCGGGCCTGCTCCGGGCTGAAGTAGTGGACCGAGCCGAGGGTCAGGCCGGGCATCGTCATCTGCGCGTCGGCGACGGCACGGGCGATCCCGAAGTCGGTGACCTTGACCCGGCCGTCGCGACCGACCAGCACGTTGCCGGGCTTGACGTCGCGGTGGACGATCCCGCTCGCGTGGGCGGCGGCGAGGGCCGAAGCGACGTCGGCGGCGAGTCGAGCGGCCCGGCGAGGCGGCAGCGCGCCGGTCCGCCGGATGACCGAGGCGAGATCCTCGCCGTCGATCAGCTCCATGACGATGAAGGCGCCGGCCGGATCCTGGCCGTAGTCGTAGACCGAGACGATGCTCGGATGGTTCAGCGAGCCGGCCGCCCGCGCCTCCTGGCGGAAGCGTGTCCCGAAGTCCGGGTCGCGCTCGTACTCGGGCCGGAGCAGCTTGACCGCGACGTCGCGCTCGAGCTGGTTGTCGCGGGCGCGGTAGATCGTTGCCATGCCGCCCTGTCCCAGCAGCTCGATCAACCGGTATCGGCCGCCCAGGACGTTGCCGATCTCCGCCAAACCCACTCCTCTCGATGCCGGGCCCCTGCGGGGTGAGGGGGCATCCTACCGTACGACGGTCGCGGGACGGCCGACGCGCCGCCGCGGACCGCCTGTCGCGCTATCGCGTCTGTCGCGCTGGAGCTGCTGTCGCGCTATCGATCGAGCGACCCCAGGTAGGCTCGGAACTCCTTCTCGAGGTCCGGGCGTTCCAGGGCCAGGGCGACCGACGCCTTGAGCCAGCCCATGGTCGTGCCGGCGTCATGGCGGATCCCCTCGAACTCGTAGCCGTAGACGGCCTGCTCCTCCATCAGTGCCTGGATCGCGTCGGTGAGCTGGATCTCGCCGCCGGCGCCGCGCGGCGTCTGCTCGAGCTTGTCGAAGATCTTCGGGGTCAGGATGTAACGGCCGATGATGGCGAGGTTCGACGGCGCCTTGCCAGGCTCGGGCTTCTCGACGAGACGGGTCACCTTCCGCAACCGACCATGGTTGAACCCCTCCTCGACCGGCTCTCCGGCGATGACCCCGTAGCGGCTCGTCTCCTCTGGCGGAACCTCCATGACGGCGACGACCGAGCAGTGGGTCTGCTGATAGGCGTGGATGAGCTGTCCGATGCACGGCCGGTCGGCGATGACGACGTCGTCCGGCAGGATGACCGCAAACGGCTCGTGGCCGATGAGGTCCTTGGCGACCAGGACGGCGTGGCCCAGCCCCAGCTGCTCCTTCTGGCGGACGTAGGCGATCTGGGCGAGGTCGCTGATGTGCCGGACCACGCGGAGCTTCTCGATCTCGCCCTTCTCCTCGAGAAGGTGCTCGAGCTCGTACGACAGGTCGAAGTGATCCTCGATCGCCCGCTTCTGGCTGCTCGTGACGATGATGACCTGCTCGATCCCGGCAGCGACGGCCTCCTCGACCGCGTACTGGATGATCGGCTTGTCGACGAGCGGCAGCATCTCCTTCGGCTGTGCCTTCGTCGCAGGCAGGAAGCGGGTGCCCCAGCCGGCCGCAGGGAAGACGGCTTTTCGGACGCGCATCGAACCTCGGAGCTGGGGGCGGGATGGGCGGCGGAAGTATACCCCGGAGCCCCATCGGAACCCTTCGCCGAGGCCGTCTGCCGTCGGGCCGTCACGACGCGCGCCGCGCCCGCCGAAGCCGTCAGGGGCGGCCCGACACCCCGACACCCAACAGGTCGTCATCGGCGGCTAGTCGACCGTCGGGCTCCCCGGACGATGTCCGTCGGAGGACCAGCGCCGCACCAAGCACGCCGATGGCACCGAGGACCTGGATGGGGCGGAGGCTCTCGTGCAGGAGGATCGCCGCAAGCGTCACCGCGACGACCGGCTCGAACAGCATGAGGATCCCCGTCCGCATCCCGCCGATCAGGCGGATCGCACCCAGGAAGAACAACGACGGGACGGCCGCGCCGAACGACCCCGCGACGAGCAGGATCGCGAGGAGGGTGGGCTGGCCGAAGGCCATTCCGAGCTGCGACGCCTCGCCGGTCACGAGGCCGATGACGACACAACCCACGAACGAGCCGCCCAGGATCACCGCCATGGCCTGGTCGGCCGGGACGGTGGGATAGCCGCGCCGGCTGATCGTCACGAAGACGGTCTGCGACGCGGCCGCGACGAGGGCCAGGGCGACGCCGATCGGGTCGATCGCGATCCCGGCCGCGGCATCGAGGCCACCTGCCACCACGACCGCCATCCCGGCCAGGGCGAGCACGAGCGCGATGAGCGTGCCGCCGGACGGCGACTCGTTGCCGGTGACGATGGCGACCCCGGCGACCATCGCCGGATAGGTGTAGAGCCCCAGGAGCCCGATCGCGATCGGGACGCGGGCAAAGGCACCGAAGATCGCCAGGTTCAGGACGAGGCCGGTGAGTGTCGCGACGGCGAGGACGCCCAGCTCCCGCGTCGGGGGGCGCGGTGATGGACCGCTTCGCCGGATCCGCAGCGCGACCACGACCCCCAGGACCAGCGCGCCGACGCCGGCGCGCCACGCGACAAAGGGGAGTGGCGCCATGCCGGTCGCCTCGGCCCAGCGCGACAGCGGGCCCAGCCAGGCGAACATCGACGCGCCGGCGATCGCGAGCACGAAGCCGAGTTGAGCAGCAGGCCGGCGCATCGCGGCCATGGTACGGGGCGTCGAGCTGGTCGGGCCGGGGTCGGCCCTATTCGGCGGTCGCCTCGCGATCTCCGTTCGCCGCGACGTGTTCACGCCGGGCCCCGCCAAGCCGGATCGACGTGAACGGCAGCCGGATCTCGCGGAAGACCTCGATCGAGACGAGGAACCCCGCGTACAGGAACACGACGCCCAGGAACTTGCCGAGCTGGAAGAGCTGCGTCGAGCCGAACCGATTCAGGCTGTCGGTGATCGTGGGGATGAACGCCCCGATGGCGATGAGGATCGTCGCCGGGACCCGGCTGTGGATCCGGCCCGTGGCGAGCGCGCTGATCGCTCCCGGCAACGACGCGGCGAAATTGACGACGATGGCGAACGGGGCGATCAGCAGGTTGAACAGGAACTGTTCGCCGGGCTGCTCGGGGTCGAGCGAGTACGGCAGGACGCGCCTCTTGGGCATGAAGACGTAGGTCGAGAAGATCGCCCCCAGGATGAGCGCCAGCGCGCCGGTGATGTTGAGGAACGGCGTCAGCAGCCGGATCGTGCCCGGGAACAGGTCGCCGACGGGCACGCCCGTCCGAGGGTCCAGGGCGTAGCCCGGAGGGGCCAGCGTCGTGATGAAATTGAGGCCGATCGACAGCGCCGTCGCACCGACGACCGCGCCGGCGGCGAGCCATGGCCAGCGCTCGTTCTGGAAATACGTCTCGACGCCAACCGCGATGGCGAGGACGATCGCGGCGATGAGGTAGAGGATCGGCGCGGAGCCGGAGCCCGGATAGTCATAGCGGCGCTGCGTCAGGAGGGTGAACACACCCGCCAGCAGCAGGCAGAAGGCGAAGGTGTAGCCGAAGCGCGTCCGGGCCAGCAGGAACGCCGTCCCGAGGCCCAGCCAGCCGGCCGTCCAGACCGCGCCGGTCAGGTACCAGGTTCGGTAGAGCGCCTCGTTCCAGCCGCTCGCGCCGGCCAGCGCCTCGCAGCCCGCGGCGATTCCGTAGAACAGCATCCCGATCGCCCAGACCAGCTGGAACGGCTGGCGTCGCTCCCGCCACTGGTCCAGCAGGGCGACCGAGAAGACGAACGCCAGAAGCGAGGTCAGGCCCGGAAGGACGACCGTCACGAGCGTGCGCTCTTCGCCATCGCGGCGACGAGTCGGAGCAACAGCCGGTCGAGCAGCGCCGAGGCGTCCTCGTAGGCCGCCGACAGCCGAGGCGTGTCGAGCGATCGCCGCCGGCCGATGGCCCCCAGCTCCGCCAGGAATGGCCGCCGGGCGGCGACGAACAGGGCGACCGACTCGGTGAGGCTCGTGCCGCTCGCCGACAGCCGCCGCGCAAGCTGGTCGGTCAGGGCCTCCGCGTCACGCTCGGCACGCGCGCGGGTCGCGGCATCGCGAGCGTCGAGATGGGTGAGCAGCGCGGTGACCAACCGCCGGCCGTCGCGACGAAAGGCGTCCCGGTCGGCCGTCTCGATCGCTGGATCGGTGCCCTCCGTTCGATCGGCGGCATAGCTGCGGCGATAGGCGCGCGACAGTCGCTCCGGCGTCGCACCCAGGCTGGCGAGCGGCGTTCGTCCGCGCCGGCGCGTCGCGACCAACCGCTCGAGCGACCGGCGGGCAAAACGTCGATGGCCGCCCGGCGTGGTGAACGCCTGGATGCGGCCCTGCCGGGCCCAGCGCCGGAGGGTGTCGGGGCCGACGCCGACGAGCCGGCTTGCTGGTCCAAGCGACAGCCAGTCGGAGGCGACGGCCGAAGCAGCCTGGGACAC
>JBGPDX010000026.1:0-20344 GCA_041482475.1 Candidatus Limnocylindria bacterium | reverse complement strand
TGCGCCCGTTCGACGGCGATGACGTCGCGGGCGACGGTGAGGACCGCCTCGCGGTCGGGCGATGCGTCGCCCAGTCGCGGCCGCACGGCGGCGAGCAGCCGCTCGACGCTGGGGGGTCGCGGTCGCGCTGTCGGGGGCATGTCGGCGGTCCTTCTCGTGACGGCGCCGCTGGCGGGAGCGCATGGGAGTCGAACCCACCGCGCCGCGCGGAGCGCCGCGCCACAGGTTTTGAAGACCAGGGGGCCCACCGGGACCCAACCGCTCCCGCTCGATGGTAGCGCGGGGCGGTCCGTCCGCCCGCCGGCGCCTCGGACGCCCCGCGTTGGGCAGCCGCCTATGATCGGGCCGTGACGAGCCTCGAGAGGGCGCCGGCCATCCGGCTGACGGACCTCACCGACTGCGGCGGCTGCGCGGCCAAGCTGGGCGCGGATCTCCTCGCCGACGCGCTGGCCGGGCTGGGCGCTCAGGCGGCTCCAGCCGAGCTCATCGCCGGCCTCGCGCCGCCTGACGACGGGGCCGCCTACCTCGTCTCGCCGGATCTCGCGATCATCGGCACGCTCGACTTCTTCCCGCCACTGGTCGACGACCCGCGGCTCTACGGCGAGATCGCCGCGGCCAACGCGATGAGCGACGTGTTCGCCATGGGTGGGCGGGTGCTATTCGCTCTGTCGATCGCGGCCTTCCCGGAGGAGCTGCCGCGCGACACGCTGGCGGCCATCTTCGCCGGGGCGGAGGCGAAGGTCCGCGAGGCAGGTGGCACGCTCGCCGGCGGCCATACCATCCGCGACCGCGAGCCCAAGTACGGGCTGGCCGTCGTCGGCGCCGCGCATCCCGACCGGCTCCTCCGCAAGGGCGGGGCGCGACCCGGCGACACGCTGATCCTCACGAAGCGGCTGGGGACGGGGCTCCTCGTCAGCGGTCGCCGCCAGGGGAAGGCCTCCGAAGCCGACTTCGGCGCGGCCGTCGACCAGATGCGGACGCTGAACCGGGCGGCCGCCGACGTCCTCGTCGCGGCCGGTGTGCGCGCGGCGACCGACATCACGGGCTTTGGTCTCCTCGGGCACGGGCTGGAGATGGCCCGCGCGTCGGGCGTGCGGTTTGTGTTCGACGCCGGCGCGCTGCCGGCGCTCGACGGGGCGCTGGCGCTGGCGACCGCCGGCGTGGAGACCGGCGGCGCGGCCCACAACCGGCGGTTCGTGGCGCCGTCGGTCGAGATCGGGGAAGGCGTCCCCGACGAGCGGCTCGTGCTCGCGCACGACCCCCAGACCTCCGGCGGCCTCCTGGCCGCGATCCCCGCGGAGCGGCTTGCGGAGGTTCAAGCCGGGCTTCGCCGCGCGGGTGTTGAGCACCGGCGGGTCGGCCGGGTCGAGGCCGGTACGGCGAGCGTGGCCCTCCTCTAGCGGCCCGCTGTTACGGCACCGCTACGCTACCGCGGAGAGCGGCCCAGCAGGCGCTGCACGGCGGATGCGAGGCGGCTCCCCAGCGAGGCCGGCGCCGGCCGGTCCTGGCTGCGCGACCGCGCGGCCAATTCGTCTTCCCGGCGGTGCGCCGCGGTCTCCTCGTTTCGCTCGATGTCTGCCTGTGTCCTCGTTCCGGAGACGATCGGTGGCTGCGGCGGGATCTGAGGCTGAACCATGGCAATACAACTGTACACTCGGCCCGTCGTCGTTCCGCAGGAGGCACGCCCGTGCCGAAGAGCTACGTTCGACTGACCCAGCCCCTCGTCCGCGACTCCAAGGCGGGCAACCTCCGCCCGGCGAGCTGGGACGAGGCCCTCGACCGGACGGTCGCTGGCTTCCAGGCGGCGAAGGCCGCCCACGGGCCGACGACGTTCGGGGTCTTCAGCTGCTCGAAGGCGACCAACGAGGTCAACTTCGCGGCGCAGAAGTTCAGCCGGGCCGTGCTGGGCAGTAACAACATCGACAGCTGCAACCGCACCTGACACGCCCCTAGCGTCGCCGGTCTGGCGACCGTGTTCGGTGCCGGAGGCGGCACAAGCTCATATCGGGAGATCGAAGAGACGGACGTCATCGTCCTGTGGGGTAGCAACGCCCGCGAGACGCATCCGATCTTCTTTCATCACCTCCTGCGCGGCGTCCGCAACGGCGCGCGGCTGTACGCCGTGGATCCGCGCCGGACGAGTTCGGCCGAATGGGCCGATGTCTGGCTGGGCCTCGACGTCGGTTCGGATATCGCCCTGGCCAACGCGATCGGACGCGAGATCATCGCGAACGGCCTGCACCATCGCGAGTTCATCGCCCGGGCCACGTCGGATTTCGAGGCCTATCGCGACAAGGTCGAGTCGTACACGCTCGATTACGCCGAGCGCGAGACGGGCGTCCCGAAGGACGCGATCCGCGAGCTGGCCCACGCCTTCGCCGGCGCCGACCGGGCGATGATCTGCTGGACGCTGGGGATCACCGAGCACCACAACGCGGTCGACAACGTCCTCGCCCTCATCGACCTCGCCCTGCTGACGGGCCACGTCGGGCGATACGGCAGCGGCGTCAACCCGTTGCGTGGCCAGAACAACGTCCAGGGCGGCGGCGACATGGGCGCCCTGCCGGATCGGCTGCCCGGCTTCCAGCACGTCGAGAACGACGAGCTCCGGGCGAAGTTCGATGCGGCCTGGGGCGTGACCGTGCCACCGAAGCGGGGCTGGCATTTGTCCGGCATGTTCGACGCGATGGAACGCGGCGAGCTGCAGGCGCTGTACGTCATCGGCGAGAACCCGCTCCAGTCCGAGGCGGACCAGCGCCGAGCCGCAGACCTGCTGTCGACCCGCGAGTTCATGGTCGTGCAGGACCTCTTCCTGACCGCCACCGCGGAGCTGGCCGACGTCGTCCTGCCGGCGGCCGCGGCGTGGGCCGAGAGCGAGGGGACGGTCACCAACTCGGAGCGACGCGTGCAGCGGGTGCGCAAGGCGCTCGACCCGCCGGGCGAGGCGCGCGACGACCTGTGGATCATCAACGAGCTGGCGCGGCGGATGGGCTCCAACTGGGGCGAGGCGTCCGCCGAGCGAACGTGGGACGAGGTCCGCTCGCTGTCGCCGGTTCACGCCGGGATGTCCTACAAGCGGCTCGAGGACCTCGGGGGCATCCAGTGGCCGTGCTACGACGAGAACCATCCCGGCGAGCTGTTCCTCCACAGCCGCCTGTGGGAGGACCCGGTGCCCGGCAACCGGGCCCCGTTCGTGGCCGTCGACCACGATCCGCCGGTCGACAAGCTCGACGCGGACTTCCCGATCCGGCTGACGACCGGGCGGCGCCTCGACTCGTACAACACCGGCGTCCAGACGGGCAGCTACACCTCGCCGCTCCGTCGCGGGGAGTCGCTCGACATGTCGCCGGAGGACATCGCGTCGATGGGCCTGGCCGAGGGCGAGGTCGTGCGGGCCGTGTCGCGGCGCGGCCAGGTCGACGTGCCGGTGCGGGTCGATAGCTCGCTCCGGCCCGGCCTGACGTTCATGACCCTCCACTTCCAGGACGACGTCGCCACGAACCTGCTGACGATCGACGCGACGGACCCGAAGTCCGGCACGGCCGAATTCAAGGCCACCGCCATCCGGATCGAGAAGCTAGCCCAGCCGGTGCAAGCCTAGATGTACAGCTGCGTCCGTGTCGCGGCAGCAACCGGCGCTACGCGGCCCGCAGGAAGCGCCAGGCATTCACGGCCGCAATCGCGATGGCGAGACCAGTCCACAGGATCCCGAAGAGACCAAGCTTCGGAATCGCCCACGTAATTCCGAACGCGACCATTGCACCGGTGACAATCATCCCGAGCAAGAACATGATGGCGCCAGCTCCCGCAGGGAGACCCTCGACCGCGCCGAGCTCGGACGACGAGCCGCCGCCGTCAGTCGGAGTTACCGCGCCAGGGGCTCCGCTCGATCGCCGCCGATGGTTGTATCGGGATCCGAGGTACGCCATCGCCGCGATCGCCAGCGGATGAGTGACGAACAGGCTGCTGCCGTGGAATACGCTCCAGTCCCACGCGTCGCGTGAGACTTCGGTAAACGTTCCGGCCCAACGATTGTTCAAGAAGTAGTGGCCGTCCACCACTCGGCCGGTATTCGCCACGCCCGTCGTAAAAGCCTCGAGCCAGTACCACCCAAAGTTCGCGAATCCCACTATCACCGCCGTCACCGCGACATAAGGAAGGAGCTCGTTGACCAGCCGACGGATCTTCATATTGGACAATCATCCGCCGAAGGGAGGATCTGCCAAAGGGGTTCGGCAGTACCACGACGAGCCCGCGAAAAACGCGATCTGGTGCGGTTGGGATTGGTCACGCTACAAGGGCAGGTTGTAGTCGGGATGGCCGAATGGATCTACTTCATCCACCCGCCGCGGGACGACTTTGCGGCCTCGATGACCGACGAGGAGAACGCGGTGTGGGCGGTCCATTTCGAGCGGTTCGAGCGGCTCCTGCGAGAGGGCGTGATCATCCTGGTCGGCCCGACCCTGGGGCACAAGAACACCGGGATCTCAATCTTCGAGGCCCCCGACGAGGCGACCGCGCGCCGGATCATGCAGGAGGATCCGGTGATCGCCGGTGGCTACGCGCGCGGCGAGCTGCGGCCGTTCCACGTGTCGCTGCTGCGCGGCCGCGACGATCAGGGGGCGGAGGGCGTCACCAGCTGACCGTGACCAGCAGCGACCCTTTCGATAGCGGCGCCAGCCGCCTGAAGGCGTCGCTGTAGAGGTCGATGATCCGCGACCCCCCGCAGGCGCACGTGTCGATGAGCTTGACGTAGACACAGTGGCCATTGCCGCAGACCCTGACCGTCCGGCCGCGCCACCTCCCGATGCGGAGCTCCGAGCCCGCCGCCGCATAGAGGCCACCCGGGTAGCCGCTGGTGCAGGCGCTGACGCCCGGTAGGCAGTACCAGCTGGCGCCGCCCCGCACTCGGTGACTGTTGCCGACCGTCGGCGTCACCGTCCGGGTGGTCGTCGATCTCGGCTGCAGCACGCCCAGGCGAGGCAGGGGAAGGGCCGCCGCGGCTCGCGCCTGCAACGAGGCGAAATCCCGGAAGTCCACGATCGGCGCGGCCGGCGTTGCGGTCGCCGCGTCGCCTGCCGTCGGGGCGGTCGGAACGATGACCGTGAACAGGTGCGGGTCGAGGGACGGCTCCGGCCTGGGCTGCCGGCCGACCGACAGGGACGTTCCGAACAGCGAGACGATCACGGCAAGCGCGAGCGCTGCCGCCGCCCCCAGGAGCCGGGTCACGACCTCGCGGGCGGGATGGCGCGGTCGCGCGCGCTCCTGCCCGGGGAGTGGAGAGACATTCGACGGATGGTACCGGGGGAGGGCATAACAGGCAGCCGAGCGTTCCAACGACAGACCTTGCAGCGCGATCACGCGGGCGCTGACTACACTCGCGGTCGATGGATCTTCACGTGATCGGGCCGCTGGCCTCGGCCGCCGAACGAGCGGCCGTCGACGGCGTGCTCGGGCCGGCCACGAGCGGCTGGGCGGGCGGGACCCGCAATCCGGCTGTCGATGGCCACGCCGCGCGTGGGGGCCACGCGGCCCGTTCGCAACGGGACCTGTTGCTCCCCGTCCTCCACGCCGTCCAGTCCCGGATCGGCTGGATCAGCCAGCCAGCCTTGAACTACGTCTGCCGGCGGCTGTCCGTGCCGCCGGCCGAGGCCTACGGCGTCGCCACCTTCTACGCCCTGTTCTCGACGACGCCGCGGCCGCCACTGATCGCGCATGTCTGCGACGACATCGCCTGCCGCCTGGCCGGAGCGGAGGAGATGGCCGCCGACCTCGAGCGGACCATCGGACCCGCCGGCAGTCCCGCCAGGGATGGGACGATCGCCTGGCTCCGCAGCCCCTGCCTGGGACTCTGCGAGCGCGCTCCGGCGGCCCTGTTCACCGTCGCCGGCGAGCGGCCACGGACGTTCGGCGTCGCCCCGGTCGATGCGGTCGGCGTGGTCGCGCGGCTGGGCGCGGCCCCGGCGTCGCCTCCCGCCGCGGACGATCCGCGAACGTCCGTGCCGCAGGCGGGCAAGCCCGGCCTTCGGCTGCTTGCGCGGGTTGGCGTCGCGGATCCGGCCAGCCTGGCCGACTATCGGGTCCACGGCGGCTATCGCGCCCTCGAGCGCGCTATCGCCCTGGGACCGGCGGCCGTCATTGCCGAGGTCAGCGAGTCGAAGCTTCTGGGACGCGGCGGGGCCGCCTTCCCGACCGGGCGCAAATGGGCCGCCGTCGCGGCGGCCCCGGCCCAACCGCACTACCTCGTCTGCAACGCCGACGAGTCGGAGCCCGGGACGTTCAAGGATCGCGTCCTGATGGAGCACGACCCGTTCGCCGTCGTGGAGGCGATGACGATCGAGGCCTTCGCGGTGGGCGCCGGGCGCGGCTACCTGTACATCCGTGGCGAATACCCGCTGGCGGAGCAGCGCCTGGCCGGCGCGATCGCGGCGGCGCGCGACGATGGGCTGCTGGGGCCTGACATCCTGGGTTCGGGTTTCGCCTTCGACATCGAGATCCGCCGCGGCGCCGGCGCCTACATCTGCGGCGAGGAGACCGCCCTGTTCGAGTCGATCGAGGGCAAGCGCGGCGAGCCGCGGAACAAGCCGCCGTTCCCGGTCGACGTGGGGCTGTTCGACAAGCCGACCGCCGTCAACAACGTCGAGACGCTGGTGAACGTCCTGCTCATCCTCGGCCAGGCGGGCGGCGGGGCGGCGTTCGCGGCGACCGGCACGGAGGCATCGAGCGGGCCCAAGCTCTTCTGCCTGTCCGGACACGTCGTACGCCCGGGCGTCTACGAAGTGCCGTTCGGGACCACCCTGCGTGAGCTCCTGGCCCTCGCCGGCGGCGTGCCCGGCGGCCGGGCGATCCGGGCCATCCTCCTGGGCGGCGCCGCGGGTGTGTTCGTCGGACCCGACGCCCTCGACACGCCGCTGACGTTCGAAGGCACCCGGGCGATCGGGGCGACGCTGGGCTCCGGCGTCGTGATGGTCTTCGACGAAACGGCGGATCTCGTCGGCACGCTGCGACGGATCGCCCGCTTCTTCCGGGACGAGTCGTGCGGGCAGTGCGTGCCGTGCCGCGTCGGCACGGTTCGCCAGGAGGAGCTGCTGTCGCGCCTGGCGGCGGGACGGTCGAGCGGGACGCGCGAGGCCGAGCTGCAACTGCTCAGGGAGATCGGCCAGGCGATGCGGGACGCGTCGATCTGCGGCCTTGGGCAGACGGCGAGCTCGGCGATCGAGAGCGCCGTGCGCCAGATCGGCCTGGTGCCACTGTGACGCAGTCAGGCCGCCTGGTGGCGCTGTGACGCGCGGCCGGAGCCGGGGCCGGGATCCCGCCCGGGGTCCGCGCGCGCCGCATGCCCGTGAGGCACCGGCCCAGCCGTTGACGGAGATCCTGCTGAAGCCGGCCGCCCGTCCCAGCCGGCCGCCGGAGGCGCCGCCGGCGGCGGTTCGGCCACCGGTCGGGGTGACCATCGACGGCGTCGCCGTCAGTGTGCCGACGGGGTCGACGATCCTCGACGCCTGTCGGGCCCAGGGCATCGACACGCCGACGCTGTGCTACCTGGAGAACCTCACGCCGGTCAACGTCTGCCGCGTCTGCGTCGTCGAGCTGACCGGGTCGCGCGTCCTCGTGCCGGCCTGCTCGCGCAAGGTCGAACCCGGGATGGAAATCCAGACCGATTCGGAACGGGTTCGCCTGTCGCGGCGGATGGTCCTCGAGTTCCTGGTCTCATCGGTCGACCTGTCGACCGCGCCGACGGCGCAGGCCTACGTCGAGCGGTATGCCGCCGATCCGGGGCGCTACGGGCCGCCTGCCGGTGCCTCACGGGCAGGCGAACGCGATCGCCACGAGGCGGGCCACCATCACGCCCCGGACGGGGAGGCGGCAGCGACGGTCGCCCAGCCGGTCAAGGTCGACAACAACCTCTACGTCCGTGACTACTCGAAGTGCATCCTCTGCTACAAGTGCGTCGAGGCCTGCGGCGAAGATGCCCAGAACACGTTCGCCATCGCCGTCGCCGGGCGCGGCTTCGATGCCCGGATCTCGACCGAGGAGGCCGTTCCCCTACCCGAGTCGGCCTGCGTCTACTGCGGCAACTGCATCGGCGTGTGCCCGACCGGCGCGCTGATGTTCAGGTCCGAATTCGAGATGCGCGCGGCGGGCACCTGGGACGAGAGCGCCCAGACCGTGACCGACACGATCTGTCCGTACTGCGGCGTGGGCTGCACGCTCAGCCTCCATGTCCAGGACAACGACATCGTCAAGGTCACTTCGCCGCTCGATTCGTCGATCACCGAGGGGCACCTCTGCATCAAGGGCCGGTTCGGCTTCCAGTTCGTCCAGAACCGCCCCGAATCCTGACCGGGCCGGCGGGCCCGTTCGCGTCAGAGTCCCAGCAGGTCGCGCAGCTCGATTCGCCCGTCGTGGGTGTAGACGTTGAACCCGTCGCCGCGAAGGAACCCGACGAGGGTGACGCCGAGCCGGTCGGCGGTCTCGACGGCGAGGTCCGACGGCGCCGACACGGCGCACACGATCGGGATGCCGGCCACGGCGGCCTTCTGAACGATCTCGAAGCTGACCCGGCCGCTGACCATCAGGACGACGTCGTTGAGCGGCCCGCGGCCGGCCAGGACCTGCTCGCCGATGAGCTTGTCGAGCGCGTTGTGCCGGCCGACGTCCTCGCGGATCGAGATCAGCCGGCCGTCGGGGCTGAACAACGCCGCGGCGTGCAGTCCGCCCGTCGTCGCAAACACGGCCTGCGCCGCGCGGAGGGCGTCGGGCAACGACAGGATGACCGTCCGCCGGACGACCGGGCCCGACGGGATGGGATCGCACCGAACGGCGACCTCGTCGAGGGACGCCTTGCCGCAAATCCCGCACGAGGCGGTCGCCACGAACTGACGCTCCGCCACGCGGCCGGCGTCGAACGGTACCGACAGGTGGACCACCACGGTGTCGTCGGGTCGGTTGAGATTGGCCGGGTTGCCGAAGGTGACGCGGGCGACTTCGGGACCCTCGATCAGGCCCTCGGTCCGCAGGAACCCCACCGCCAGCTCCTGCTCACCGCCGGGCGTCCGCATCGTGACGGCGACCGGCACGGGATCCTGGCCGCGACCGGCGACGCGGATCTCCATCGGCTCCTCGCCGACGACCGTGTCGCTGCGGACTTCGATCTCCGAGCCGCGGACGGCGACGATTCGTGCAGACGAGACATGACGAATGGGTAGTTCCACGTCCGACATCGGGGGTCAGTCTAAGGCGCGCAATACGGCCGACGCCGGGAGAGGCCATGCAACAGCTCTGGATGTGCGGTCAGTGCCACTCGCTGAACGAGGCGACCGCCAGGCGCTGCTACCGCTGTCGCGCCGACCGCGCGACGCAGGAGTACGTCGATCCGCGGGGTTCGCCCGACGGGCCCGGGATTGCGGCCGTCCCGGCGCGCGACCCCAGCATCCTGGGGGCACTCATCCTCGGGCTGGCGGCCGCCGCCGCGTCGACCGGGTTGTGGTACTGGTGGGACACGGGGATAGGCCCCAGCGGCGGCTTCCTGGGCCGGGGATTCGTCTACATTGGATCGATCGTCGGCATCGCCATCGGGTTCGGCACGACGCTTGGCGGACGCGGCCGGACGTCGTTTCCGATCGTCGTCCTGAGCGTGCTGCTGACACTGCTCGCGCTGGTCGTCGGCGAGTACCTGCTGGTGTCCCACTACGTTGCGGGCCAGTTCAACGCGCCCTCGAACCGACTCGTGCTGATCGACCCGAGCGACGCCGTCGCCGCCTTCCCCGACTTCCTCAAGCAGTCGCCGTTTCGGCCGCTGATGTGGGCGTTCGCCCTGCTCGCGGCGTTCTTCCAGCCGTGGTACCGGCTGGTCGGGCGGACCGACCGACCGCGCGACTGACGACTCCGGGATCGACGCGACGGCGCATCATCGCGTCGTGCCGGACCCCATCCTGACGCCCGTCGAGCGGGCCTTCCTCGCGGCCGCTCGCCGGGCGGTCCTGGCAACCATCGATCCGGAGGGGCACCCGCGACTCGTGCCCATCTGTCACGTGCTGGGCGACGACGACCGCGTGGGCCGGCCGCGTCTCTACACACCGATCGACGACAAGCCGAAGGCGACGACCGATCCGCGCGGCCTGAGCCGCATCAGCGACCTGCTCGTCCTGCCCGTCGCCACCGTCCTGGCCGATCACTGGGACGAGGACTGGACGCGCCTCGGCTGGTTGCGCGTCTACGGCCGGGCGGAGATCCTCGAGCCGCAGCCGCACGAGGTCGAGGAGCACGCCCGGGCCGTCGCGGCGCTGCGGGCGAAGTACGCGCAGTACGCCGACCATCGGCTCGAGGCACGGCCGATCATCCGGATCTCGATCACCCGGGCGCGGGCGTGGGGCGACCTCAGCTCGCCGGACGGTCGAGGAAGACGGCGTCGGCCGTCGGCCGCAGGCAGTGGGTCGAGCTCATCGCCTGGTGGTAGCCGCCGGCGTTGAGGATGGCGACGACGTCGCCTTCGGCCACCTCCGGCATCGGGTAGTCCTCGGCGAACACGTCGCCCGCCTCGTTGATGTGGCCGGCGACCGTGACGCGCTGCGTCCGTGGCGCCGCCGCGTCGCGGCACAGGACGATCTCCTGCGCGTAGCGGTAGATGAAGTACGCGCTGTTGACGTTCCAGCCCAGGTCGAGCCCGACGAATGTCGTCGCGCCGCGCCGCTCGACGGTGACGACCTCGCCGAGCAGGATCGCGCCGTCCTTGGCGATCCAGTCGCCGGGCTCGCAACCGACGACGACGCCGAGCGGCGCGAGGTACCGGGCGAGCACGGCCGCGTAAGCGTCGACGTCGACCTGCGCCTCGTCCTCGCGCGCCGGCCGGCCGAGTCCCCCGCCGACGTTGACCTCGCGGATGGGGTGACCGTCGGCCAGCAGCCGGCGGGTCACGCCGGCGACGCGAGCCAGCGCGGATTCGAACTTCGGGAGATCGTCGCCCAGCCAGCCGGAGCCGGCGTGGAAATGGATCGTGTCGATCGTCAGGTCGTGTCGGCGCGCGGCGGCGATGGCGTCCGGAAGACGCTCCTCGTAGATCCCGAACTTGGTCGGCCGCTCGCCGCTGTACTCGAGCCCTTCGTGGTACCCGGCGCCTGCGCCGGGATTGATGCGCAGCCCGATGCTCGCGCCGTTCGCCCGTCGCCCGAACCGCTCGACCTGGCTGACGGCGTCGAGATTGACGTGGATCGGCTGCGCGAGCAGCACGTCGAGGTCGCGCTCGCTGACGTTCGTCCCGGTGAAGCTGATCTCCTCCGCGCGCCAGCCACTCGCCAGGGCGTGCAGCACCTCGCCCGGCGAGCAGGCGTCGATGCCGACTGTGCCCATCCCACGTAGAACGGCCAGCACTTCGGGCTCGCGGTTCGCCTTGAGGGCGAACCGAACGACGGAGCGGAGGCCGGCCCGGTCGAGCGCACCCTGGAGGGTTCGGACGTTCTCGGCGTACCGCTCGCGGTCGTAGACGAGCAGCGGCGTGCCGTGCGCCCGGGCGAGCGCTTCGGCGTCCTCGCCAGCCACGGTCAGCCGGCCCGCCTCGATAGCAAGGCCGTTTCTGACCCACCAGGGAGCGGGCGCGAAGACCGCCATTCGGTTATGCCGTGTGGACGACGCCCTTGGAAATCCAGCGATTCGGGCCTTCCTCGACGTCGGTTCCGAGCGCCTCGAGAAGATGTTCGGCGGCGTGCGAGATGTCGCGGACGGCCGCGTCGAACGCCTCGGCGTTCTTCCCCGACGGCGCCCGGAATCCGCTCACCTTGCGGACGAACTGGAGGGCGGCCGCCTCGATCTCACCGGTCGTGGCGGCCTCGTCCGACCGGCGGAGTGTCTTGATGCTTCGGCACATGCGGCGACTGTAGCGCGAACGGCGCGACGTCCGCGACTATCCTCGCTGCATGGACCGCTGGCGGACGATCATCGAGCCGTTCCGGATCCACTCCGTCGAGCCGATCCGCCTGGGAAACGTCGACGAGCGCGACGCGGCGCTGCGCACCGCCGGCTGGAACCTGTTCAACCTCCACGCCGACGACGTCATCATCGACCTGCTGACCGACTCCGGCACCGGCGCGATGAGCCGCGACCAATGGGCCGGCATCCAGCGCGGCGACGAGTCGTATGCGGGTTCGCCGTCATGGTTCGCGTTCCTCGAGAGCGTCCAGGTGCTCTTCCCGTTCAAGCACGTCATCCCGACCCACCAGGGCCGGGCCGCCGAGAAGATCCTCTTCTCGGCCATCGCCGGGCCCGGCAAGGCCGTCCCGAACAACACCCACTTCGACACGACCCGGGCGAACGTCGAGTTCACCGGTGCGGAGGCGGTCGACCTCGTCATCCCCGAGGGCCGGCTGCCGTCGGCGGATCACCCGTTCAAGGGCAACATGGACGTCGCGGCGCTCGACGCCTTCGTCTCGCGGCGCGGCGCGGCCAACGTCCCCGTCGTCTTCGTCACGATCACCAACAACTCGGGCGGCGGGCAGCCGGTGTCGCTCGAGAACCTGCGCGGCGTGCGCGCCGTGTGCGATCGGCATGGTGTCCCGTTGTTCCTCGACGCCTGCCGTTTCGCCGAGAACGCCTGGTTCATCCACGAGCGGGAGCCGGGCCAGTCTCACCGGTCGATCCCCGACATCGTCCGGGAGATGGCCTCGCTGGCCGACGGGATGACGATGAGCGCGAAGAAGGACGGGCTGGCGAACATCGGCGGCTGGCTGGCGATGAACGATCCGAAGCTCGCCGAGCAGTGCCGCAACCTGCTGATCCTGACCGAGGGCTTCGTGACCTACGGCGGCCTTGCCGGACGCGATCTCGAGGCGATCGCCCAGGGCCTCCGCGAGGTCGTCGACGAGGACTACCTGCGCTACCGCATCCGCTCGACCGCCTACCTGGGCGAGGCTCTCGATGGCGCCGGCGTGCCGGTCGTCAAGCCCTTCGGCGGCCACGCCGTCTACCTGGACGCGCGCGCTCTCCTGCCGCACATTCCGCCGCTCGCCTACCCCGGCCAGGCGCTGGCCATCGCGCTCTATCGCGAGGGCGGGATCCGCAGCTGCGAGATCGGGACGGTGATGTTCGGCCGCCATCCGGATGGCTCCGAAGCGCCGGCGGCGATGGACCTCGTCCGGCTCGCCATCCCCCGACGGACATACACCCAGAGCCATGTCGACTACGTCATCGAGGTGGTCCGCTGGGTCGCCGAACGTGCGTCGTCGCTTCGCGGGCTGCGGATCGTCGAGCAGCCGGCGGCCCTGCGCCACTTCAGCGCCCGCTTCGAGCCGCTCTGATCAGTCCGGCTAGGAAAGCCGCCAGTCGATCGGGCCGGTGTAGCAGTGGCCCAGCGCCTTGCAGGCCCCGCCGGTGAGGTCCCACTGGCGCCCGGTGACATACGGACCGCGATCGACCACGGGGACCGTCAGCACCCGGCCGTTGGCCGGGTTGCGGAACCTGACCAGCGTCCCGCATGGCAGGCTTCGGTTGGCGACGCCGATGAGCGATGTCGTCAGGGCGTAGCCGCAGGCGGTCCGCTTGCCGTAGAACCCCGGGCCGTACCAGCTGACCGAAGCGTCGCGCTGCCAGGCCGACTTGACGATCACGCCCACGGGCGGCTTCGGCGGCAGCACGCCGTGGCGCGCGGGCAGAGCGGCTCCGGCCGGCTCCAGCAGGGTGGAGGCCGGCTCGAGCGAGCCGTCGGACCGGTTCGCAGGATCGAGCGAGAAGGTCGTCGCCGCCGTGCCCCGGAACGTCGAACCCGCATCCACGCGTTGGAAGAGCGTCGGGTCGATGGGCGGATCACTGGTAGGGGTTCGCGATCCTGCCGATCCGGGGACGGCGACCGTGGCGAGCGCGACGATGAGCGTCAGGCCCGCGACGACTCTGGGGAGTCGCACGTCCGCGGCACCTTACCAGCCCGAGCCAGATCAGGCCACCCGCGAAACCTGCCAGGCGCGCCTCCGTGCGACGTGCCAGACTCGGCCCGATGCCCTCGTTCGAGCTCGATCTCGACGCGCCGCTGGACCTGTCGCTGACGCTCCGCCCGCTGTGGCGGGGGCCGCTCGATCCCACCATGCGGCTGGGGCGGGACGTGGCCATCCGCGCCGCACGGACCGTGCACGGTCCGGCCACCGTCGCCGTTCGGGTGACCGGGCGCCGGCTGACCGCCGAAGCCTGGGGTCCGGGAGCCGACGCGGCCCTCGCCGCGCTGCCCGCCCTCGTCGGCCTCGACGACGATCCGGGCGCCTTCCAGCCCTCGCATCCGCTGCTGAAAGAAGTGGCGCGCCGGTGCACCGGGCTGCGCCTGGTGAAGACCGGGGCGGTCCTCGAGGCGCTCGTCCCGGCGATCATCGAGCAGAAGGTCACCGGGTCCGAGGCGGCCCACGCCTTCCGGGCGCTCGTCCGAACCTTCGGTGAGCCGGCGCCCGGCGGCCAGGGCCTGTGGGTCCAGCCCGCGCCGGAGCTGCTCGCGGCCCTGCCGTACCACCGCTTCCACCCGCTGGGCGTCGAGCGCCGGCGGGCCGACACGATCCGCTTCGCGGCGTCCCGGGCCGGCCGTCTCGAGGAGATCGTGGGGATGCCGGCGGACGAGGGGCGGACCCGCCTCCAGGCACTCCCCGGCGTCGGGGCCTGGACCGCGGCGGAAGTGACGCTCCGGGCGCTGGGCGACCCGGACGCCGTGAGCGTCGGCGACTACCACCTGCCGAACCTCGTCGCCTGGGCCCTGGCGGGCGAGCCCCGCGCCGACGATGCGCGGATGCTCGAACTCCTCGAGCCGTATCGCGGCCAGCGGGGCCGGGTCATCCGGCTCCTCGAGTCGAGCGGGATCCGGGCGCCGCGCTACGGGCCGCGGCTGGAAACCCGCGCGATCGCGACCATCTGAGGCGGCGGTCGCCGCACGAGGCCGGGGTACACTCGGGCGAATGACCGCCCCAGCCATCACCAAGCGCCCGCGCACGCGCGCCGCCCCTGCGGCGCCGCGGCGGTTCACCCGCGAGTCGCGCCTGGCCGCCTTCGAGTCGCTGCTCGCCCAGCGGATCCTGGTCCTGGATGGCGCGATGGGCACGATGATCCAGTCGTACACGTTGTCCGAGTCGGAGTTCCGCGGCGCCCGCTTCGCGGACCATGGCCGTGACCTCCGCGGTGACAACGAGCTGCTGTCGCTGACCCAGCCGGCGATCGTCAAGGCGATCCACGAGGCGTACCTCGACGCGGGTGCGGACATCATCGAGACGAACACGTTCAACGCCAACCGCGTCAGCCAGTCCGAATACGGGCTGGGGGACGTCGCCCCGGAGATGAACGAGGCGGCGGCACGCATCGCCCGCGCGGCGGCGGACGCTTTCGAGGAGCGCGAGCCGGGCCGTCCGCGGTTCGTCGCCGGCGCCCTGGGTCCCACGAACCGCAGCGCGTCGATCTCTCCGGAAGTCGCCGATCCCGGCGCCCGCAACGTCACATTCGACGAGCTCGCCGACGCCTATGGCGAGGCTGCCGAGGGCCTCGTCGCCGGCGGCGTCGACTTCCTCCTCGTCGAGACCATCTTCGACACCCTCAACGCCAAGGCGGCGATCTTCGGCATCGAGCGGGCCTTCGACCGGCTGGGCCTTCGTCGACCGCTCATCGTGTCGGGCACGATCACCGACGCCTCCGGCCGGACCCTGTCCGGCCAGACGGTCGAGGCGTTCTGGAATTCGGTCGCCCACGCCCGTCCCGTCGTCGTCGGCCTCAACTGCGCCCTCGGGGCGCGGCAGCTGAGGCAATACGTCCAGGACCTTGGCCGCCTGACCTCGCTACCGGTCAGCGCCTACCCGAATGCCGGCCTGCCGAACGAGTTCGGCGGCTATGACCAGACGCCGGAGGAGATGGCCGCCCTGATGCGGGGCTTCGCCCAGAGCGGCCTCGTCAACGTCGCCGGCAGCTGCTGCGGCTCGACGCCGGCCCACGTCAAGGCCATCGCCGAGGCGATCGCCGGGCTCCCGCCGCGGATCCCGCCCGACATCCCCGTCGCCACCCGGCTGTCCGGCCTCGAGGCGATGACGATCCCGATGCCGGGCAACGTCTTCGTCAACGTCGGCGAGCGGACGAACGTCACCGGCTCGCGGAAGTTCGCCCGCCTCATCCTCGACGGCAGGTTCGACGACGCGGTCGCGGTCGCCCGCGAGCAGGTCGATTCCGGGGCCCAGATGATCGACGTGAACATGGACGAGGCGATGCTCGACTCGACCGCGGCGATGACGAGGTTTCTCAACCTCATCGCCGGCGAGCCCGACATCGCGCGCGTGCCGGTCATGATCGACTCCTCGAAATGGGCGGTCATCGAGGCCGGCCTCAAGTGCGTCCAGGGCAAGAGCGTGGTCAACTCGATCTCGCTCAAGGAGGGCGAGGGGCCGTTCCTCGAACACGCCCGCCTCGTCCGCCGCTACGGCGCGGCGGTCATCGTCATGGCCTTCGACGAGCGCGGACAGGCGGATACCGCCGACCGCAAGGTCGACATCCTGACCCGGGCCTACCGGCTCCTGACCGAGCAGGCCGGCCTCCCGCCGGAAGACGTCATCCTCGATCCGAACATCTTCCCCATCGCCACCGGGATCGAGGAGCACGACCGGTACGCGGTCGAGTACTTCGAGGCGACACGACGCCTCAAGGAGACCCTCCCCCACGCGCGGATCTCGGGCGGCGTGAGCAACGTGTCGTTCAGCTTCCGCGGCAACGAGCGGGTGCGCGAGGCAATCCACTCCGTCTTCCTCTACCACGCCATCGCCGCCGGCATGGACGTGGGCATCGTCAATCCCGGCCAGCTGGCCATCTACGACGACATCGAGCCAGGCCTGCGCGAGCGCGTCGAGGACGTCGTCCTGGCGCGCCGCAAGGACGGCACCGAACGCCTGCTTGAGCTGTCGGCCCAGGTCGGCGGGTTCAGCGGCACGCGCAAGGTCGAGGACCTCGCCTGGCGCCGGCTGCCGGTCACGCAGCGGCTCACCCACGCCCTGGTCGAGGGCATCGACGCCTGGATCGTCGAGGACACGGAGGAGGCTCGGCTGGCGGCGGCCCATCCGATCGAGGTGATCGAGGGCCCGCTGATGGACGGCATGAACGTCGTCGGCGACCTGTTCGGGTCCGGGAAGATGTTCCTGCCGCAGGTGGTCAAGAGCGCCCGGGTCATGAAGAAGGCGGTGGCTCACCTCGTCCCGTATCTCGAGGCGGAGAAGGATCCGGCCTCGACCCGGGCGCGCGGGCGGGTCGTCATGGCGACCGTCAAGGGCGACGTCCACGACATCGGCAAGAACATCGTCGGCGTGGTCCTGCAGTGCAACAACTACGAGGTGGTCGACCTGGGCGTGATGGTCCCGGCGGCCCGGATCCTCGACACGGCCCGCGAGCTGCAGGCCGACATGATCGGTTTGTCCGGGCTCATCACACCGTCGCTCGAGGAGATGAGCTTCGTGGCCGGCGAGATGGAGCGGGAGGGCTTCGAGATCCCGCTGCTCATCGGCGGCGCGACGACGTCGCGGACGCACACTGCCGTCAAGATCGAGCCGCGCTATCACGCCCCTGTCATCCACGTCCTCGACGCGTCACGGGCGGTAGGCGTCGCCTCGGCGCTGCTCGACCGGTCCGGGCGCGACGCGTACGCCGCGCGGATCCGCGACGAGTACGAGACCGTCCGTCGGGAACGTGGCGACCGCCAGGAACGCGAGGCACGCCATCCCGTGGCCGAGGCACGGGCTCACGCGCCGGCCATCGACTGGCAGTCCGTCGCGCCGCCGAAGCCCGCCTTTCTTGGCGCCCGAACGCTCGACGACTACCCGCTCGAGGAGCTCGTCGAGCGGATCGACTGGACGCCGTTCTTCGCGACCTGGGAGTTGCGCGGCCATTTCCCGGAGATCCTCGACGACGCCAGGGTGGGCCCGACGGCGCGCAGCCTTCACGCCGACGCCGTGGCGCTCCTCCAGCGGATCGTCGAGGGGCGACTGCTGCGCGCCAGCGCCTCGTTCGCCTTCTGGCCGGCGAACAGCGCCGGCGACGACATCGAGCTCTACACCGACGAGACGCGGCGGGAGGTGCTGGCCGTCGTCCACACCCTGCGCCAGCAGATGGTCAAGCCGCCTGGCCGGCCGAACCTCGCCCTGGCCGACTTCACGGCCCCGAAGTCGACCCGCCTGGCGGATCACATCGGCGGCTTCGTGGTCACCGCCGGCCACGGGCTCGGCAAGCTCGCGGCGGACTTCGAGGCGGCCCACGACGACTACTCGTCGATCCTCGCCAAGGCGCTCGCGGACCGCCTGGCGGAGGCGTTCGCCGAGCGGCTCCACGAGCGCGTCCGCCGCGAGTTCTGGGGCTACGCCGCGAACGAGGCCCTCGACAACGACGCGCTGATCGGCGAGCGCTACCAGGGCATCCGGCCCGCGCCGGGCTACCCGGCCTGCCCGGACCACACCGAGAAGGGGACCCTGCTCGCGTTGCTCGAGTCGGAGGAGCGGGCGGGCGTGCGGCTGACCGAGTCGTTCGCGATGATCCCGGGCGCCGCCGTCAGCGGCTACTACTTCTGGCATCCCGAGGCGCACTACTTCGGCCTCGGTCGGATCGGCCGTGACCAGCTCGAGGATTACGCCCGGCGCAAGGGCATGACCGTCGACGAGGCCGCCCGCTGGCTGGCGCCGAACCTCGCCGACGGATGAGTCCGCCCGGCTTCGACAAGTCTCCGCCGCACCTCGTCGAGCGCTTCGGCACCGTGCTCGACCGGTTCCCGCAGGTCGAGCGGCGGAAGATGTTCGGCTACCCGGCGGCCTTCATCGGCGGCAACATGGTCACCGGGCTCCATGGCCAGAACTGGGTCATCCGGCTGCCGGACGGGCCGCGCGAGGAGCTGCTGGGGCTCGACGGCGCGAAGCCGTTCGAGCCGATGCCCGGCCGGCCGATGCGGGGCTACGCGGTCGTTCCGCCGTCGGTCGTCGCCGACGACGCGGCGATCGATCGGTGGCTGGAGCGGGCGTTCGCCCACGGCCGAAGCCTGCCGGCGAAGAAGTAGCGCCGGCGGCGGGCCTCAACGCGACGCCGGCGCCGCCGGCGGAAAGAACCGCGGCAGGTACCCCACGTTGGCCTCGAGCAGGGCATCGAGCAGCGGGGCCGCGATCGGCCACTGGGCGACGAGGGGATTGGCCATCAGCGCGCGAAGAGCGGTGCCCTGGTCGCCCGTGCGGGCGGCCTCGACCGTCAGCTGCTCGTAGGCCTTGACCTGCTCGACCAGGCCGCGCAGCTCGGGAGCGAGCGGCGCGAGCGGCAGCGGGTGGGCGCCGTCGCGGTCGATCCGGGCCGGGATCTCGACGACGGCCGACGCCGGCAGGTCGGGCAGCGCGCCGTCATTGCGGACGTCGACGACCTGGACGTCGCCAGCGCCGTCGTGGAGCGAGGCGATGAGCTGGGCGGCCGCCTCGCTGTAGAACGCCCCGCCGCGGGTCTCGAGGAGCTTCGGCTTCTCGGCGAGCTTCGGATCCCGGTACATCTCGAGCAGCTGCCGCTCGATGTCGATGACCTCCTGGGCCCGCGTGCTGCCATCGCGCTGCGCGGCGAGGATCTCGTCGGTCAGGTAGTAGTAGTGGAGGTAGTAGGACGGAATCGCCCCCAGCGTTCGGATGAGCTCGACGGGAAAGCCCACCTCGTCGGCGATCCACGACGCGTCGCCGTCGAGCAGTTGGGGCAGGCGGTCGACGCCGTCGACGCGCACCGCGCGTTCCCAGGTCAGGTGGTTGAGGCCGACGTGCTCGAGCTCGACACGGTCCGGCGGGACGCCGAAGTGGGCGGCCATCCGGCGCTGCAGACCGATCGCCACGTTGCACAAGCCGATCGCCCGATGGCCCTCGTCGAGGAGTGCCTGGGTGACGATCCCGACGGGGTTGGTGAAGTCGACGACCCACGCCCCTTTGGCCCCGCGACGGGCCGTCAGCTCGGCGAGCTCGAGGACGACCGGCACGGTCCGCAGCGCCTTGGCGAAGCCGCCGGCCCCGGTCGTCTCCTGGCCGATCGTCCCGAACCGGCGGGGCAGGGTCTCGTCGACCAGCCGAGCGGCCTGGCCACCCACACGGAGCTGGATCAGGACATAGTCCGCGCCGTCGATCGCCGCGTCGCGGTCGAGCGACGTCACGAGCCGGCCGCCCCAACCCAACCGGTCGAGCATCCGGCGCGCGAGGCCGCCCACGACGTCGAGCCGTTCGGGATCGATGTCGAGGAGGACCAGCTCATCGATCGGCAGGCGCGCAGGCCGGGTCGCGAAACCCTCGATCAGCTCGGGCGTATAGGTGCTACCGCCGCCGACGACGGCGATCTTGACGCCCATCGCTGCCTCCACGTC
>JBGPDX010000025.1:0-20682 GCA_041482475.1 Candidatus Limnocylindria bacterium | reverse complement strand
GAGAACCGCCAACGCCTTCTCCCGCCTCGGTCGCCCCCGCCTGGCCCTCGAACGGCCGGCCGCCGCGGTGACGCTGGCCGTCCTCGCCCTCGCCGTCGTGGTGCTCGGCGTCGGCGCCTACCTCCTGCTTCCGACCGCCACGATCACCGTGACGCCGCACATCGAGCCGATCGGCCCGCTGACGCTGTCGGTCCGCGCGGATCCGGCGGTGACGGCGTCCGACACGGTCGCCGGCGTCGTCCCCGCTCAGCGGCTGGGCTTCGACCTCGCCGCGAGCGACACGTTCCAGGTCAACGGCAAGCGCATCGACGAGACGAAGGCAACCGGCAGGGTCACATTCCGGAGCAAGGACCCGACGACCGTCAATCGCATCGGGGCCGGCAGCATCGTGTCAACGGCGGCCGGGGTGCGCTTTCGAACGACCGCCACGGCGGTTATCCCGAAGGCCACGTTCGTCGGGCTCACGGTCATCCCGGGACAGGCCAGCGTAGGCGTCGAGGCCGTCGTGGCGGGTACGGCCAGTAACGTCGATGCCAACACCATCATCGTCATCCCCGCCACCGAGGATCCCATTCTGACCGACGTCAGAAACCGCGCGCCGACGACCGGCGGCACGCACCAGGAGTTCCCGCGGATCGACAAGGCGGACGTCGACGCGGCGGTTGCCCAGCTGACGAAGCAGCTGGGCCAGGACTTCGAGACCATCCTCGCCGAACCCGGCCGGGTCCCGGCCGGGTTGACCGCCTTCGCCGAGACGCGCTCGCTCAGCGATCCGCTGCCCACCGTCGATCCGACGACGCTGGTCGGCCAGGAGGTCGCAACCTTCCAGCTCGAGCTGGCCTCGACCGGCACGGTCGTCGCGGTCGACCAGTCCCTCGTCACGGCGCTCGTGGCAGCGCGCGTGCAGGCAACCGTCAGCACCGATCACCGGCTCGTCGACGGCTCCCTCCAGGTCGACCTCGGCCAGCCGTCGATCGACGGCCAGAGCGTGTTGTTCTCCGTCACGGCACGGGCGGCCCAGGTCCGGGTCCTCGACGCGCCGAGCCTCGTCGCGATGATCAAGGGCAAGCCAATTCCCCAGGCTCGCGCGGCGCTCGAGCCGTTCGGCGACGTGCGGCTGACCGTCTGGCCGGACTGGGTCAGCTCGATCCCGACGATCGACGGAAGGATCGACCTGAGGATCGGCGCGGCGCAACCATCGGCGGGATCCTCGCCTCAGCCATCATCGGCGCCGGTCGCCTCGCCGTCGGCGTCGGCCCCGTGAGGCGGTTGCTGGGCGTCGACCTCGGCGAGCGGCGGATCGGACTGGCGATCGCGGACGTGGACGGCGGCCGCGCGCTGCCGCTCGCCACGCTCTCTCGCGGACGGGACGCGCGTACGGACGCGGCGGCGTTGGGAGAGATCGCCACGCAGCACGACGTCGGGGAGCTGGTCGTGGGCCTCCCGCTCGACACCTCCGGCGACGAGGGTCCGCAGGCCCGGCTGACCCGCGCCTGGGCCGACGCCATCCGGTCCCGAACTGGATTGCCGGTTACCCTGCGGGACGAGCGGCTCACCAGCCACCTGGCGGAGCAGCGGGTCGGACCGATGAAGCGCGGCCGATCCGGCGGACCGCCCAGCGCGTCCCAGCGACAGGCGTACCGTGCGAGGATCGATCGCGAAGCCGCCGCGATCATCCTGCAGGACGAGATCGATGCCAGGGCCGCCGACGGAACGCCCAACGATCCCACCGGGGGCAGCGCGTCACAGGGCATGGAGACCAACGGATGACGATCCGCGACGGGGGACGCCCGCGCGACGACCGAGGTCAGGGCTATCCCGTCGACCACGCCTACGCCGTCGAAGCCGATCCGTACGACGCGTCGACGTGGCCGGATCGCGACGCGCCGCGGACGGCGAACGGCGGCGCCCGGCGTCGAGGCGGCGGCAGCGGCCTGGGCGGTCTGCTTCGGTTCCTCGTCTTTGCCCTCGCCCTCGCCGCGCTCGTTCTGACCGCGGCGGTAACCATCGCTCGGCCCATCGTCCGCGGCACGATCGTCGGCTGGGCGGCGGACAATCCGGCGGCGCTCGGCCTGCCTTTCGTCGCCGACCTCGTGCGGGAGGACCTGGGGAAGAGCCTCGCCCAGGCCCCGACGGAGGACCCGACCGAAGCGCCGTTCACGGTAAACAACGGCGACACCGCCCGGGTGATCGGCGATCGTCTGGAGGCCCAGGGCTTCCTGATCGACTCGCGGGCCTTCGTCTTCATCGCCGTCGAGCAGGGTGTCAGCACGAAATTCAATGCCGGTGATTACATCCTGCGACGGAACATGACCCCCCAGCAGCTGGTCGCCCTGCTCGAGGTGCCGCCGGTGTCGCCCTACGTCGTCGTGGGCCTTCGTGAGGGCCTGCGGATCGAGCAGATCACGGCCAAGCTCCAGACGCTGCCGCTCAAGATGGACGTGCAGCGGTTCTACCAGCTGGCCAAGCACCCGCCGGCATCGCTCATCGCGCAGCATCCGTGGCTCGAGGCTCTCAAGCTCCCGGCCGGCACCTCGCTCGAGGGTTTCCTCTACCCGGCGACCTACTCGATCCTGCCCGACACGACGCCCGAAGAGTTCATCTCGATGATGCTCGACAAGTTCCAACAGGCGGTCGGCGACCGGATGAACGTGCCGAAGGCGCGCGGCCTGAGCTTCTACCAGGTGCTCACGCTGGCGTCGATCGTCGAGCACGAGGCTGTTCTCGACGAGGAGCGGCCGATCATCGCCGGCGTCTACCAGAATCGCCTCAGCGCCAGCGGGGCGATCCAGATCCTCAATGCGGATCCGGTGGTCTTCTACGCGGTCGACTCGGTGGCCCTCGCCAAGCTCGACTTCGGGTCGTGGCAGGACTACCTCTTCTGGAAGCCGCCCGGCGGTGCGCTGGGCGACATCACGCTGCCGAAGGAGCTCGCCGGCTACCAGTCGTATCGGGTCAAGGGCCTGCCGCCGGGCCCGATCTCCACGCCGACGGTGGCATCGATCGATGCCGCCCTTGCGCCGGACACGACCGGCCACTACTTCTATTTCCTGGCCATCCCGAACGGCGGCGGCCGGCATGTCTTCGAGAAGACCTACGCCGAGCACCAGGTGAACATGAAGAAATATGGCTACGGATAGGCTGACCGGGCGGCCGACGGCGGGGCCGGGCGACTGGCCCGACCCGTCCGATTTCGGTGCGCCGCCGTCGCCGCGCGACGTCGCCCGCTGGGACGACGCCGACCGGGCGGCACGCCCCACTCGTCTTGGGCGCTTGCGCGCCCGCTTTGCCGAGGCCGGCGTCGACGCCTATTTCGGGGTGCGCCGCGAGCACATGCGCTACCTCACCGGCTTCAGCCTGGCCGACGGAGAGGAGAAGGTCGCCGGCTTCTCGGGGCAGTTCGTCGTCGGTGGCGACGAGCTGGTCGTCCTCGCCGACAGCCGCTACACGATCCAGGCCCGCCAGGAGGCGCCGGAGGCGCGGCTGTTCGAGGCCTACGGCAATCTGCCGGAGCGCTGGCCGGAGCTGCTCGCCTCGATCGGCGCGCGCCGCGTGGCGGTGGAGGCCGAGCTCGTGTCGCAGGCGACCTGGCAACGCCTGGCGGTCGCCGCGCCGGACGTGGAACTCGTCCCGGTCGAGGGCTGGATCGAGGCGGACCGGGCGACGAAGGAGCCGGCCGAAGTGGAGCGGATCGCCGCGGCCTCCGCGGTGGCGGACCGCGCCCTGACCACGCTCCTGCCCCGCATCCGCCCCGGCGTCACCGAGGCGTCGCTCGCCCTCGACCTCGAGTGGCTCATGCGGACCGGCGGGGCCGAGGCCCTCGCCTTCGACGTCGCCTGCCTGTCGGGGCCGCAGGCGGCGCTGCCGCATGGCTCGCCAGGCGAGCGGCCCGTGCTCGACCGCAGCGTGCTCCTGTTCGACTTCGGCGCCCAGGTCTGTGGCTACCGCAGCGACATGACGCGGACGCTCTTCGTCGGCGAGCCGCGCGGTCGGGACCTGGAGCTGCACGACCTCGTCGGCCGGGCGCAGCGGGCGGCCATCGAGGCCCTCGAGGTCGCGCTGGCTGAGCGCGGCGCCGGGCCGCTGCCGACCGGCGTGGCGATCGACGCGGTGGCGCGCGACGTCATCGTGTCGGCCGGCCACGGGGAGCACTTCGGGCACGGCACGGGCCATGGCATCGGCCTCGCGACCCACGAGCTGCCCAGCCTCAGCCGGACCGCGCCGGCGACGCCGCTGCCGACGCCGACGGTGTTCTCGGTCGAGCCGGGCGTCTACCTGGACGGCGAGACCGGCATCCGGATCGAGGATCTCCTCGCGTTCGACGCTTCGGCGGGCCGGGTCGAGCGCCTGACCGGCTTCCCGCGCGAGGTGCTCGTCGTCGGGGGTTGACCGGACACGCTCCCGGCCGAGCCGGCAAAAGCCCACCGAAGTCCGAGGCGGAGCTCCGCGACGCCATCGGCCCGAGGTTTACAATCGGCTTCCACCACCCAAACGACCGGCGCCCGGCAGACGCACGCCCGTCGGCCGAGCCCAGGAGCCAGCCCAGATGATCAGCACCGGAGAGCTGCGCAAGGGCGTCGCCATCGAGCTCGACGGCGACCTCTGGCAGATCCTCGACTATCACCACATCAAGATGGGCCGCGGATCGGCCCAGGTCCGGATCACCCTCCGCAACATCAAGCGCGGCCAGACGGTGGAGCGGTCGTTCCAGGCCGGGACGAAGTGGCCCCGGGCGTCGATGGAACGGCGACCGGTCCAGTTCCTCTATCGCGACGGCGACGACCACTACTTCATGGACACCGACACGTACGACCAGTTCAGCCTGACCGCCGGCCAGCTCGGCGACGCCGTCCATTACCTGAAGGACGGGATGACGCTCGATCGAACCTCGTACCAGGGCGAGACGATCGGCGTCGAGTTGCCCGTCACCGTCGACCTCGTCGTGCGCGACACGGAGCCGGGCTTCGCCGGCGACACCCAGACGGGCGCCCGGAAGCCGGCGACAACGGAGAGCGGGCTCGTCGTCCAGGTCCCGATCTTCGTCAACGAGGGCGACACCATCCGAGTCGACACGCGCACCGGCGAGTACCAGACCCGGGTGTGACGACGGTGCCCTCCGGACAATGTGGATTGCCGGCATGGACGTTCCACGAGGGCAGAGAAGGCCGCGGGGGCACGCAGCCGTGAAGCAGCCGCCGGACTGGACACTGCCCGCCTGGGACCAGCTCCCGGAGGAAGGGATACGGGCCGGGCCGCCCGTCGCGCCGGGCGCGTTCGGGCTCCGCATCCTGGGAGTCAGCGAGGTCACCCGCGCGATCCGCGAGAGCGTCCGGGCCGACGAGCGGCTGCGCGACGTGTGGGTCGAGGGCGAGGTCGGCCGGGTCACCATCTCGAGTGCGGGGCACGCCTACTTCGCGCTCAAGGACGAGCGAAGCCAGCTGCAGTGCGTCTGGTTCCGCGACGACCGGCTGCGCTCGGCATTCGAGCCGCAGGCCGGGCTGCGCATCGTCGTCCACGGTCGGGTCGACCTGTTCGAGCCGCAAGGCGCCCTGCAGCTGTACGTCGAGTCGATCCAGCCGGCCGGCTTCGGCGACCTGGCCCTGCGTTTCGAGGCCCTCAAGGCACGCCTCGCCGCCGAGGGCCTGTTCGACGCGGCGCGGAAGCGGCCCCTCCCGCCGCGTCCGGCGACGATCGCCGTCGTCACGAGCCCGACCGGCGCGGTGTGGCGCGACATCTGCCACGTGCTGGCCCGTCGATGGCCTCTTGCGCGAGTCGTCCTCGTGGCGTGTCGCGTCCAGGGCGACGGCGCCCCGGCGAGCATCGTGACCGCGCTTCGCCGCCTCGAGCGCCATATCGACGAATGCCGGACCGCCGGTCGGCCGGACGATGCGCCGGCCGTCACGATCCTCGCTCGCGGGGGCGGCTCGCTCGAGGATCTCTGGCCGTTCAACGACGAAGGCGTCGTCCGTGCCGTCGTCGCCCACACCGTCCCGATCGTCTGCGGCGTCGGCCACGAGGCTGACGTCACCCTGGCGGACTTCGCCGCTGACGTTCGCGCCCCCACGCCGTCGGCCGCCGCGGAGATCGTCGTGCCGGACCGCGCCGAGTTCGCCGCCGCGCTCCGGCGCGCCAGCGATCGGCTGCGCAACGCGATGCAGGCGCGCCTCGCGGCCGCCGCGCGCGACGTCGCGACGGAGCGGCGCGCGCTCGACCGGGTCAGTCCCATCGCGCGCCTGGCCGCGGCGAGAGAGCAGGTGGGCCTGCTGTTCGACCGGGCGACCCGGGCGATCGAGAGCCGCGTCGTGGGCGACCGGCTGCGCCTCGATCGTGCGGCGGATGCCCTGCCGCGGCTGGTGCTCGCGCGCGTCGCCGCCGCCCGGGCGGGCGTCACGGGCGCCGCCGCGGCCCTCGCCGTCCTGGGACCACAGGCGACGCTCGATCGCGGCTACGCCATCGTTCGCCGGACGGCCGACGAGGCGGTCGTCCGCGACCCTGCCGAGGCGCCGGCGGGAACCCGGCTGCGGCTGCGGGTCGCTCGCGGCGAGATTCCGGCGACCGCCGACGCGGCCCCGGCTGCGTCGAACGACCGTGCCTGAGGTCGCCGGCGTCGTCGTTGGTATGCTCGCCGCCTCCCGGCGACCAACGGTGGCCCGACCTTCGAGGTGAGGAACCCGGTGACCCAGGCGACGGATCGCGCGATCGACAAGCTGGGTTTCGACGAGGCCCTGGCCGAGCTGCAACGCACCGTCGCCGAGCTCGAGGCCGGCGGTCAGCCGCTCGAGCAGGCCCTGGCGCTGCACGAGCGAGGCGCGGCCCTCCTCGAGCACTGCAATCGGCTGCTGACCGACGCCGACCTGCGCGTCCGCCAGCTCGTGGCCGTCGCCGGCAAGGGTCTCCAGGCCGTCGACGTCAGGCCCGACGAGGCACAGGAAGCCCCCGAATCCACGCCCGGCTGAGGCCGACATGACAGTCCGCGCTGAAGCTTCGTCCTGGCCGCAAAACGTGCGACTGCACGGTATCGAGTAGCATTTGGTTGAGCCGGGACGTCTGAAGGAACCCCGGGGTAGACTCGCCCGCGCCGGCCCGTCCGGCGGCCAGACCAGGAGCGCTCCCAGCGTGTCAATCCTCACCGACCTCCGCGGCCCCGCGGACCTGCGCGGCATGTCGGAGGCCCAGCTCGCGAAGCTCGCCGCGGAGATCCGGGCGACGATCGTCGACACCGTCGCGCGCACGGGCGGCCACCTGGGGTCGTCGCTCGGCGTCGTCGAGCTGACGATCGCACTCCACCGCCTGCTCGAATCGCCCCGCGATCGGATCGTCTGGGACACCGGCCACCAGGCATACCCGCACAAGCTGCTGACCGGCCGCGCCGACCGGTTCGGCACGCTGCGCCAGCTGGGTGGGATCGGCGGCTTCCCGCGCCGCAGCGAGTCGGAGCACGACGTCTTCGACGGCGGTCACGCCGGCACCGGCCTGTCGATCGCCGAGGGCCTGGCCACGGCGCGCGACCTGCGACATGGCCTCGAGCGGGTGGCGGTGGTCGTCGGCGACGCGGCGCTCATGAGCGGGCTGAGCCTCGAGGCGCTCAACGACATCGGCCAGCGCCGGACGCAGCTGCTGATCGTCCTCAACGACAACGAGATGTCGATCAGCCCGACGGTCGGCGCGTTCTCCCACTATCTGTCGCAGATCAAGCTGTCGTCGGCCTGGCAGCAGAGCAAGACGGCCTACGACGCGCTGGTCGAGCGCATCCCGGTCGTCGGCCCGACGGTGCTCGAGCTCAGCCGGCGCCTGCGGAAGTCGGTCGTCAACTTCGCCCAGCCAGGCCAGCTGTTCGAGGACCTCGGCATAACCTACATCGGTGTCGTCCCGGGCCATGACCTGCATGCGCTGATCGAGACGTTCGGTCGCGCCCTCGAGCTGGACGGTCCCGTCATCGTCCACGTCCGAACCCAGAAGGGACGCGGCTACCGTCCGGCCGAACGCGACCAGGTCGGCTTCCATGGCGCGGCCCTCCCGCCGATGAGCGTCGTCGGGGCGGGTGACGGCCGGGATGGCAGGCCGGCGCTGGCAGGCACTGCCGGCCAACCGGCCGTCGTCGTCGCATCGACCGGTTCGGCGGCCATGCCGGCCGAATCGATGAGCGACGACGCGGCCCCGGCGAGCACGCCAACGCCGACGAAGCATCCCAACTACACGTCGGTCTTCGTGACCGAGCTGATCGAGCTCGCCCGCAGCGACCGGCGGATCGTCGGCATCACCGCCGGCATGCCGACCGGCACCGGGCTGGCGAAGTTCCAGGCGGTGTTCCCCGATCGATTCGTCGACGTCGGGATCGCCGAGCAGCACGCGGTCACGCTGGCCACCGGCCTGGCGATGGGCGGCATGCGGCCCGTCGTCGCCCTCTACTCGACGTTCCTCCAGCGGGCCTTCGACCAGACGGTCCACGATGTCTGCCAGAACGACCAGCCGGTGATCCTCGCCGTCGACCGGGCCGGTCTCGTCGGCGAGGACGGGACGAGCCACCAGGGCATGTTCACGCTGCCGGCGCAGCGCCAGCTGCCGAACCTTGTCGTCGCGTCGCCGAGGGACGAGCAGGAGCTCCGCTCGCTCCTGCGGACGGCGCTGGCGCAGGAGCATCCGTTCGCCATCCACTATCCGCGTGATCCCGGTTTCGGCCTGCCGCCGCGCGAGCCGGCGATCCTGCCGATCGGCCGTGGCGAGGTGCTCAGCGAAGGGCGCGACATGCTGTTCGTCGGCTTCGGCCCCATCGTCGCGCGGGCGGTCGCGGCGGCGGATGCGCTCGAGGCGGAGGGCTGGTCGATCGGCGTCATCAACGCGCGCTTCGCCAAGCCGCTCGACGGGCAGCTGATCCTCGACCAGGCCCGCGGCAAGCAGCTCGTCGTGACCTTCGAGGAGAGCGTCGTGACCGGCGGCTTCGGGTCGGGCGTGCTCGAGCTGATCGAGGACGCGCGCCTGGCGGATCCTGCCTACCGCGACGTCGCCGTGAAGATCATCGGGATCCCGGGCGATCGCTTCGTCGACCACGGCTCGGTGGCGGACCTTCGACGCGTGCTGCGGCTCGACGCCCCCGGCCTCGCGGACCGGGTCCGGGAGGCGACGACCGCGCTGCGGGTCACGCCGGGCCGGTCGGAGGCCGCGGCCGCCAGCTGACCGCTCGGTCACGTCGTGGCGAGGTGAGTCGCGGCGAAGCGGGCTGTGCCACGATAGGCCGGTGAGCCCGGCCGCCAGACCGTCACGCCAGCGCCTCGACCAGCTGCTCGTCGAGCGCGGCCTCGTCGACAGCAGGAGCCGCGCGCAGGCCCTGGTGATGGCCGGCAAGGTCAGGGTGGGGGAGGGGGACTCGGCTCGCACGGACCGCAAGCCGGGCGACCTGCTCGACGCCGAGACGCGGGTCGAGGTCGTCGAGCCCCAGCCCTGGGTGTCGCGCGGGGGCCTCAAGCTCGCGGCAGCCCTCGATGCCTTCGGCGTCGATCCCGCTGGTCGCGTCTGTCTCGACGTCGGTGCCTCGACCGGCGGCTTCACGGATGTCCTCCTCCAGCGCGGCGCGGTCCGCGTCTACGCCGTCGACGTCGGGCGAGGCCAGCTCGCGGAACGGCTGCGGCAGGACCCGCGAGTCGTGTCGATGGAGCGCACGAACGCGCGAACGCTGAGCCCGGCATCGCTGCCCGAACCCGTCGACCTGGCCGTCGTCGACGTGTCGTTCATCTCGTTGGGGCTCGTCCTGGGCCCCGTCGCCTCGTGCGTCGGACCGGCCGGCGGCGACCTGGTCGTGCTCGTCAAGCCGCAGTTCGAAGCCGGTCGCGAACAAGCCAGGGGTGGCGTGGTTCGCGATCCGGCCGTCCACCTCGAGGTCCTTCGCGGGGTCGTCGATCGCGCCGTACGGCTGGGCCTCGAACCGGTCGGCGCGACGGCGTCGCCGATCACCGGGCCACAGGGCAACCGCGAGTTCCTGCTGCACCTGCGGGTCGGCCGAACGCCGGATTCCGCCGCGGCCGCGGCGCTCGACGCGGCACTTCGGGTCATCGCTGCGACATGACGATGCGCCGGCTGGGATTTGCCTACAACCCGACCAACGAGGCCGCCATCGAGCTGCGCGAACGCGCCGCCGGCTGGGCGCGGGTTCGCAACATCGACCACTGGGCGGCGCCGTCGGGCGACTTCGACGGCCTCGTCAAGCAGCTGCCGAAAACCGACGTGCTCGTCGTGCTGGGCGGCGACGGGACCTTCCTGCGCGCCGCCCGGGCCGTCGCCGAAGTCGACGTGCCGCTGCTCGGAGTCAACCTGGGCAAGGTCGGCTTCCTGTCGAAGATCGAGGCCGGAGAGCTCGAGACCGTCCTGGGCCAGCTCGCGGCGGGTGAGTTCCGGATCGACGAGCGGATGACACTCGAGGCACAGATCCTGCCCGGTGGCCGCCCCGCCGATGGGTTCGTCCACTTCGCCCTCAACGACGTGGTCGTCGCCCGCGGCGCGCTCGCCCGGGTCTGCCGCCTGGAGGTGGCCATCGGCGAGTCGCACCTGGCGACGTTCATCGCGGACGGTCTCGTCGTCGCCAGCCCAACCGGTTCGACGGGCTACTCGTTCTCGGCCGGCGGCCCCATCGTCGACCCGCTCGGCCGCAACCTCATCCTCACGCCGATCGCCGGCTACCTGTCGGCCATCCGCTCCGTCGTCGTCGGGCCGGACCAGACGGTTCGTTGTCGCGTCGTCGACGCGCACGAGGCGCTTGTCAGCGTCGACGGGCGCGAGGACCTGCCCATCGCCGTCGGGGACGTCGTCGAGGTCCGGGCCGTCGAGCGGCCGATCCGGCTGGTCGAGCCGAAGAGTGCCAAGCCGTTCTGGGACCTGGTCCGGCGCAAGGTCGAGCTGCTGCCATCGTGAGCCAGCCATGACCGTCGCCGCGCGGCCCGGCCGCCTGCTGGAGCTGTCGGTCGTCGACCTGGCGCTCATCGATCGGCTCCGCCTCGAGCTGGAGCCCGGCCTGAACGTCATCACCGGCGAGACCGGAGCCGGGAAGAGCCTCGTGATCGACGCCCTTGGCCTGGCGCTGGGGAACCGGGCCGACACCTCGCTGGTCCGGCATGGCGCCGAGACCGCCCGTGTCGAGGCCCTGTTCGACCGGCTGCCGGAGCCGCTCATCGCCGTCCGCGAGGTCACGGCGGCGGGGCGCTCGACGGCGAGGCTCGACGACGAGACGGTCACCGCCTCGAGGCTGTCCGAGGCCACCGGGCGGCTGGTCGAGATCCACGGCCAGCACGACCAGCAGCGCCTCCTCGACGAGCGATGGCAGCGCGACCTCCTCGATGCGTCCGGCGGCCACGCTCAGGCCCGCGCGGCGGTCGCGGACGCGGTCGAGCGGTGGCGCTCCAACCGCGCCGCGCTGGCCGAGCTGGCGATCGACCCGCGCGAGCTGGCCCGCCGCCTCGAGCTGCTCGAGCACGAGGCGGCCGACATCGCTGCCGCCAGGCTGGTGCCGGGCGAGGCGGCGCAGATCAGCGCCCGACTCGCAGCCGCCCAGCACGGCGAGGCGATCGCGCGTGGCAGCGCGACGCTCCTCGACGCCCTCAGCGGGGAGAGCGGCAGTGCCCGGGACCGGGTCGCCGTCGCACTGCGCGAGGCCCACGCGCTCGGCCGACTGGACCCGCGCTTCGCGGCGCTGGGAGAGCGCCTGGCGGGCCTCGAGGCCGAGCTCGACGACGTCGCGTCCGAAGCCCGGGCGCTCGCCGAGGACGTCGACCACGACCCCGCCGGGCTGGCTCGCCTCGAGGAGCGCCTCTCCGTGATCTACAGCCTCGAGCGCCGCTACGGCGACGACGAGGCCGCGGTGGTCGCGCACGGTGAACGAGCGACGGCCGAGGCCGAGCGCCTGCGCGGCCTCGAAGGCGAGCGCGCCAGGCGCCAGGCGGAGGACGAGGCACTCCTCGTCCAGGTCGGCGCTGCGGCAGCGGAGCTCTCGTCGCTCCGCCACGAGGCAGCCGAACGACTGGCAGCCGCGGTCGGAGCGGTGCTCGAGGCGCTCGGGTTCCCGGCGGGTGTCTTCGAGGTCGCCGTCGGGCGCCGGACCGCCGGGCCGGACGAGCCGGCCGTCGAGATCGACGGCGACGCGGTCGTGTTCGATGCCGCGGGGATCGACCAGGTCGTTTACCGCCTGGCCCCGAATCGCGGCGAGCCGGCGAGGCCGCTGGCGAGGATCGCCTCGGGTGGCGAGATGTCACGTGTCGCGCTGGCGATCAAGCAGGTGCTGGCCGAGGCCGACGACACGCCGACGCTCGTGTTCGACGAGGTCGACACGGGCATCGGCGGGCGCAGCGCGGATCCGGTCGGCCGCAGCCTGTGGGCGCTCGCGCGGCGCCATCAGGTCGTCTGCGTGACGCACCTGCCGCAGATCGCGGCCCACGCCGATGCCCACTTCCAGATCGTCAAGCGGGAGCGGGGCGGCCGAACCGTGACGGAGGTCCACCGACTCGATCGCGAGGGCCGGATCGTCGAGCTCGCCCAGATGCTGGGCGGAGCGACAGCCGACAACGCCCGGACGGCGACCATAGCCTCGGCCCGCGAGCTGCTCGATCGGGCGGAGGGCTGGCGTGGCGAGCTCCTCGCCTCCGGCTGAGCCCGTCGCCCCGGGGCCCGGCCCGCTCGCCGCAGGCGATAACGTGCCCGTCGTGGCCCCCGCCACGCTGGCGGCGGCCACGGCCGACTTCCTGGCCTACCTCCGGGTCGAGCGTGGGGTGTCGCCGGCGACCAGCGCCGCGTATGGCATCGACCTGCGCGGCTTCGCGCGGTCCGTCGGCGACAACTCGGCGTGGCGCGAATCGCCGGAGGTCGCCGTGGGCTACCTCGCCTCGTTGACGCGACGAGGCGTGGCCGGCGAGCGCGGCCTCGCGCCGACGAGCCTCCGCCGCCGTGCCGCAGCCATTCGGGGCTTCTATCGATTCGCCTACGGCGAGGGGCTCATCACGACCGACGTCGCGGTGCGACTCGATCTGCCGCGCCAGCCGCGACTCCTGCCGGAGACCCTCGACGTCGCCGAGGTGGAGCGGCTGCTCGACGCCGCCGGCGAGGCGCTCCGCGACCGCGCCCTGCTCGAACTGCTCTATGCCGCCGGCCTCCGGATCAGCGAGGCGCTGCGCCTCGATCTCGACGACCTGTCGCGCGATGCCGCCACCGTCCGCGTTGTCGGCAAGGGCGACCGGGAGCGGGTCGTGCCCGTCGGCGATATCGCGGTCGACTGGCTGGCCCGGTGGATGGCCGAGGGCCGTCCGGCGCTTCTTGCCAGGCACCACGTCGCGCCGGCCCGCGGCGGGCCCCTCTTCCTGGGGGATCGCGGCCGGCGCCTCGCGCGCCAGCAGGCCTGGGCGGCCGTCAAGCGGGCGGCCGTGCGGGCGGGCCTGAGCGAGCGCGTGAGCCCGCACACCCTGCGGCACTCGTTCGCCACGCATCTGCTCGAGGGCGGCGCCGACCTGCGGATCGTCCAGGAGTTGCTCGGGCATGCGAGTATCAGCACGACCCAGCTCTACACCCACCTGACCGGGGAGCGAATCCGAGCGGTCTACGCCCGCGCCCATCCGCGGGCCTGAGGGAGGCCAACCCAACCGTGGCACGCTACGCCGACAGGCTCCTGTCCGAGGGCGAGGAGGTCGTCCTCCGCGTGCGCCAGCACTGGCTCGCCCTGCTGCTCGACGCCCGTTACCCGCTGCTGTTGTTCCTCGCCGGGCTGGTTCTGCTCTTCCTCAGCCAGAACGTGACCGGGACCTTTCGCGACCTCGTCGGCTACGCGACCATCGCCGCGATCGTCTTCTCGCTGCTGTGGCTGGCGAAGACGTACCTCAGCTGGTACTCCGAGGACTACCTCGTCACGAACCGCCGCGTGCTGAAGGTCGAGGGGATCATCAACAAGCGCTCGGCCGACAGCTCACTGGAGAAGATCAACGACGCCGTTCTCGAGCAGAACCTGCTGGGGCGGATGCTCAACTACGGCGACCTCGACATCCTCACCGCCGCCGAGGCCACCGTCGACCGCTACCGGATGCTCAACCGCGCGCCGCAGTTCAAGCGCGAGATGCTGAACCAGAAGCACGAGCTGGAGGGCGAGATCGCCAGGCCGTTGCCGAGCCCGCCGCTGCGCGCCGCGCCGGCCACGCCGCCGCCGGCGGCGGCGCCGGCGCGCCGCGAGATGAGCGCCGACGAGGTGACGCGGGCCCTGGCCGGGCTGGCCGATCTCCGTGACCGCGGCGCCATCAGCCCCGCGGAGTACGAGGCCAAGAAGGCGGACCTGCTGGGCCGGCTCTGACGCCGCCCGGCCGGCTGCGGCTACGATAGGTTCGCAGGTCCGTTCGCCCGGAGATCCCCGTGCTGCTGTTCAGTCGGTCGCCCGAAGCCCTCATCGCGGTTGCCATGATCCTGCTCGTGTCGCTGCCGTTCCACGAATTCAGCCACGCGCTGGCCGCCTACCGACTGGGCGACTCGACCGCCAAGTACATGGGCCGCCTGACGCTCAACCCGCTGGCTCACCTCGACCCGTTCGGGGCCCTGCTCATCGTCCTCGCCGGGTTCGGCTGGGCCAAGCCGACGCCGTACAACCCGTACAACCTGCGCGGCGGCAAGACGGGCGAGGTGATCGTCGCGCTGGCGGGTCCGCTCTCGAATCTCGTCCTCGCCGCGGTCGCCGCGCTGCCCCTCCGCTACATCTCCGCGACCGGCATGACGGTCCCGGACATCCTCACCAATGTCCTGAGCACCTTCGTCCTGCTGAACGTCATCCTCGCCGTCTTCAACTTCATTCCGATCCCGCCACTCGACGGATCCAAGATCCTGTACGCGGCGATGGATCCGCGGACGGAGCGCCAGTGGCGTCCGGTGCTCGAGCAATACGGACTGATCATCCTGTTCGTCGCCATGCTGCTGCCGGTCCTGCCGGGTGGGGAGACGATCGTCGGTTTCGTCTTCCGCGAGGTTGGCGGCCCGATCCTCGACCTCCTGATCGGGCCGAGCGCCCGGCTCTGAGCGGCGTCACGGCACGCGCGATGGCGGCAGGTCGCCTCGGCGGGCGGCGCTGGTGGGCCGGCAAGGTCCGCCAGTTCGCGCGGCACGTCACGGCGCGCGTCCCGACGTCCGAACGAGCCGGGCTCGAGACCTGGCTCAACCCGGCCGAGGCCCGACTGTTCGACGCGATGCACGTCGCCGACCGCCGCCACGGCCTCGACGTCGTCGCGGCGCTGCGGGCGATGGGCGTGGGCGACCGCGACGCGCTGGTGGCAGGCCTCATCCACGACGCCGGCAAGGGCAGGACGGGGGTCTGGCCGCGCGTGGCCTGGTCGCTCGGGCAGGCATGGGGATCGTGGGTCTGGCGGATCGCGGAGCGGTTCCCCGGCATGACGCCGGCGTTCGGCCGGCTGCGGGACCACGCGGACGTGTCCGCCGGCCTGGCCCAGGCGGCCGGCTGCTCGCCGCGCACCGTCGAGCTGATCCGCAACCAGGAATCGCCACGCGACCCGGACTTCGGCGAGCTCCTGCGGCTCGCCGACGAGGCCAATTGATGATGTTGCCGGTCAGCGAGACCCTGGTCACGACGGCAGCCGCTCCGGACGTCCGATTCGGCGCCGGGCGCCGGCCCGAGATCGCCACCCAGGTCCGGGTCGAGGGCTTCGAGGGTCCGCTGGGGCTCCTGCTGTCGCTCATCGAGGCGCGCCAGCTCGACGTGCTGACCGTCCCGCTCGGCGCGCTGGCCGGGGCCTATCTCGACGCGCTGGCCGGACTCGACGCCGACCGGATCGCCAACGTCAGCTCGTTCGTCGCCGTCGCCGCCCAGCTCATCCTCATCAAGAGCCGGGCAATGCTGCCGCGCCACGCCGAGGAAGGGCCGGGGCTCGTCGTGGACGAGCTGGATCCCGAGGCCGAGCTGCGGGCACGGCTGCTGCTGTTCCGGGCCTATCGCGACGCCGGCGCGACACTCCAGGCACAGGCGCTGGTGGCCGTCGGGCTGTTCCGTCGCGAACCGGCGGCCGCCTTGTCGGCGGCGCTCGCCGGGGCGAGGCCCATCGACGTCGAGCCGCTGAAGCCGGCGCTCCTTCCCGCTGCGCTCGAGGGTCTGGTCCGCCTCGCCCCGCCCATCGAGCCGCCGCCGGAGGTCGTGCCGCGCACGATCAGTCTCGCCGAGCGTGCCGCGGTCATCCGCGCGGCCGTTCAGAGCGCCGACGTCATCGTCCTGCAGGACCTGTTGCGCGACGTCCACGATCGTGCCGTCGTCGCCATCACCTTCCTCGCCATGCTGGAGTTGATGAAACGTCGCGAGATCGTCGTCGAACAGGCCGAGCCGTGGGGGCCGATCGTCGTTCGCCGGACGACCCCCGCCGAGCGGGCGGCCGCGGGCGCCGGCGCCGACCAGGACGATGAGATCGACGAATCGCTGGAGTCGTTCGCGTGAGCGACGAGATCGTCGACGCTCAGGCCCTGACGACGGCCGGCGACGCGGGCGCCGCCGGCGACGCCGGCGACAACGGCGACCGCCCGCCGATCGGCCTGACCGAGGCGTCGCTCGAGGCGCTGTTGTTCGTCGCGGAGCGGCCGCTGACGCGGCGCGAGATCGCGACTCTCGCCGGCGTCGATCGGCAGACCGTGGATGCTCGCCTGGGCGATCTCGAGGTGACCGTGCGCGATCGCGGCGTGCGACTGCTCGTGTCCGGCGATCGCGTCGAGCTGACGACGGCGCCGGAGGCCGGCGCGCTCATCGCGCGGTACGTCGGCGCCGACGCCATCCGGCTGTCGCCGGCGTCGATCGAGACGCTCGCCATCGTCGCTTATCGACAGCCCGTCACGAGGGCGGCCATCGAGCGCATCCGCGGCGTCGACTCGGACTACACGATCCGGGCGTTGCTCCATCGGCGCCTCGTCGTCGAGCTCGGGCGCGCCGAGGGGCCGGGCCGGCCGTTCCTCTACGGGACGGGCTTCGAGTTTCTCGAGCGGTTCGGCCTGACGACGCTCGAAGACCTTCCGCTGCTCGACGTCGACGTCGCCGCGCGCATCGCCGAGGAGGGAGGCGTGGCGCTCGGCGACCCGGTCGCGCAGGAACGGCCGCTCGACGCCGGCGGCTGATGCCCGCCGAGCGACTCCAGAAGGTCCTCGCCTCCGCCGGGGTGGCGTCGCGACGGGGCAGCGAGGCGCTGATCGCCGCCGGTCGGGTGACGGTCGACGGCCGCGTCGCCAGGCCGGGCGAGCAGGTCGACGCGTCGGTGGCGCGGGTCGAGGTCGACGGCCGGCTGATCGGGGGCGCCGCGGTCGAGACCTACCTGGCGCTCCACAAGCCGGCGGGCGTGACGTCGACCGTCCGGGACCGCCATGCCGAGTCGACCGTCCTCGATCTCGTCCCGACCGCACTCATCCCCGACGGCGCCCGGCTCTACCCGGTCGGGCGGCTCGACCTGGACTCGGAGGGCCTGCTGCTGCTGACCAACGACGGTGACTGGGCCGAACGCATCCTCCACCCGCGGTTCGGCGTCGAACGCGAGTACGCGGTGGGGACGACCGCCCCGCTCGACCAGCGCCAGTTCGCCGCCCTTGGCCACGGCGTCGAGCTCGACGAGGGGATGGCCAGACTGGCCCAGCCGCTCCGCCTGGCGACGGCGCTCGAGACTCGACGCCTGGCGGAGCTCGTCGACCCGCCGCCGGTCCACCTGACGTGGTATCGGGCGGTCCTCGCCCAGGGCTGGAAGCGCCAGCTCCGTCGGATGTTCGGGGCCGTCGGCATGCCCATCGAGCGCCTCGTCCGGGTGCGGGTCGGGTCGCTCCGGATCGACGGCCTGTCCAGCGGCCGGGTGCGCCGGCTGACCAGCGCTGAAGTCGCGCGACTTGCCAGTGGGACCGCTCAAGCCCCGGATCGGCAGCCCGCGCGGCGCCGGGTATCCTCGCGGCGATGAGCGCCACGCGGACCACCGGGCCGGATACTCGCGGGCTCGTCGTCGCCCTCGACGGTCCAGCCTCGTCCGGCAAGTCGAGCGTCGGCGCGGCGGCCGCGCTCGAGCTGGCCTATCGCTTCTGCGACACGGGGCTGCTCTATCGCGCGGTCACCTGGCTCGCCCTCCGCCGCGACATCGACGCGGGCAACGCCGCCGGCGTCGTTGCTCTCGTCCCGGAGGTCGAGTTCGGTGCCGACGAGAAGGGTCGGCTGTCGCGGGTGACGGTCGACGGCGAGGACGTCACCGGCGAGGTCCACGGCGCCGACGTCGACGACAGCGTATCGGCGTTCTCGGGCATCCCGGAGCTTCGCGACGCGCTCCTCGAGCGCCAACGCAACATCGCGGCCGGCGGCCGGATCATCATGGCCGGCCGCGACATCGGGACCGTCGTGCTGCCGAACGCCGACCTGAAGATCTACCTCAACGCGTCCGCCCGGGAGCGCGCCCGCCGTCGCGCGGAGGAGCGTGGGCTGGACCCGAGTGGCCCCCAGGCGGCGGAGGTGCTGGCCGACCTGCGCCGCCGCGACGAGCTCGATTCGACGCGTGCCGTCTCCCCGCTCCGTCCGGCGGCGGACGCCCGCATCCTCGTGACCGACGGCAATCGCCTCGAGCGGACGGTGGCGATGGTCGTCGACACCATCCGCCAGGCGGAGCGCGAACGGGCACGCGCGGCGGAGCCGGGCCCGGCGCCCTCGCCCGACGAGCCGATCGAAGGCAGTTTGACGCCGCTCATCCGGCTCATCGCCTGGGGCGCCAGGATCGCCTCTCGCGCCGTGGCGAGGCTGCGGATCGAGGGCGCCATCGACGAGATCCCGCGCCAGGGTCCCGTCATCCTCGTCGCCAACCACGCCTCCAATGCCGATCCCGTGGTCATCGGGGCGTGGCTGACGCCGCGGCTGGGGAGGCGGATCCACTGGATGGGCAAACGGGAGCTGTTCGACTGGCCGCTCGTCGGCTGGGCCGCACGGCGCGGCGGCGTCCATCCCGTCGACCGTTCGACGGCCGACCTCGAGGCCTTCCGGCTCGCCCGCCGGATCCTCGACGAGGGGCACGTGCTGATGATCTTCCCCGAGGGCACGCGGAGCCCCGACGGCGTGCTCCAGCCGGCCAAGGACGGCGTGGCGATGCTCGCGCTGCGGACGGGCGCCCCGGTCGTCCCGATCGGGGTCGCCGACTCGGACCGGTTGTGGCCCAGGGGCCACGTACTGCCCACGCCCGGGCGGGTGATCACGATGCGGGTCGGATCGCCGTTCCGGCTCGCCGACGAGGTTGGCGACGCCGCGCCGGGCCGGGCCGCCAGGAGGGCCGCCACGGCCGCCCTCATGCGCCGCATCGCTGCGCTCCTGCCGCCCCGACAGCGGGGGATCTACGCCACGCCGCCCGCGGCGAAGCCCCGAGCGCGGGCGCCGGTCACGACCCGCGCCTGAGGGCCGCCTGAAGGCCGCCGGGAGGCCCGGGTCGGAGGGGCCGGAACGGGCCCCGTGCGATACTTGAAACGACATGGGAATCGTTCAGGAAGTCAGGATCGCCAGGCGTACGGGCTTCTGCTACGGCGTCCGGGAAGCGATCGACAAGGCCAGGGAATCGTCGGCCGCCGGCAAGCCGACGACGACGCTCGGCCAGGTCGTCCACAACGAGGGCGTCGTCCAGGAGCTCCAGGAGCTCGGCATCCAGACCGTCGAGACGCTGGATGAGGTCGACCATGGCGCGGCCGTCGTCATCCGCGCCCACGGCGTCCGGCCGGACGTCATGGAGCGGGCCAACGCACGCGGCCTGGAGGTCATCGACGGCACCTGCACCTGGGTCATCCAGGAGCAGAAGGAGCTGCTGAAGCTCGTCGAGGAGGGCTACACAATCGTCCTGCTCGGGACACCGAAGCACCCCGAGGTGGTCGGCCTGCTCGGCTTCGCCCCGGATGCGATCGTCGTCGACGAGGAGGACGACTGGGACCGGATCCCGCGCCGCAAGAAGATGGCGTTGATCTCGCAGAGCACGCAGCCGCCGTGGAAGTTCGAGAAGCTCGCGGCGTTCATGGTCGGTCGAAGCCATGAGCTCAAGATCGTCAACACCGTCTGCCCGGTGACGATCCGCCGCCAGGAGGACACCCTGGAGGCGGCCCGCGAGGTCGACCTCATGGTCGTCGTCGGCGGACGTTCGAGCGCCAACACGAAGGAGCTGACGCGGCTGTGCGGGATCGCCGGCACGCGGGCCGTCCAGATCGAGGGCGTCCGCGACCTCGACGATGGCGCGATCTTCGAAGGCGTCGCCATCGTCGGCGTAACCGGTGGGACCTCGACGCCGATCGAGGACCTCCACGCCGTGGCGCGCCGGATTCTCGAGCTGGGCGGGACGCCGGAGGCGCGCACCCGGGCGGACGAGATGGCCGCCGCCGCGCTGGCGCGCGCCGCCACGCCGGCCGGCCGGACGACCTCGCTGCCGAAGACGATCGCGCCGACGTCCGGCGCCGCCTGAAATCCGTGGCCGCCCAGGATCGCGGCATCCCGATCGTTGCGATCGTCGGGCGCCCCAACGTCGGCAAGAGCACCCTGTTCAACCGGATCCTGGGGTCGCGCACGGCGATCGTCGAGGACCGCGCCCGGACGACCCGCGACCGCCTGTACGGCGACGCCGAGTGGAACGGCCGTCGGTTCATCGTCGTCGACACGGGCGGCCTCGAGGTCTCGCCGGGCGACCCGATCGAAGAGAAGGT
>JBGPDX010000024.1:0-20731 GCA_041482475.1 Candidatus Limnocylindria bacterium | reverse complement strand
ACCTGGCCAAGCGTCCGCGGGATCGGCGTCGCGGTCATCAGCAGGACGTGGGGCGCGTGGCCGCCCGCCTTCGCCTCGAGCTGGCCGCGCTGATCGACGCCGAAGCGATGCTGCTCGTCGATGACGACCAGTCCGAGCGAGGCGAACGAGACGGCCTCCTGGATGAGCGCATGCGTGCCGACGACGACCGACGCCTGACCCGAAGCAAGAAGGGTCTGGACCTGGCGTTTCGTGTCGGCACTGAGCGACCCGGCCAGAAGGACGACGTCGATGCCGACGTCCGCCAGCAGATCGCCGACCGCATCCCGGTGCTGCCGCGCGAGGAGGTCAGTCGGCGCAAGGAGGGCACCCTGGAAGCCACTCCGCGCCGCGGCCGCGAGGGCGTACGCGGCGACCGCCGTCTTGCCCGAGCCAACATCACCCTGCAGCAGGCGGAGCATCGGGGTGGCACGGTCGATATCTGTGCGGACGACGTCCATCGCCGCCGCCTGGTCGGACGTCAGGTCGACCGGGCGCCCCACGCGCCGGCGCAGGGCGGCGACGATCGCCTGGCGGAGCTCGCGGTCGATCGCATCGCCCACGGGTATCGCGCGTGCGGCGGACGCGCCCCGCTGCCGGCGCCGCCCAACCATCCCCACCTGGAGGGCGAGCAGCTCGTCGAAGGCGAGCCGGCGCAGGGCGGCATCGCGCGCCTCGAACGACGACGGGTAGTGGGCCTCCTCGAGCGCGGGTCCGATCTGCGGCAACCCTTCGGACGTCCCGATCTCGTCCGGCAGGTACTCGGGATAGTGGATCCCCGCCTTGTCAAGGGCCTCGCGCATCGCCGTCCGAAGTCGCGCCGCGGTGAGACCCGCCGTCAGGCGATAGACCGGCACGATGCGGCCGACGTGGAGCAGGTCCGCATCGTTCGTGTCGTGCTGGAACTCCGGGTTGTCCAGTGTCTGCCTGCGGCCGAACCACTTGAGCTTCCCGCTGACGACGACCTCGTCGCCCGGCTTCAGCCGCCTGTCGATGTAGCGGCGCCCGAACCACGTCGCGTCGATCGCGCCCGTCCCGTCGGTCAGGCGGGCGACCGTTCGCTGGACGCGACGCCGGAAGCTCGGTTCGACCCGGATGTCGGCGACGCGCACCCGGGCGCTGATGACGGTCCCGTCCTCGACCCAGACGAGGTCGCCGAGCTTGCGCATCTCGCGCAGGTCGTCGTAGCGGCGCGGCAGGTGGAAGAGCAGGTCGCGGACGCTGTAGAAGCCGAGCCGACGGCCGGCCCGTCGCAGCGCGGCGCCGGCGGCCAGGCCGGATTGCGCCAGCGGCGCATCGAGCAGCGCGACGGGATCGACGGCCGGCTCGACGGCGGCGGCTCGGGGCACGCGCTACTCGGCCGCGATCAGGTACCGGTAGAGCGGCTGGCCGCCACGGACGACCTCGACCTCGACCCCTGGCGAGGCCGCCCCGATTCGCCTGGCCAGTGCCTCGGTCTCGGCAAGGTCGGCGCCGTCGCCGTAGTACAGCGTCAGCAGCTCGAAGCCAGGTCGGAGCGTGGCGACGGCTGCGAGCACGGCCCGGTCGCGGTCGTTGCCGCTCGCCACGAGACCGTCGTCGGGATCGAGGACGATCGTCTGCCCTCGCTTGACCTTGCGGCCACCGATCGTCGCGTCGCGTACCGCTTCGGTCACCGCGATCGACTGGACGGCGCGACCGGCCTCGGTCATCGGACCCGCATTCGACGACGCATCCTTGCCAGGGTCGAGGGCGAGCAGCGCGGCGAACCCCTCGGCGGCATTGCGGGTCGGGACGACGGCAACGGGCCGGTCCGCCATCGACGCGACCTGCCGCGCCGCCAGCACGACGTTCGGGTTGTTCGGCAGCAGCAGGATCTCGCGGGCGTCGACGGCATTGACCGCCTCGAGCAGCTCGCCGGTGCTGGGGTTGGCCGACTGCCCACCGCGCACGACCGAGGCGACGCCGAAGTCGCGGAAGATCGCCGCGAGGCCATCTCCCGGCGCGACGGCGATGACCGCCAGCGGCAAGGTGCCGTTCGACGACGTCTCGACCGTGGCCGCCAATCCGGCTCCTCCCGGCGTCGTCCCGTCGCCGCCGTCGCCGGCAAACTCGGCCGCCCGTGTCTCACGGAGATCGCGGGCCTGGTTGTCGAGGTTCTCGACGCTGATCCGGCTCAGCGATCCCAGCGACAGCCCGTAGGCGATGACCTCGTCCGGTCGCTCGCTGTGGACGTGCACCTTGAGCGCGCGCGGGTCGCCGGCGACGAGCACCGATTCGCCGATCGATTCGAGATGCCGGCGCACGCCGTCGAGGTCGAGCCGCCCGCTGCCGTCGGCCTGGACCAGGAACATCGTCTCGTAGCCGAAGCCGTCGTCGGCGCGGGCCACGAGGGCGGACGGCTTCGCGGCGGCCCTCGTTCCGGCCGCGGTCGCCGGCGACTCGCCGACGAGATGGCGCAGCGCGCCCTGGAACAGCCTGTAGAGCCCCTGGCCGCCCGCGTCCACCACCCCGGCCTCGCGGAGGATGGCGAGCAGGCTGGGCGTCTTCGCCACCGCCTTCTCCGCCGCGTCGACCGTCGCGGCCAGGACCGTCTCGATGTCGTTGTCGCGCTCCGCCGTCGCGATGGCGGCCGCGGCCACCTCGCGCACGACGGTGAGGATCGTTCCCTCGACCGGCTTCCCGACGGCGCCGTAGGCCGCGCGGGCGCCGAGCTCGAGGGCATTGGCGAGGTCGAGCCCGTTGAAGCGCCGCTTCTCGCCGAGCCCGTCGGCCATGCCGCGAAAGATCTGGCTGGCGATCACCCCGGAGTTGCCGCGGGCACCCATGAGCGCGCCAAAGCTGATCGCGGCCGCGATGCGTCCCGCAGGCTGGTCGGCGACGGCCTCGGCTTCGTCGAGCGCCGCGCGGACCGTCGCCACCATGTTGGATCCGGTGTCGCCGTCGGGCACGGGGTAGACATTGAGGCCGTTGATCTCGTCGACGTGGGCCTCGAGGTTCGCGACGGCCGCGCGAAAGGCGGCCAGGAGTCCCTGGCCGTCGCAGGAGCGGCGCGACATCAGGTCCCGCCCCGCCCGGCGGCCGCCGACTCGGTGGCTTCCACGGGGGCATCGCCATCGGACTGCCGCTCGCGGGCGTCGGGCGATTCGGTCGGCGGCAGGCCACCGGGCTGATAGCGCAGCGCGCCGACGTGGATCGTCAGTCGGTCGACCTCGCGACCGACCGAGCGCCGGACGGCGTACCGGACGGCCGAGTCGACCTGTCGCGCGACCTCGGCGATCGGGACCCCGTACGCGACCGACAGGTGGAGCTCGACGGCCAGCCCTTTCGACAGGTCGAGCCGCAGTCCGGGCTGGCCCCGCCCCAATGCGCCGGCGAGCCGGCTGATCGGGTTCGCGGCGAAACCCGTGACGCCGTAGGAACCGAGCGTCGCGGCACGAACGACCTCGCCGATGGCGCGCCGGGTGACGAGGGATCGACCGGGCGTCGGGTGGGTGGGCACGCGGGCGACGTCCTCCTCCCGGGACCGGCGGGTCGGGCGGCGTCCGGGCTCGGCCGGCCGGACGCGTGCTATCATACCGCCCCGTTCCGACCCCCTCGTGGGGTCGTCCCCGTTCGGATCACCCTTTCGAGGACCCATGGCCCGCTCCTGCGCGATCTGCGGCAAGGCATCGATGGGCGGGTTCAACCCCCAGTCGTCGGGGATGAACCGCGTCCGCGCCCACCGCCGCTATCTGCCGAATCTCCAGCAGACCCTCATCGTCCGCAACGGCACGCCCAGCCGCCTGCTCGTCTGCACCCGCTGTCGCCGAACGCTGACGAAGACGGCCCGCTAGCTCGAGCCCGGGCCTCGGCCCGCCCCATGACCGGTCGCTGCGGCGGCCGGTCGTTGCTGTCCGGAGCCGACGCTCAGGTCCGCCCGGCCGTGTCGAGCCAGATCGTGAACGGGCCGTCATTGACGAGCTCAACCTCCATCTCGGCGCCGAAGCGACCGGTCGCCACGCGGGGGCCCAGCGCCGCGAGGGCCGCCGAGAAGCCCTTGTAGAGGCGTTCCGCGAGCTCCGGCGGCGCGGCTCCGGTGAAGCCCGGGCGACGCCCCCGCCGCGTGTCGGCGAACAGGGTGAACTGGCTGACGACGAGCGCCTCGCCGCCGACCTCGACGAGCGAGCGGTTCGTCCGCCCCGCCTCGTCGCGGAACAGGCGCAGCTCGGCGACCTGCCGGGCGAGCGTATTGGCGGTGCGCTCGTCATCCGCAGGCCCGACGCCGAGCAGTACGACGAGCCCCGGGCCGATGGCCGCGATCGTCTCCCGGCCGACACGCACCTCGGCTCGCGACGTCCGCTGGAGGAGGGCCCGCACGCTAGGGGCTGAGGAGGCCGGCGGCCGCCCGGGACAGGCCCCCCAGGACCGCGAACCAGGGTGCGAGGAAGAGCGCCGTGCCACTCCCGCCGAACAGGCCGAATCCCGCCATGGCCACGCCGGCGAGCGCCCCGATCCCCGCGATGAGCAGGCCCTGCCGGACGATGCCCCAGCGGATCCGTCGTCCCAGCCGGATGATCGCCCCGCGGTCGCCTGCATCGTCGGCCTCGACGCCGGCTTCCAGCTCGGGATCCGCGACCCGATCGATGGCCCGCCGGAACCGCCCCGGCGCGTGGATCACCACCCAGTAGGCGACGGCGGCGTACGCCAGGCCGCCCAGGATGTCGACGACGTAGTGGTCGGCCAGGTAGACGATGGCGAACCAGACGCAGGCCGAGTAGGCCAGCATGAGCCAGCCGATCCGCCCGAAGGCCCGGCGCGCGAACAGGAACGCCAGGAACGGATAGCCGGCGTGCAGCGAGGGAAACGCGGCGACCTGGTTCGGGTTGATCTGGTAGACGGTGTAGCTGAAGAGGTAATGGCCCTCGAAGCCGAACAGCCGAGCGAGATCCGTGAAGCCCTGGTCCTTGAGATAGGTCACTCCCGGCAGCAGCCCATCGCGCGCCGCATACCAGGGCGGGGCGACGGGCAACAGGAGATAGGTCACGAAGCCGGTCATCGACAGGACGATGAGCGCCGCAACGTAGTCGTAGTAGAGGCGCCGGCGGCGCAGCCACAGGAAGAACCCGACCGCGATCGGCAGCGGGAAATGGAGGAAGTAGAAGATCGTCGCGACGACGGCGATCAGGTCGACCCCACTGGCCGGATGCAGCCACTGCTGGAGCAGCGCGGTCGGGACCTGGCCGAGGAACAGTGCCCGCTCGACGGCGAGCACGTCACCGACGTGCACCCCGATGCCAAGGTTGTCGGCGTAACCGCGCATCAGCTCGTAGGCGAAGAACAGGCCGATGAACGGGATCCAGTCGCGCAGGAACAGCCGGCCGCGGCCCAGGATCACCGCCGCCAGACCGAGGGCGACGAGTAGGACATCCGGCGTGATCGACACGCCGCGGACGATCATCAGGCCGGACAGCAGCGCGATGTAGCCGCCGACGAGGGCGAGCAGGAGCCGGTCGTTTCGACGCCCCAGGGCGCCGTGGCCGGCGGGCGGCGGCGTGTCGGCCGGCTGCCCGGTCGCGGCCTCGCCGGTCAACGTCGCGGCTCCGGCGCGACGCCGTGTTCGCGAATGAACCGCTCGCGCCACTCCGCGGCTTGGCGCAGGTAGGCCTCGCGGGCGATGGTGTGGCGTTCGGTTGCCAGCGCCTCGACGCTCATCGGCACGAGCAGGTCGTAGTCGCGGACGCCATCCGGGTTGACCTGGCCGTCGCCCCGCAGCATGAGGACGGGGACGCCGCCGGTCTCGATCTCGTCCATCAACCGGCGAGCGAGGTGCTTCGGCAGCGACGTGAAGGTCGACCAGCGGTCGCGCGGGATCGGCGGCTTGCCGTCGTTGAGCTGGAACTGGTATCCCTCGTCCGCGAGCGCCCGGACCAGCCGGATCTCACGGCCCATGTCGTGGCCCTTGATCCACAGCGCGGATCCGACGACGAGGATGTCGACGCCGAGCCCACCGACGAACTCGGCCGTCTCGCGGTTGATCCCGCCGTCGACGTGGACCTCCGCCCCGAAGGCCTTGTGCCGCAACAGCTCACGGGCGGCGAGCAGCTTCTGGGCCGCGACGTCCTTCATGAACGCCTGGCCACCGAATCCCGGCTCGACGGTCATGACGAGGACGATGTCGAGGAGCTCCTGGTACGGCTCCAGGTCGGACAGCGGGGTTGCCGGCTTGACCGCCAGGCCGGCCGCCCGTCCCGCGGCGTGGATGGCGTTCAGGGTCGGCTCGATGGGCTCGTCGATCTCGACGTGGAACGTCACCGAGTCGCAGCCGGCGTCGAGATACTCGTCGATGAAGCGCCCGGGCTCGGAGACCATCAGATGGGCGTCGAGCGGCAGCTCCGTACGCCGTCGAAGGGCCTTGATCGTCCTGGGGCCGAACGTCAGGTTGGGCACGAAATGGCCGTCCATCACGTCGAGGTGGATCCGGTCGGCGCCGGCACGCTCGGCGCGCTTGACGGCGTAGCCCAGGTTGGCGAAGTCGGCGTCGAGGATGCTCGCCGCGACGCGGGCGCGCCCGGCGGCCACGCTACTCCCCCACCCCGCTCGGGACCGGCTCGCGGCTCCGTTCTCCGCGCAACGCCGCGGCGCTCTCGCGGACGATTCGCTCGCGACGCCGGGCGACGGCCGGCGCCGCCGGCTCGCCCGCCCGCTCGGCGGCAAGCTGCCCGCAGGCGGCGCCGATCTCCTGGCCGCGATTGCGGCGAATCGTCGTCGAGATCCCCGACGTCCGCAGCCGCGCGGCGAAGCGCTCGATGACCGGCATCGGGCTCGCCTGCCACGGGGTGTGCGCGACGGGGTTCATCGGGATCAGGTTGACGTGGGCATGATCGCCTTCGAGCAGCGCGGCGAGCGCCTCGGCGTCCTCCACGGTGTCGTTGATCCCGCCGATCATCGTCACCTCGTAGGTGATCCGGCGGCCCGTCGCGCGCGCGTGGCCGCGCGCCGCGCGAACGACCTCGGCGACCGGCCAGCGGCGGTTGAGCGGGACGAGGGCGTCGCGGAGAGGATCGCGCGCGGCATGGAGGCTGATCGCCAGGGTGAACTGCGGCCCGAGCGCCGTGAGGCGCTCGATCCCCGGCACGACGCCGCTCGTCGACACCGTCACGTGCCGCGCGCCCAGCCCGAATCGCGCCGGATCCGCCAGCGCCTGGATCGCTGCCAGGACCCTGTCGAGATTGAGCAGTGGCTCGCCCATGCCCATGAACACGACGTTGGTCAGGCGGCGGCCGTCCGTGGCGAGCCGCCGGGCCGCCTGACGGACCTGGTCGACGATCTCCGCGGTCTCGAGGTCGCGGGTGAAGCCGAGCTCACCGGTCGCGCAGAACGGACAACCCACGGCACAACCGGCCTGGCTGGAGATGCACAGCGTGTGCCGCTCGCGCTGCCTGCCGCGCGCCGGATAGTGCATCAGCACCGACTCGACAAGTGCGCCATCCGATAGTCGATGGAGCGCCTTCTCGGTCAGCCCACCGTCCGACAGGCGAAGCTCCGTATCCGCCAGCGTGTCGAAACGGAACGCGCCGTCGATCGCCGCTCGAAGGCCGGCCGGCAGCGTCCGGACCTCGTCGATCGAGGCGGCCACCGACCGCCACACGGCATCGAGGACCTGGCGGGCGCGATAGGCCGGCTGGGCCCGGGCGATGAGCCAGGTTTCGAGCTCGACGGGGTCGAGGCCGGACAGGCCGGGACGCGGATCGCGGATCGACACGGGCGCCCCACGCGCGGGGGTGCCCAGGAGGACGGGCAGGGTCATGGGAGCGGCAAACCGATGGGAGTCTGGCGGCCCGATTATCGCACTCGACCCCGGCCGGGCCCGCGGTCCACCAGCCCGCCGCGCCCATCGGCGCGCACGATCGCCGAGCCGACGATCCGCGGCCGCCCCCGCACCAGCTCCTCGAACGTCATCGACCTGCCCCCGGCCGGCTGGACCTCGCGAAGGGCGAGGTAGCCGTCGCGGGCGCGGAAGCCGAACCGACCGAAGACGCCCGGCTCCGCCGTATCCACGGCGTCCCAGCCGGACACGGCCTCCGCCCGCAGGATGGCGATCCGGCCGGCGATGGTGTCCACCCAGGTGCCCGGCCACGGCTGCAGCGCTCGCACCATCCGTTCGAGCTCGACCACGGGACGCCGGGGGTCGAGCCGCCCGTCGGAACGGCGGAATGGACGGCTCGACGTCGCCCGTGATTCGTCCTGCGGGACGGGCTCGATGCGGCCCCCGAGCCACGGCCCCAGCGTCGTCCGTAGCAGAGCGGCGCCTCGTGCGGCGGCCTCCGCCTCCAGCTGCGGTGCCGTCTCCGTGCCGTCGAGCGGCCACGATTCCACCGCGACGATGGGCCCGCTGTCGAGGCCGGCATCGAGCCGGATGATCGTCACGCCCGTGCCCGTGTCGCCGGCAAGGATCGTCGCGGCGATCGGGCTCGCGCCACGATGTCGCGGGAGGAGCGACGGATGGACGTTGAGGATCCCGCGCGGGACGATCTCGAGCACCTCCGGCGGGACGATCCGGCCGAAATCGGCCAGCACACCCAGGTCGGGCTCGAGCGCGCCGATGCGGGCGATGCCCCCCGGCGTCCGGATGCTGTCCGGCTGGACGAGCGGCACGCCGAGCTCGCGCGCCCGGGCCGCGACCGGAACCGCGGTGACCTCGCGGCGCCGTCCGACGGCCTTGTCCGGGACGGAGACGACGGCGGCGAGCTCGACCTCGGGTGCCCGCGCGAGCGCATCGAGGATCGGGACGCCGAACGCCCCGGACCCGAAGAAGACCGCCCGCGCCGGTCGACGCCGACCGCCCCGGGCATCGCTCACGCCAGGGCCTTCGCGGCCTCCTCGGCGCCTTCGGGCTCGTCGCCGCCACCGACGGGGATGAGCTCCTCCATCGACTCGAGGTAGTCGATGAACAGCTTGCCGTCGAGGTGGTCGAGCTCGTGCTGGAGGGCGCGACCCAGCAGGCCCGAGCCGGCGACCTTGATCTTCCTGCCGACCCGGTTCTGGGCGACGACCCAGACCCGTTCGCGACGGGTGACGTAGGCGTAGTAACCGGGCAGCGACAGGCAGCCCTCGAGGTCGCGATCCTCGCCGCTGGCGCGGACGATCCGCGGGTTGACCAGCTCGTGGAGGCGGCCCTCGACCTCGATCACGCAGGCCTGGACGGCCTCACCCAGCTGGGGCGCGGCCAGCCCGACCCCGGGCGCCGCGCGCATCGTCTGGGCCAGGTCGTCGAGGAGCTCGTGGAGGTACTTGCCGAAGCTCGAGACCGGCTCGCCCTTGAGGCGAAGGCGAGGGTCGCCGAGGAGCACGATGGGTCGGACGCTCATGCCCCGAGTATAGCCAGCGGACCCGGTCCCCCAGGTCGGGAGACGGGTCCCGCCGGCGCCGGCCGGACTATGCGCCGCGCGAGTCCGGCGAGCCGCTGCCGGTCGTGCCGCTGTCGCCGTTGCGGCCCGCGTCGCGCCGCAGCTCCGCGGCCACCTCGCGGCCGCGCTCGGCGACCTTCGTCCCGGCGGTTGCGGTCACGTCGGCGGCGCGATGGGCGATCGGCCCGGCCTTCTCGCCGGCAAGCGCCGCCAGCTCGGCGGCCTTGGCCCCGATCTCGCGGACGACCGGCGCGGCGTTCGTGGCGAGGTTGTCGATCATCGCCTGCAGCTGTGACACCCATTCGCGACCGGACGTGCTGTGCCCGGTCTCGCTACCTTCGCTGTCGGACCAGCCGAAGGACTCGTCGCTGCCCTTGCGGGGCTCCTGGGATGGCCTGTTGGTCTCGTTCATGGCGCTCTCCTCTGGGCGTGGCGCTCCATTGTCACCGAAACGGCGGATTCGGCCCAGCCGGACGATGGGGTCAGGCCCGGATGCCGGCCGGGGCTCAACGTCAGAGCAGCGATTCGGGGTCGACGTCGACCGACCACGGCGGATCGACCCGGCCGTCGAGGAGAGCCGCCGGGTCGCTTCCGCGAAGGACGACGTTCCAGCGCCAGCGATCCGCCCGTCTGGCGATGTAGGCCGGAGCCGGACCCGCAACGACGACGTCGAGCGCGCGCTCGCGGGCGAGGGCCCGCAGCCGATCCGCCATCGACCGGGCGGCGGCCTCGGCGGCGTCGCGGTCGACCAGCCCGACGGTCAGCTTGATCAACCGACCGAACGGCGGCGAGCCGAACCGGGCGCGCAGCTCGAGCTCCGCGTCGTAGAACGCCGTCGGGCGCGCCCGGACGACCGCCTGGATCGCCGGATGATCCGGCTGGTACGTCTGAATCACGGCCGTGCCCGTTCGCTCGCCCCGTCCGGCGCGTCCCACGGCCTGGGCGAGCAGCTGATATGTCCGCTCCGCGGCGCGCTCGTCGGGCAGGTTCAGGGCGACGTCGGCGGACACGACGCCGACGAGGGTGACGTTGGGGATGTCGAGCCCCTTCGCCACCAGCCCCGTCCCGACGAGCACGTCGATATCGCCCCCGGCAAAGGCGTCAACCACCCGCGCCGCGGCACCGCGTCGCTCGACGATATCGCGGTCGAGCCGCGCGACGCGAAGTCGGGGAAATCCCTCGCGCACCTCGCGCTCGACCCGTTCGGTGCCGCCGCCCAGGTAGCGGATCCGCGGCGAGCCACAGGACGGGCAGCGCGATGCGAGGGGCGCGGCGCGACCGCAGTGATGGCAGCGCAGGGTCATCCCCGCCTGGTGGTAGACGAGCGGCCGGCCGCACTCGGCGCAGGCCTGGACATGGCCGCAGTCGCGACACAGCACCACCGACGCCGTACCGCGGCGGTTGAGGACGAGGATCGCCTGCTCGCCGGCCGTCGTATCGAGCGCGCCGAGTGCCTCGCCAAGCCGCCGCGAGATGAGGCTGCGGTTCCCCTCCTGCAGTTCGGCGCGCAGGTCGACCAGCTCGACCACGGGCGCCTGGCCCACCGGCCGTGCCGGAAGCTCGACGCGGCGGTAGTCGCCGGCGCGGGCGCGGCCCACGCTGTCGACCGCCGGCGTGGCGCTGCCCAGGATGACCGCCGCCCCGGCCAGTCCGGCGAGCTGGATAGCCACGTCACGCGCCTGCAGCCGCGGCGTCCGGTCACTCTTGTACGCCGCCTCGTGCTCCTCGTCGACGACGATGAGCCCGACGTCCGCCAGTGGCGCGAGGACGGCGAGGCGCGTCCCGACGACGATGTCGACGTCGCCGGCCCGGATACGGCGCCACTCGTCTGCTCGCTCGCCCGCGCCCAGGCCCGAATGGACGAGGGCGACCCGCGCCGCGAGGTCGGCACGCAGCCGGTCGACGAGCGGCAGGGCGAGGGAGATCTCCGGGACGAGGACCAGGGCCGGCCGGCCTCGCTCCAGGCATGTCGCAATCGACTCGACGTAGATGGCGGTCTTGCCGCCGCCGGTGACGCCGTCGAGCAGCAGCGGGGTTGGATCGCCGGCGGCGATGGCGTCCGCAGCAAGCCCGACGGCCACCCTCTGGGCCGGCGTCAGCGGCGCCCGCGCGGGTCGGCCGCCGCGCAGGCCCGGCGGGCGCGCGGCGAGCGGTCGCCTGGGCCGCTCCCGGATCTCGACCGCCGCCAGGCCGCGGCGGACGAGGCCGGCCAGGGCGGCGCTCCCGTGCCGCCCGGCAAGATCGGGTGAGGCGAGGCCGTCGGACGGCCCGCGCGGAGCGGCCGAGAGCTCCGCCAGCGCCGCCGCCTGGCGAGGCCCGAGGGGGCGGCCGGCGAGGCGTTCCCCGGCGGCCAGCCGGGCGGCTGCCGCGCGGCCCTCGTCCGTCGCCTCGAGCCAGCGCCCGAAGCGTGGGCCGGCGCCCGACCCGCTGAGCGTCCAGTCGAGCGACACGAGCTCGCGGGTCTCCATGCCCCGCAGCCGGCGGACGAGGCCGGCCCGGCCGTCGGGCGCGGCGAGATCGCGGACGGCGCGTGGTCCTGCCTCGAGCTGGTCGAGAAGATCGCGGTCGACCGGATCCGCCGGCGGGGCGACCGTCGCCGGACGGCGCTCTGCGACCAGCTCGAGGCGCTCGAGCATGTCGGGCGGCAGCATCGCCCGCAGCACGAGCGCCCGCGGCGCGAGGTAGTGGTCGCTGATGAAGCGGGCGAGCGCGAGCGACAGCGGCGGCAGCAATGGACCGTCGGCGCGAACACGATCGACGATCGGTTTCGCCTCGATGCCAGGGGCGCCGCCTGCCTCGGCCAGGACGATCCCGAGGGCCTGGCGCTGACCGAACTCGACGAGGACCGGCTCACCTGGCTCGATGTCGATCAGCCGCTCGGGAACCGCATAGGTGTAGGTCTGCGCCCCGCCGCCGCCGACCGAGTCGACTGCCACCTCGACCAGTCGCACGATGCCGTCGTTCGATCCATCGCGCGGTCCGGCGGTCGTGTCGAACTCGAGCGTCGTCTGATCGGTCACCACCCGATTGTCGCAGGCGAGGCGCTCGCCTCAGACCACGACACGGCGCTCCGGGTGGCGGCGGTGCTCCTCGTCGATGATCTCGTCGATGCGTTTGGCCGTTCGCTCGACCTCGCCGGTCTCGTTGGTCACGACATAGTCGTAGTCGTCCTGGCGGGCCAGCTCGATGGCCGCATTCCGCTGGCGCAGCTCGAGCTCGTCGACGCTCTCGGTCGCGCGCGAGCGGAGGCGATGGAAGAGGTCCTCGAGTGACGGTGGGACGAGGAAGATGAGGAGCGCCTCCGGCACGGTCTCCTTGATGACCTGGGCCCCCTGCACGTCGATCTTGAGGATGGCGTCGCGTCCGGCGGCGAGCGCCTCGCGGACCTGGCCGCGGGGCGTGCCGTACCACTGGCCGTGGACCTGGTTGGCCTCGAGGAACTGACCCCGCCGGCGAAGACGATCGAACTCGTCGCGGCTCAGGAACTGATAGCTCACTCGGTCGATCTCCCCGGGCCGGCGCGCCCGCGTCGTGCAGGTCACGACGTAGTGGTAGTCCTTCGCTCGCTTGCGACGCCGGAGCGCATCGATGATCGTGTCCTTGCCGACGCCGGACGGCCCCGAGATGATCACGAGCAACGCGCCGGGCGCAGCGACCGCGCCCTCGCCGCCCGGCGGGCGTGCCCCACGCCGGCGCCTCGACGCCTCGGCGCCCACCGGCGCTGCCCGCCGCGCCGCCGTCGCGTCCGGCTCGGTCACCCGGCCCCCACCGTGCCCGCGGCCCTCCCCGTCCGCGCGGCCCCTGTGGTCCCGGCGCCCCGACCGGTCGCGCCGCCGTCCGATCCGGCGGCCGTGAGGTCGTCGAGCACCCCTTCCAGCTCGGACGGCAGCGCCGCGGTCGCGCGGATCAGGTGACCGTCCGACGGCGAGGCCAGCTCGAGCCGCCAGGCGTGGAGGAAGAGCCGGTCGAGGCCCGCCGGTCCCCGCCTCGACGTCCCCGTCCCGTAGACCGGATCGCCGGCGACGGGATGGCCGATCGCGTCGAGGTGAACGCGGATCTGGTGGGTCCGGCCGGTTACGAGGTCGAGCTCGAGGAGGGTCCAGCCCGCGAATCGCTCGCGGACCCGGTAGCCGGTCACCGAGGGGCGCCCGTCGGCGGTCACCGCCATGCGGGTCCGGCGACGCGGGTCGCGCCCGATGGGACCCTCGATCCGCCCGACCGCGGCGGCCACGTTGCCCGCGACGAGCGCAAGGTAGGTCTTCTTGACCCGTCGGGCCTTGAGCTGCGCCATGAGCGAGGCCTGGGCGCGGTCGTGTTTCGCCACCATCAGCAGACCGCTCGTGTCGCGGTCGAGGCGGTGGACGATCCCGGGCCGCTGGATTCCGGCGATCCCGCCGTACTCCTTCCCGCCGGCCCGGGCCAGCAGCGCGTTGACGAGCGTGCCTCCGGCGTGCCCGGGTGACGGGTGCACGACGAGCCCCGCCGGCTTGTCGACGATCAGGAGGTCGTCGTCCTCGTAGACGACGCGAAGGACGATGCCGGAGTCGGGCTCGACGTCGAGTGGCTCGGCCGGTGGCACGACGAGCCGCACTGTGGCGCCCGGCGCGAGGATCGCATTCGCCTTGAGCGGAGCCCCGCCGGTCGTCAGGAGGCCGCGCGTGATGAGTCGCTGGACGTAGCTCCTGGAGAGGCCGGTCACGTCGGCCACGAATCGGTCGACCCGCTGGGCCGCCGCACCTTCCGGGACCGTCAGGACCCGGACGTCGGCGGCGGACGTCGACGGCTCAGGCATCCGTTCCGCGGCCGGGCGCGCCCGCGTTAGCCAGCCCAACGAGGGAAGGCCGGATGGCGACGAGGACGAACAGGACGAGTGCGAGGCTGATGGCCGAATCGGCGACGTTGAAGGTGTACCAGCGCAGGCCGCCGACCCCGGCGTCGACGAAGTCGATGACGTAGCCGTAGCGCAACCGGTCCGCGACGTTGCCGATCGCGCCGCCCAGCAGCAGCCCCAGCGCGACCGACATGACGAGGCTGCCGCCCGTCCGGGCCTGGTAGCCGACGATGAGGACCATGACGCCGAACGAGGCGAGGGCGAACAGCGTCGCCTGGTTCGGGAACAGACCGAACAGGGCACCGTTGTTGTGCGACACGATCAGTCGCAGGTAGTCGCCGACGAGGCGGGTCGGTTGGTCCGGGTCGACGTTGGCGATGACCCACGCCTTTGTCAGCTGGTCGGCGACGACGATCGCGGCCGCCAGTCCGGCGAAGAGGCCCCAGCGAGGGCGCCGCGCGTGGACTCCCGAGGACGTCCGCGGGCCATCCGTCGTCGTCGTTCGAACCGAGGCCTCGTCCAGGTCGTTGCCTCCAGCGTCCGGGTCCGCGGGCACTAGCCTAGCCGCGCGTTGCGCGCGGGCGCAAGGCGAGGCTCGCCCTGCCGGCCTCGAGCTCGACCGTCGCCGTCGCCTGTCCCTCCGGCGGCGGACCCAGGATCACCGAATCGGCCAGGGTTTCGTTGGCGATCGCATCGGCGAACGCGGCCACGGCCGGCGACAGGCCGTCGAGCCACAGCTCGATCCGGGCGTCGAGGTCGAGGCCGGCCTCCTTGCGCAGGTCCTGGATCGCGCGCTGCAGCTCGCGGGCGTCGCCCTCCGCGCGCAGCTCCGGAGTCAGTTCCGTATCCAGCACGACGAGGAGCCCGACGTCGTGGGCGACCACGGTGCCGGGTCGGGGCGAGGCGACGATCTCGACCTCGTCAGGCGCGAGCGTCTGCCCGGCGAGCGAAACTGAGCCGTCGTCGTGGATCTCGAACTGGCCCTCGCGGGCGGCCGCCATGATCGCCGGCACGGCGCTGCCGAGCTTTCGGCCGATCTTCGGGAGCAGCGGCCGGACACGGCGCTCGACGAGGCCGGATTCGTCGCCGATCAGCTCGACGGTCTTGACGTTCACCTCGTCGGCGATGACCGACACCAGCTCGTCGCGCGCGGCGAGGTCGCCGCCGGGAAGCGCCAGCCACATCCGGGCGAGCGGCTGACGGACTTTCAGGCCGGCCGTTCCCCGCAGCGTCCGGGCGAGGTCGACCGCCCGGCGGGCCGTCGCCATGGCCGCCTCCAGCTCGGCGTCGCGTGGCGCCAGCTCGTCTCGCGGCCAGCGGCTGAGATGGACGGAATCAGGCGCATCGGGCTCGATCCCGGCAACGAGGTTCGCGTACATCGTCTCGGTCAGGAACGGCAGGATCGGCGCGAGGACCCGGCTCACGGTGACGAGCGATTCGTGGAGCGTGGCGAACGCCGCGTCACGGTCGACCGCGTCGTCGTTGCGCGAGAACCGCTTCCGGGACAGCCGGACGTACCACGTCGACAGCTCATCGATGAACCCATCGATCAGCCGCGCGGCGGCAAGCGCATCGTAGTCGGCCAACCGGTCGCGGGCCTGCTCGGCGAGGCCCGCGACGCGCGACAGGATCCAGCGATCCATCGCCCGTCGTCCCTCGACGGGCGGCGGCGCGTGGCCGGGCATCCAACCGCCCAGACGCGCGTAGGTGACGAAGAACGCGTAGACGTTCCACAACACCAGCAGGCCGCGTCGCGCCTCGTCCGCGGCGTGCCAGCCGAACAGGATGTTGTCCTCCGGTCGGGCGTTGGCGAACATCCAGCGCATGACGTCGACGCCCATCCGTTCGGCGGCCTCGTCGAACTCGATGGCGTTGCCCCAGCTTTTGTGCATCGGCCGGCCGTCCTCGCCGTAGACGAGGGCATAGCCGAAGATCGCCAGGTACGGCGGCTCACGGCGCAGAACGGTGCTCATGGCGAGCATCGAGTAGAACCAGTTGCGGAACTGGCCCGGGAAGCTCTCGCTGATGAAGTCGGCCGGGAACCAGTGTTTCCAGTAGTCGGGATCCTCGCGATAGTGGAGGGTCGAGAACGGGACGATGCCGGCGTCCAGCCACGGGTTGCCGACGTCCCGGATCCGGTCGACCGGCGTCCCGCAGCGCGAGCACGAAATCCGGACGGCATCGACCCACGGCCGGTGCGGGGTGTGGCCTTCGAACGCCTGCCAGCCCTCGATGGCCCGGCGGCGCAGCTCGTCCCGACCGCCGATGACATCGATCGTCCCGCAGCGAGAGCAGTCGTAGATCGGCAGCGCCAGGCCCCAGTAGCGCTTCTTGCTGATCATCCAGTCGTGCATGTTCAGCAGCCAGTCGAGCTCGCGCTCATAGCCGAACGACGGAATCCAGCGGATGCGGTCGACGACCTCCATGATCTGGTAGCGGAGGCTGGCGTTGACCTGCTCCCGGGTCAGCGTCTCCCGCGGCTGGTCGTAGACCGGCCCCATGCTGATGTACCACTCGTCGACAAGTCGGAAGACGAGCGGCGTACCGCAACGCCAGCAGTGCGGGTAGCGGTGGCGGTAGGGCTCGAGCCGGTAGAAGCGATGCTCGCGCCGGAGGTGCTCGACGATCGGCTCGCTGACGTCGCGCACGTCGCGACCCGACAGCGCGCCGAACCCGGGCAGGACGATCCCCGACTCGTCGAGCGGGGCGATGACCGGGAGCCCCAGGGACTTGCCCAGCTGGTAGTCCTCGGCGCCGCAGCCGGGGGCGATGTGGACGATCCCCGTCCCCTCCTCCTCGCCGACCTCGTTCCAGGCGATGACGCGGTGCTCGTAGAGTCGATTCGGCTCGTCCCGCGTGCCCCGGGCCAAGGCCTCGCGGACCGCCGGCAGGTCGTCGAATGGGCCCGCGTAGCGCCACCCGACGAGTTCTTCGCCGCGACGTTCCTCGAGGACCTCGAACGGACCGGCCAGCGCCTGCTTCACGGTGCCCCTGGCGAGCCAGAACGTGTCGCCTCCCTGTCGGACGCGGACGTAGACGAGGTTTTCGCCGACCGCGGCCGCGACGTTCGAGGTGAGCGTCCACGGCGTCGTGGTCCAGACAAGGAGCGACTCGCCCGGCCGGTCGAGGAGCGGGAGCCTGACTGTCAGGCCGGGATCCTCTCGATCCTGGTAGCCCTCGTTGAGCTCCATCTGGGACAGGCCGGTCCCGCAGCGGGCGCACCACGGCATCGTGTCGTGGCCCTTGTAGATCCAGCCGCGCCGGTGGCACTCGGCGAGGAATCCCCAGATGAGGTCGTTGTTCTCGTTGCTGAAGGTGAAGTAGGAGCCACCGACGTCCGGCATGCCAAGGCGCCCGACGAGCATCTCGACCGTGTCGGTCACCGGACCGTCCGGCCCCTCGACGCTGGTCCTGGCCGAGGGGTCCTCGGCCAGCAGGTCGCGCAGCCGGCGCAGCTCGTCGGGGTCGTTCCAGTCCATCCACATTCCCAGGCGGATCGACTGCTCGGTCTGTCGCGCCGCATAGGTCAGGACGCGCTGCTTGCACAGGCTGACGAAGCGGTCGATGCCGTAGTCCTCGATGTCGCGCTTGTTGGTGAAGCCCAGGTCGCGCTCGACGTTGACCTCCACCCACAGACCCTGACAGTCGAAGCCGTTCTGCCAGCGCTGGTTCTCGCCGAGCATGGCGTGGAAGCGCTGGAAGAGATCCTTGTAGCTGCGGCCCCAGGCGTGGTGCACGCCCATCGGGTTGTTGGCGGTGATCGGCCCGTCGAGGAAGCTCCATCGCGGGCCGTCGGCGTTCTGCGCCCGCAGACGGTCGAACGTCCGCTGTTCGCGCCAGCGGGCGAGGACGTCATGCTCCAGGGCGACGAAGTCCGGCTTCGCGGCAACGGACGCGAAGGAGCGGTCGGTGGGCATCCCGGAGAGTCTAGCGGCGGATGCCGACCGGTCGCGCGGGGTGCGTTCGGCCGCCGCGCTCTATGATCGGCGCCGTGCAGTCCGAGAAAGCGGGCACTCCCCGCGGGCGGTCTCCGTTCGCGGCCGCGTTCCTCTCCCTCCTCTTCCCCGGCCTTGGCCACGCCTACGCCGGCGCGTACCAGCGAGCCCTGGCGTTCGCCGCCGCGCCGGTTCTCCTGATCGCGCTGCTGGCCGGCGTCGTCCTGCGGATGGATCGAGGCGAGCTGGTCGGCTTCGTCCTCGTGCCATGGGTCCTGCCGTCGATCTTCGTCGTCAACCTGATCGCGCTCCTCTACCGGCTCATCGCGATCGTCGACGCCTATCGGGTGACGGCCTATCTCAACTCGTGGCGGGCGAGCGGCGGCGGCCGGTTGGGGCGGCCACGCGTCCCCCTCCAGCCGCTGTCCCTCGCCGGCCTGCTGGCCGTCATCCTCGTCATGGCCACCGGCCACGTGGCGCTCGCCCGCTACGACGTGCTGGCGATGAACACGGCCGATTGCATCTTCGACCCGAACCGCGATTGCACGGCCACGGGCTCGCCCGCCCCAAGCGGCCAGGCGGACGCGTCCGACAGCCCGGACGTGTCGATCAGCCTTCCGCCGGAGGGCTCCGCGCTGCCGAACGCGTCCGCGCCGCCGTGGAACGGCAGAGACCGGCTGAACATCCTGCTGATCGGCGCCGACGAGCAGGCGGGCGGCCACAACACCGACACGCTCATCGTCGTGTCGATCGATCCGGTATCCAAGCAGGTGGCGATGTTCAGCCTGCCGCGCGACACCGTCGACATCCCGATTCCGCCCGGGCCGGCGCGGTACGCGCTGGGTTCGAGCTACCCGTCCAAGATCAACAGCCTCTTCGTCCGGGTGCGGAACCGGGCCGACCTGTTCCCCGGCACGGCCCGGACCCGCGGCTACAACGCCCTCAAGGCCGTCCTGGGCAACCTGTACGGCCTCGACGTCAAGTACTTCGTCGAGGTCAACTTCGCCGGCTTCATCAAGGTCATCGACGCGCTGGGCGGCGTGACGGTCAACGTCCAGAGCCCGGTCCTCGACGAGCAGTACCCGGGCCCGGACGGCAATCTCCGGATCTACATCCCGACCGGGGTCCAGCACATGAGCGGCGCCCAGGCGCTCATCTACGCCCGTTCGCGACACGGCAAGTTCGGCTTTGGGTCGAACGACTACGACCGTGGCCAGCGCCAGCAGCGGATCCTGCTGTCGCTACGCGAGCAGCTGAACATCGCGACGGTCCTGCCGCATATCAACGACCTGGCCGCTGCGCTGTCGCAGGCCGTCCGCACCGACATCCCGCGCGACCTCCTGCCGCAGCTGCTGGGGCTGGCCGAATCGATCGACACGAAGACGATCCGGTCATACGTCTTCGCCCCGCCACGCTTCGGAGCGGAAGGATCGCGGGCGAGTCTCGGATTCGTCATCGAGCCGTACATCTCCCGGATCAGGACCGCCGTCAAGCAGGCGTTCGTCGTCGATCCAAACCTCGAGGCGAGTCGCGAGACACTGGCCGAAGAAGGCGCCAAGATCTGGATCCTCAACGGCGCGGGCTCGCCCGGCCAGGCCTCGCGCATCGCCGCCTACCTCGAGTACCAGGGGTTGACGGTGTCGGTGCCGACGTCGCGACAAGCGGCCGGCAACGGCACCCGGATCGTCGTCTACAACGGCGCCGAGGACCGCCTGCCGGCGACGGTGAAGCTGCTCCAGCAGGTCCTCCGCGCGACGATCGTCCCCACGACGGATCCGACCGCGACCGTCGACATCGTCATCACCGTCGGGCGCTCCACGCCCGAGCTGACACCACCGCCGGCGCCCTGAGGGCGGCTGCTACATCTTCTCCGTGACCCGATACTCCAGGTAGCGGCCCGTCATCAGCCGCGTCTGCGCGTCGAGGGCCGGCAGGTTCGAGAAGATCAGCCCCACGATCGGCAGGGCGACCCACTGCAGCCAGGACGTCGCGCGGCGCAGCGGACCCCACGCCGCGGGGCGCGGCGGGGCGATCCGCTCCTCGACGTAGATGAGCAGAAGCAGGCAGCAGAACGCGCCGGTCAGCAACCAGGCGGCATAGAGCGGCAGGTTCTGGCCAAGCGTGGTCTGGGCGAACGACGGATTGAGCAGCAGCGGCACGTTCGACCCGAAGATGATGACGAACGGCGCGATCGCCCAGTTGATGTGGTCCAGCCACAGGTCGACCAGCCGGCGGACGCGCTTCCAGCGCGGGATCTCCGAATGAGCGAAGGCGTTCCGGATGTAGTACGGGATGTCGGTCACGCCCCACGCCCAGCGCCGGATCTGGGTGTACTGCTGGACGAGGGTTCGCGGGTACGAGCGGGCCCGGACCGCGTCACCGTAGATCGGGATGAACAGCGGGATCGCCTGGAACTCGCCCGAGTAGCGGAAAAAGGACTTCCAGTAGAAGCGGCTGTCCTCCGGGATCGCATCGGTCGCCCAGTAGTCGACCTCGTGGACGGTCTGGAGCGAGACCGAGTAGGACGAGAAGCTGACGAGCTTCTCCGGGGTCAATGACCGCCACATCTGGACGTGGGT
>JBGPDX010000023.1:0-21284 GCA_041482475.1 Candidatus Limnocylindria bacterium | reverse complement strand
TCGAGCGGCGCCGTCCCGTGCGCGGTTCGGACGCGTGCCGAGCGTTCGAGGATGGCTTCGGGGGCACCCTTGGTGATGAGCTGCCTGGGACCGTCGGGTCGACGGACAAGCACGCTGAGACAGCGGCGCTCGAAGTCGAAGGGCAGTTCGCTGAGCTTGTGGAACGCGCCCGGCCTGGCCAGCCTCGTGGCGGCCGCCAGGACCGCGATGTCCAGCGGATTGGTGAAACCGGTCTGGAAGTGGCTGTTCAACCAGGCCAGCTCGAGCGCCTCGGGCGCGTCGCCGCCATCCGCCCGGACCGCCCGTTCGAAGGTCAGCCGTCCTTGTGTCAGGGTGCCCGTCTTGTCGGTGCACAGGACGGTCATGCTGCCCAGGTTCTGGATGGCGGGCAGTCGCTTGACGAGCACGCCGCGCCGGGCCAGGGCGCGGGCGCCGCGGCTCAGGTTGACCGTCACGATCGCCGGCAGAAGCTCCGGGGTCAGGCCCACGGCGAGGGCGATCGCGAAGAGCAGCGATTCGACGAGCGGCCGTTTGAGGGCGACGTCGGCGGCGAAGACACCGACAACGAGCAGCAGGATGACCCGCGAGACGAGCAGCCCGAAGCTCCGCACGCCGCGCTCGAAGTCATTGCGAGGCGCGCGCTCGATGAGTCGACGCGCGATGAGCCCGTAGGTCGTGCGCGAACCGGTGGCGATCAGCACCGCCCGAGCCGCGCCGCTGACGACACTCGTGCCGAAGAAGACGAAGGCGTCGCGGTCGGCCTCCCTGGCCTGGTCGAGCTCGCCCGCGCGGGCGACCTTGAGAGCCGGCGCCGACTCTCCGGTGAGGGCCGACTCGTCCACGTAGAGGTGGTTGGCGTCGACCAGCCGGCCGTCGGCGGGCACGATGTCACCGGCATTCAGCACGACGAGATCGCCGCGCACCAGATCGCGGGCCGGGAGATCCCGCTCTTCGCCATCGCGGATCACGGTGGCCTGGATCGCGAGGCGAGCCCGGAGCGCCGCCACGGCGCCCTCCGATCGCGCCTCCTGCGTGAACCCGAGCGCCGCCGAGAGGACGACGATGGCGAGGATGATCCCGGCGTCCACCTGGTCGCCGACCGCGATGCTGATGATGCTGGCCCCGATGAGGAGCAGGACGAGCGGGCTGGTGAACTGGCCGAGCGCGATCGCCAGCAGGGACCGGCGACCGTGCTCCTCGATCGCATTCGGTCCCTCTGCGTCCAGGAGCGCGGCTGCCTCGGTCGCGGACAGCCCGTCGGGGTGGGCCGTGCGGATCAGACTCGCGGGCTCAGCCGGGGATTTCGACATGGGGACCTCGCCACGGGGGCGATCCATGGTCGCACCGATTCAAACCGCGGCGAGTCGGGGCTCCGGCATGACGGCGGGGCGGCGGAGACGGAGGCGCCGGAGAAGCTGGGCGTTGGCGGCGACGATGATGGTGGACGCGCTCATGGCGATCGCCCCGACGGCCATCGGGAGGTCGAGGCCCCAGGGCACGAGGACTCCGGCAGCGACAGGAATGGCGACCAGGTTGTAGCCGGCCGCCCAGATGAGGTTCTGGACCATCTTCCGGTAGCTCGCTCGCGACAGCTCGATCGCCGCGACGACGTCGCGTGGGTCGCTGCGCACGAGGACGATCCCGGCCGACTCGACCGCCACGTCCGTACCAGCCCCGATGGCGATCCCGACGTCGGCGGTCGCCAGGGCCGGTGCATCGTTGACGCCGTCGCCGACCATCGCCACCTTGCGGCCGCCCTCCTGGAAGCGCTTCACGGCCGCGGCTTTGTCGGCGGGCAGCACCTGGGCCGCCACCTCGTCGATGCCGATGCGGCGGGCGACCGCGTCGGCCACGGCCTGGCTGTCGCCGGTGATCATGGCGACCTGGAGACCGAGCGCGTGGAGGTCGCGTACCGCCTCGGCCGACTCGGGCCGGATCTCGTCCTCGATGGCGATCGCCCCGAGGACCCGGCCATCGACGACGACGTGGAGCACCGTGCGACCGTCCCGCTCCCACGGGTCCGTCGCCGGCATCGGCTCGAGCGCGAGGTCGGCCAGCAGTCGCGGACCACCGACCGCCACCGTGCGGCTATCGACCACCGCCCGGGCTCCCCGTCCCGCGAGTGCCTCGAACTTCGCGGCCGCCGCGGGTTCGATCCCGCGATGTCGCGCACCCTGAACGATCGCGCGGGCGAGGGGATGCTCCGAGTCGGCTTCGACCGATGCCGCGAGTCGGAGGAGCTCGGTCTCGTCGACGCCGGTCGCTGCCACGGAAGCCAGGATCGGCTGACCCTTCGTCAGGGTCCCCGTCTTGTCGAAGATCACGACCTGGACCTCCCGGGCCCGCTCGAGCGCGATCCGGTCCTTGACGAGGAGGCCGTTCCGGGCCCCAAGCGAGGTGCTGATCGCGATGACGAGCGGGATCGCGAGCCCGAGGGCGTGGGGACAGGCGATCACGAGCACGGTCGCCGTGCGGACGAGTGCGCCTTCCGCATCGCCCTGCAGCCACCAGAAGCCGAGCGTGATCGCACCGGAGGCGACGGCGACGTAGAAGAGGAGGGCGGCTGCCCGATCGGCAAGCGCCTGGGCACGCGACGCGGACGCCTGCGCGGCCGCGACCATCCGCATGATGCCCGACAACGCCGTCTCCTCGCCGACCGCCGAGACGTGGACGCGGAGGCTGCCGCCGGCGGCGATCGTCCCGGCGACGACCTTGTCGCCCGACTCCTTCGGTACCGGCTTCGACTCGCCGCTGATCATCGACTCGTCGACGTCGGCGTTGCCCTCGACGACGACGCCGTCGGCCGGGACGCGGTCTCCCGGACGCACGAGGACGACGTCGCCGACTCGTAGTTCCGCCAGCGAGACCCGTTCCGTAGCGCCGTTCGAGACCCGTTCGGCGGTATCCGGCAGGAGCTCCGCGAGCGCGGCCAACGCTCCGCGCGCCTGGGCGATCGAGCGCATCTCGAGCCAGTGGCCCAGCAGCATGATCGTGATGAGCGTCGCCAGCTCCCACCAGATTTCGACGTCGAACACCCCGAGCGTGCCGGCCCAGCTCGTGATGAACGCGACGACGATCGCGAGGGAGATCAAGGTCATCATCCCGGGTTGGCGGTCGGCCAGCTCGCCTTGACCGCCGCGGATGAAGACGAGGCCGCCGTAGAGGAAGACAATCGTCCCGAGGATCGCGGGGAGGTAGTCCGAGCCGGGGAAGGTCGGGACCTGATAGCCGAGCCAGTGCTGGATGTCGCGGCTCAACAGGACGACCGGAATCGTCAGGGCCAGGGTCAGCCAGAACTTGTCGCGGAACATCGCTACCGAGTGCCCGGCGTGACGATCGTGCCCGGCGTGAGAGTCGTGCCCGGCGTGAGAGTCGTGCCCGGCGTGAGGGTCGTGCCCGGCGCCGCCCTCGACCTGCTCCCCGGGCTCGACCGGTCCGTGGTGGCCGCTGGTCGTGAGGTCCATAGCGCGACACTCCGGTTCCGGCTGGATACTCCCATAGAGTATATGAGAGCGGCTGCCCCGAACAGGACGAACGGCCCACCTGGACAGGCGCAAGGGCCCGCTCGGTGGAGGCACCTCGGCTGCAACCATCAGGCAGGAGGTGGCGCCGATGATGTATGGCTGGGACTACTCCTCCGTCGGAGGATGGTGGATGCTGCTCGCGATGGCGATCGTGGCAGTCGCCGCCGTCGCTTGCGTGTGGCTGATCGTCCATCGGCCGGGCTCAACGACCGAACGCTCGAGTCGCTCGGCCGCGGATGAGCTGTTGCGGGAGCGATTCGCCCGCGGGGAGATCTCGCGCGAAGAGTTCGAGGAGGCCAGGCGGGTGCTTGGCTGAGGGCGGGCCGGGACCCTCGGTGAGAGACCGACCTGGTCCCCTCCCCCCAGCCAGCCGGTTCCTTCGCCGAACCACACCCTCGCATGGGCAACGGGCGCTATGGCGCCGGCTTTCGTGACGTCCGGCGGATGCGCATTGGGGCCCCCTGAGCCCAGATTGAAGCCGTAACGATCCGCTCGGGGGTACATGCTCATGGCGCGCTCGTCGAACCTGCTTCGCTTCCTCGTGACGGCAGTCCTCGTGGCCTCGTGTGCGGGGCCGGCCACCAGCGGCGTCGCCACCAGCACGCCCACCGGCGGGTCGCCATCGCCGAGCACCAGCCCCTCCCCGAGCCCGACGGCCGCATCTCCCTCCGCCTCGCCGTCGGAGTTGCCGTCGCCGTCGCCGAGTGCGGTGCCCGTCCTGCCGACTCCTTCACCGACTCCCGGCGCGACGACCGTCGTCCGCGCCTACTTCCTCCTCGACGCTGCCGGCGGCGGCGACCCGGGCCTGGTCCCGGTCCTGCGGACCGTCCCGGACACGACAGCCGTGGCGAAGGCGGCGATGACCGTGCTGCTCGCCGGTCCTGTGGCAAAGGAACTCGCGGCGACGCCCAGGATCAGGACGATGATCCCGGCCGGCACGGAGCTGCTGGGGGTCAGCATCACGAGCGGTGTCGCGACGGTGGACCTGTCCGGCGAGTTCGCCTCGGGGGCCGGCAGCTTCTCGGTTCAGGGCCGCCTCGCCCAGGTCGTCTACACCCTCACCCAGTTCTCGAGCGTGGATCGTGTTCGCTTCGAGCTGGACGGCGTGCCGGTGACGGTCTTCTCGTCCGAGGGGATCGTCCTCGACAAGCCAGTCGGCCGGGCCACCTACCGGGACGCGTTCGTGCCGGCGATCTTCGTCGATCGTCCGGCGTGGGGTGCGTCCCTGCTGAATCCAGGACGAGTCACCGGCCTCGCCAACGTCTTCGAGGCCCAGTTCCGGATCGCCCTCCGCGATCACCAGGGCCGCGTCCTGGTCGATCGCCCGGTGGCCGCGACCTGCGGAACCGGTTGCTGGGGCACCTTCGACGTGACGCTCACGTACGACGTGACCGCGGCGCAATGGGGAACGCTGCGCGTCTGGGATCCGTCCGCGCGCGACGGCAGTCCCGAGAACGTCCGGGAGTATCCGGTCTGGCTTCAGCCGCGCCCCTGAAGGTTGTCACCGGGCTGACTGGCCGTCCACAGGCGGCCCGAATCATCGCGGGCCGAAGGGGAAGACGGGGTCGGCCGAGGCGGGCTCCAACCGGCTGTCGTCGAACGACCAGCCCACGTCGGCGTGGACGCCGACGATCCCGGGGACCAGGCGCACGGTTCGCTCGACCATCTCGGCGGTGGAGCGGCGCTCCACCCGCCCGCTGATCGATGCCACACCGTCGGTGACGGTGATCGTGAACACCGCCGGATCGAGCCACAGGGTCCGGAGCAGGACATCGTCACGGATCGTCCCGGCCAGCTCATCGTCCGAGCGCGCGTAGGCCCTGACGAGATCCGCGCGGGTGACGATGCCAACGAGCCGTCCGCCGTCCACGACGGGGAGCCGATTGACACGCCTGGCGATCATCACCGCGGCGGCCTCGTGGATCGAGCGACCCGGCGCGATCGTGACGGCCGGCGCGGTCATCGCCCCCGCCGCGGTGACCGCACCGAGCTTGGTGAGCTGGGCTCGTGTGTCCCTGGACTCGCCGAGGATGCGGGCGAGGCGCCGGTGCCGGACCGCCTCGGGTCCCTGCTCCTTCATCAGGAAGTCGGCTTCGGATACGACGCCGAGGACCGCGCCGTCCACGTCGACCACGGGCACGCCGCTGATCCTGTGCTCAACCAGCAGCTGGGCGACCTCCTTGAGAGGCGTGCCGCGGCGGACCGATACCACTGACCCAGTCATCACGTCGTGAACCGTCATCATCAGGATCACCTCGTCCTTCAGGACAAGGTTGGCCGCGCCGCCGGGCAGGCGACAGGGTCGAAGGTCACCTGCTCGTGGGCCGCGAGGGTGGATCGGGCAGTGGCGCAGCCCTGGTGGGCGGCTTACCCGGCAACGTATGGCAGGTACTCGGGCCGCCACATCGCCCGGTCGACCGCCGGCTCGATCTCCTCGTCACGGTACTGGCGACCGTAGCCGCTGTCGCGGAGGTGCCGCACGACGGCGATGGCGATCGTCCGAGCGACCCGCCGAAGCTCCCTGATCGGCGGGTAGATCGCCCCACGCTCCAGGCGCTGGTCCGATACGAGCGAAGCCAGCTCGCGAGCGGCAACCACGAAGGCATCATCGGTCACCTCCCGGGCCTCGGCGACGATCGCGGCGAGACCGACGCCCGGGAAGACGAACACGTTGTTCGCCTGCCCGACCAGCCGCGGGCCATGAGGCAGATCGACCTCGCCGCCGGGGCTGCCGACGGCAACCAGGGCCCGACCCTCCGTCCATGCCAGGACGTCGTCCGGCTGTGCCTCGGCCCGATCGCCCGGGTTCGACAGCGGCAGGATGATCGGGATCGGCGCATGCCTGGCGACCTCACGAATGAGCGCCTCGGAGAAAGCGCCTTGACTGCCGGTCGTCCCGATGAGCACCGACGGTCGAAGGATCCGCGCGACGGCCACGGGATCGGCGAACTCCGGCTCGGTCAGGCCTGCCTCGGTGAACCAATGCGGATCGACGGCGAACGGTCGCTGGTCGTCCGGCAGCGCCTCACGCCGCAGATGGACCAGCCCTCGATGGTCCATCAGGGCCATCGTCGGGCCTTCCGTGCTGGACCCACGGCCATCCGCGCTCAGGTGCCTGCTGAGCAGCCCGGCGATGCCGATTGCCGCCCCGCCCGCGCCCAGGAAGAGGAACCGGTCGCCGGACAGCCCGGCCTGCCGGCGACGGGCCGCGAGAAGGCCGGCGAGGACGACACCCCCGGTCCCCTGCACGTCGTCGTTGAAGCTTGGGAGTCGACGCCGGTAGCGGTTGAGAATCCGCAACGCGTTGTGCTGCTTGAAGTCCTCCCACTGGACGACGGCAGCGGGAAACACCCGCCTCACCGAATCGACAAACGCCTCGAGGACCTCGTCGTAAGCCTCGCCCCGCAAACGCGGCGCGCGAAAGCCGATATAAAGCGGGTCGTCGAGGAGCTCGGCTCTGTCCGTCCCGACATCCAGCGACACGGGCAACGTGCGGGCTGGATAGATGCCCGCCGCCGCCGTGTACAGGGCGAGCTTGCCGACGGGGATGGCCATGCCGCCGGCGCCCTGATCGCCGAGGCCCAGGATGCGCTCGTTATCGGTCACCACGATGAGCCGAACGTCGCCCTCGGCGCCTGCGCGAAGGATGTCGTCGATCCGTCGAACGTCGGTCGGCGTGATCCACACGCCGCGCGGCCGTCGAAGGATGTGACTGAACTCCTGGCAGGCGCGACCGACGGTCGGCGTGTAGACGATCGGCAGGAACTCCTCGAGATTCTCCGAGAGCACCCGGTAGAACAGGGTCTCGTTCCGGTCCTGAAGGGCCGCCAGGCCGATGTAGCGCTCCAGGTCGTCGGTCTTTCGTCGGACATGCTCGAGCTCGAGCGCGACCTGCTCCTTGATCGTCGCGACCCGCGCCGGCAGCAGCCCACGCAGCCCGAACGCCTCGCGCTCGGCGTCGGTGAAGGCCGTGCCCTTGTTGAGCAGAGGCTGGGCAATCAGGTCGCGGCCGCGTTGGCGGACTGCCAGACGGCCGCGGGGCGCCTCCAGCGCAGCCGGGCCCGTCCGCATCGCCCAGGCATCGCTCCGGGACGGGACCGGTCGCGGCATCGCGGTCAAGGTCGATCCGGTCGGTCGATCATGTTGCCCATTGTCCACAGCATCGCGCGACACCGATCCCAGGCGGGTTGCTGGCGACCCGGCAGCTCGTGCCCCCACGAATGGGCGGGGGGTCCCGGCCCCCGGCGAGGAGACCCTCCGCCCCGAGTTCTGCACCTTCGGGTCGCGCAATGCGGTGCTTCGGTCAGGCGACCCCGACCTTGACATGCTTCGGCTTGACCGTCTCGGTCTTCGGGAGCGTCAGGGTCAGCAGTCCGTCCTTGAACGATGCCTTCGCGTCTTCGGCCTTGACGGCCATCGGGAGAGAGAACGTCCGGCTGAACGCGCCGCGGCTCAGCTCCTTGTGGGTATAGCCGGCTTCGGTCGTCTCCTTCTCCTGCTTGAACGATCCGCTGATCGTGACGAGCTCGTCGGCAATCGAGATGTCGACGTCCTCCGCATGCACGCCGGGCAGGGCCAGTTTGGCGATAACCGCGTCGGGCGTCGTGTAGAGATCGAGCGCAGGCATGGCCTCGCGCTCGCCACCGGCGAGCCACATCGGCCGGAACAGTCGCTCGTCGAACAATCGGTCGACCATGTCCCGGAATGACACGACATCGGTAAGCGGCGATGAACGTCGGACAAGCGTCATCTGAGAACCTCCTGTCGGCGGACGGGTCGCCGGGTCCCTGGCGCGGATGCACCCGCGACCCGCCCATTCCCGGACAGTGTCGATTCCCTGCGGGCGGCGGGCCAGAGCCAACCGACCCGTCGTTCGGGGCCGCTCGGACCGAACCGCGAGCGCCGTCGTGCCTGGCCAGCACTTCGGGCCGTTCGGCACCCGCCACGCCACCCAATGGCCGGTGCGCTCGCGAGGGCTCCTGATCAGGCTGGGCGTCATGGACACGATGTGGGAGGACATCCTGATGAGCTCGACTCCGACGCTGAACCAGCCCTACCAGGACCTTCTCGATTGGCTTGCCAAACACGACGTCGAGTACGAGGTTCACGAGCACGGCCAGGCATTCACGGCCCGTGGCGCAGCCATCGCCGAGGGGGTCGATCCGCGAACGTTCGCCAAGGTCGTGGGGGTCAAGACGGACGACGGCCGCACGCTCCTGTGCGTCCTGGACGCGACGGACCACCTCGACCTGCACAAGGCTCGCCGAACCGTGGGCGCGAGCGATGTCCGGCTGCTCACGGAGGCAGGTCTGGCGGCTCTCGCGCCCGGATGCGAGGTTGGGGCCATCCCGGCCGTGGGCGCGCTGTTCGGGTTGACGACGTACGCGGACTACGCCGTACGCGAAGACCCGGCGATCAGCTTCAACGCCGGCAGCCACCGGTTCAGCGCTCGCGTTGACCGGGCGGGCTGGGAGCGCGCCTGCGGCGTTGTCTACGGCGATCTGGCCGCGGAAAGCGACAGCCGGCCCGCCTGGGCGCGCTCCTGATGCCTGGGCCCGACATGGGCCGGACCGCCCCGGACGGCGTGCCGCGACCCGGCACGCTCGTCTGGATCGACGCACGCGAGGCCGTCATCGTTCGCCTCGAGGGCGTCCGGGCCGCCCTCGAGCGAGTCGAGTCCGACGTACCGGCCCATCACCGTTCGACCGGCCATGTCCGGCACGATCCGGGCGTTCGCCACGGTGGCGGTGGGTCACCGCAGACCGCCGGCGAGCCGCGTCGACTCGAGCACCTGGGCCGGTTCGTCGAGCAGATCGTGAATCGCCTCGCTCCGGACGATCTCCTGATCCTCGGCCCCGGCACGGTCCGCGAACAGCTCGAGCGACGCGTCCGTGAGATCGACGAAGGCCACGGACGCTCCCGTCACATCAGCTGCCAGGCGGCCTCGCGGCTGACCGACCGCCAGCTCGTCGCGCGGCTTCGCCACGAGGCGGGCGCGGATCTGCGGCGGCGGACGGTCGGCGCCTACCGCTGGACGGGGCCACCGCACGAGCGTCCATCGGGCGAGGCCCAGCCACCGCCACGACGTGTCCTGCAGAAGCCGCCGAGCCAGCGCGACCGAGGTGAGCGATGACCGGGCGGAAGAAGGACGTCGCTGGTGACACCTTGCGCCTGCTCGTCGCGATCGACGGCTCAACAGCGGCGCGCCTTGCCGTCGACCTCGTGGCGAACATCGACTGGCCGGCCGGGACGGAGATCCTGGTGGCGGAGGCCGTCGAATCCGGGTCTGGGCTGTACGGTGGGCCGTGGCCGGCGCTGGTGACGCTCCAGGCCGATCACCTCGAGGCGGAGATTCGCGCCGAGGCGGAGCGGACCGTTCGTCACGCCCGGGCACGGTTGGCGAGGCCCGGCCTGCGGGTCAGGGCGGTCGTCCTCCGCGGGCGCCCTGCAGCGGCGATCGTCGATCGAGCCCGCAGCATGCGGGCCGATCTGATCGTTGTCGGGAGCCGGGGCCACGGCGTGATCGAGTCGATGCTCCTCGGGTCGGTCTCCGCCGAAGTGATCGACCACGCACCGGCGCCCGTGCTCGTCGCCCGGGGTGACCGGATCGACCGCGTCGTGCTGGCCTGGGATGGGTCGCTGTGCGCCTCGCGCGGAGCCGATCTGCTGCGAACCTGGTCCCTCTTCGCCCGCTCTCGCGTGAAGGTGGTGAGCGTCGCGGACGTCGAGGTCCCGTGGTGGACCGGCTTCCCGCAACCCGGCTCTGCCGAGTTCATGCCCATCTCCCTCGAGGCCGCGGAGGCGTCCCGACGGCAGCACGACCAGCTCGCACAGGAGATGACATCGCAGCTTCAGGCCGCGGGTCTGGAGGCGCAGCCGTGCCGTCGGGACGGTGACGCGGCGACCGAGATCATCGCTGCGGCAAAGGCTGCCGGTGCCGACCTGATCGTGATGGGAACCCATGGCCGGACCGGCCTCAGTCGCCTCGTCCTCGGCAGCGTCGCTCGCAACGTCGTGCAGCACGCGTCGTGCTCGGTTCTCGTCGTCCGGGAAGCCCCGGCCTGACCGCGGCGGGCGGCAAGCCGGTCACTCGAGCCGCACGGCGAGCTCAAGGAGGGCCGGCAAACCGACAAGGATGCACAACGCCGCCAGCGCAACCAGCAGCAGCACCCTGGCGAGTTCGATCCCGACCGACGGGGAGCGGTCGATCGAGGCGGCGGCCCTCGGCCGGCGATCCCTGCCGCGGACGGTCCGAGCCTGCCTGCGGTCGATTGTCCTGACCTGACCCACCGTGTTCGGCCGTGGACCGGACACCGCCGCTCGCCTCCGCGGGGTTGCGACCGGTGCCTGCCGGCGCGAACGCCGATTGTTGCGGGTGGACCGCATCGACAGCCTCTGGACTCCCGGGCCGGACCCTGCGGCCCCAGTACGACGATCGGGCCGCTGACGGTTCCGCGCACGTGCACAACGTCGTGATTCAGCCGGGTCCGAGCGCCCGAATCGAGGCGCACCGACAGCCGGACCGTGTGGACCCAGCCAAGGGGCCGAAGGGCACTGGCAGGCGGACGGGATCCGCTGTGACCGTGTGAGCGGTCGTTGACTCCTCCGGCGGAGCTTGTCGGACGACCGCGACGGGAGGCCGCAGATGGACCGCAAGCGAGTCGTGATCATGGGCGCCGCCGGACGCGACTTCCATGACTTCAACGTCGTCTATCGCCACGATCCCGGTGTCGAGGTCGTCGCGTTCACGGCCACGCAAATCCCCGGGATTGCCGGACGGCGTTATCCAGCCGAGCTCGCAGGCCCGCTGTACGAGCAGGACATTCCGATCGTCGCCGAAGCTGAGCTCGAGCGGGTCATCCGCGACGAGCGTATCGAGACGGTCGTCTTTGCCTACAGCGACGTCAGCCACGAGTCCGTGATGCACGCCGCCTCGCGGGTCCTCGCGGCAGGGGCCGATTTCGAGCTCCTGGGCCCCAACCGGACGATGCTCAAGAGCCGCCGCCCGGTCATCGCCGTCGGCGCGACGCGAACGGGAGCGGGCAAGAGCCAGACCACTCGCTATCTGGCCGCGCTCCTGGCCGAGCGTGGCGTCACACCGGTCATCGTCCGTCACCCGATGCCGTACGGTGACCTGGCCGCCCAGCGCGTGCAGCGGTTCGCGACCCACGAGGACCTCGATCGGTTCCACACCACGATCGAGGAACGGGAGGAATACGAGCCGCATCTCGACGCCGGCCGCGTCGTCTACGCCGGGGTCGACTATGAGGCGATCCTCCACGAGGCCGAGATCGAGGCCGACGTCATCCTGTGGGACGGGGGCAACAACGACTTCCCGTTCTACCGACCCGACCTGTACATCGTCGTCGCCGATCCGCTGCGGCCGGGTGACGAGCGCCGCTACCACCCGGGCGAGACGAACGTCCGGATGGCCGACGTCGTCATCATCAACAAGATCGATTCGGCCGATCCTGCCGCGGTCGTCGCCGTCCGTGCAGCGGTTCACGACCTGAACCCCACGGCGAATATCCTCATGGCACGGTCCGACCTGACGCTCGTCGGTGCGCCGATCGCCGGCAAGCGAGTGGTCGTCGTTGAGGATGGCCCGACGCTCACCCACGGCGGGATGCTCTACGGTGCGGGCATCGTCGCCGCCCGGCGCTTCGGGGCGGCGCAACTGGTCGACCCGCGCCCGGCGGCCGTCGGATCGATCCGCGAGGTCCTCGACCGGTATCCGGCACTCGAGCCGCTCGTCCCGGCGATGGGTTACGGCCCGGCGCAGGTTCGTGAGCTCGAGGCCACCCTCAACGCCGTCGACGCCGACCTCGTCCTGTCGGCCACCCCGATCGATCTCACCCGGCTGCTCCAGCTGACCAAACCCATCACGCGTGTGCGGTACGAGCTCAGCCAGATCGATGGCGCGCCCCTGGCCGAGCTCATTGAGCCGATCGTGCGGCTGGCCGGCTTCCACGCCGTCGCCTGAATGAGACGCCGCTGACCTGACTCGCCCCGGGCTCGCGCGCAGCCTGCTCCTGGAAGACCTGCCGGGCCGGGCCGGTCGACGATCGCACGACGCGAGTCGTTGGATCGGCCGCATGGGCATTGTCGATTCCCCGCGTCCCGTTCGTCTTCCTGACACCAGCGGCGAAACGGATCGCCGGACTGGCCCGACGCGAGGAGGATTGGAAATGACCTGGCGATTCAGCGGGCGAGTAGCGTGGGACGCGAGGCCAATCGCGGCCGATAGAGCGAGACGCTGGTGGGTGGCTGGCCGGCTGTTCGCCGCCATCGGCGCGATCGCGTTGTCCCCTGCCCTCTCCCTTGCGCGTGACGGTGATTCGGGGGCGCGACCGGCGGTCGGCGACGTCACGGTCTTTGCCAGCGCCCCGGCGCCCGGGCACCCGTTCGGCATTGCCGTCGACGAAACACGAGTCTACGTCTCGACGAGCGCTGGTGACTTCTTCGCCCCGCACCTCAACTCCGACGGCGAGCGAGTGTTCGCCTACGACCTGCAGGGCGGTCTCGTCAACACGACGAGCATCGCGACGATGCCGAACTCCGACATGGGCCTCTTCGGCCTCGCCGTTGACGGGAACCCGAAGCCGAACCACAAGCTCTATGTCGCCGACATGAATGGCCGGATCCTGCGACTCGACCTGAGCCAGCACCCGGCTGCACCCCAGGTCTTCGCCCAGGTTCCGCCAGCCTACGCCGGTGGTTGGATGACTGCGATGTGGAACGACCTCGTGTTCGACAAGGCCGGCAACCTCTACGTGCCCGACGACAAGCCCCGCATCTGGCGGGTCAGCCCCGACGGGCAGCCGTCGGTCTGGTTCACCGACCCCCGGCTCGCCGGGTTCTTCGGCTTCGCCGGTGGCCCACTGGGCGGGCGGATCGACCCGAGCGGAAAGTACCTCTACTTCTCGATCACGGCATCAGCGACGTTCCCCCTCGAGGCGGTCATCTACCGGCTCCGGCTGGTCGATCACCCGACCGCCACGGACCTCGAGCTCGTGCATCGCTTCCCGTTCGATCCGAGCCAGGCGCCGCCGCAGGCGACCGGTCTGGCCTTCGCCAAGTCGGGCAACCTCTACGTCAGCCTTCTCGGCCCGAACCAGATCGCCGTGCTCGACCCGGCCGGCGGCGAGATCCGGCGGCTGTCGAGCCCGTTGTTCCACTCGCCGTGGGGGCTCGCCTTCATAGGGAACTCGCTGCTCGTGACCAACGGCGACCTCGAACCGGGCGACAACCCCGACGCCTGGAAGATCTTCAAGGTCTTCGTCGGCGAGACAGGGCTACCGCTCAATCGGCCCCGAACCAGTGGGTAGTGCCTGGGTCCAGGATCCGAATGTGCCCAGCACGTGACCGCCTGAGGCGACGGACAGGTTCCGTTTGTCGAGAAGCTGGGGTCGGCATCGGCGTCCGGCCTCTCGGCTTCATGCGATAGAACCGCGTACCCTGAGACCGGGCCCCGCACCGGCCCCAGGAGCGCACCGATGAAATGGGTCACTCGCGAGCACCCAAGGACCGATCGGATCGCCTGCCCTTGGCTCATCCGCAAGTTCATCGATCCGGACGCGGAGATCGTCTACGTCCCACGCGATGAGGTGCTCAGCTACGCGGAGCGGGAGGGCGCGATCAGCTTCGACGCGCCGGGCGCCACCTACACCCACCGAGATGGCAAGTGTTCGTTCGAGACGCTCGTCGACGCGTACCAGATCAGCGATCCGGCCGTCAAGCTCCTCGCCCTCGTCGTCCACGGAGCCGATGTCGCGGAGGACGGCGACGCGACGCCGCAATCGCCTGGACTCGAGGCGATCGCCGATGGCTTCGCCCTGCTCGGCCTCGACGATCAGCGCCAGCTCGACCTCGAGCTGCCGGTCTATGACGCCCTGTACGCCTGGGCGCAGCAGAGGATCGCCGGCTGAGCCTGGACGGCGCGAGGATATGGCGACCAGGAGCTCGGTACCATCGGTTCGTATCCAGAGCAAGCTTCGAGGCCATGCCCATGAACTCCATTGTCCGGGAGCACTTGCCGGCCACCTACTTCGGCGAATATCAGGCACTGCGCGACCAACTCATGGAGCTCCTCACGGACGATGACCTTGCCTATCGGATCGGGGGCGCGACGGCGAGCCTGGGTGAGCTCTGCCGTGAGATCGGTGAGATCGAACGCTCGTACATCGACGCGTTCAAGACGTTCAGGCAGGACTTCGGATATCGCAACCCCGATCCGCGGCTCCAGAGCAGCGTCGCCGCCCTTGCATCCTGGTACATGGAGCTCGACCGCGAGCTGATGGCGGCGGTCGAGCAGCTCTCCGAGGATGACATCGCGAACCGCAGGATCGTCCGCAGCGATTTCGACATCGACGATTTCTCGCCATTACCGAAGGTTCAGCTGGATGTCTACCGGGAGGCGCTTCTCATCTTCTACGGCAAGGTCAGCGTGTACCTGCGGGCGATGGGAAAGCGGCTCCCGCCCCACTGGCAGGAGTGGATCGGCTGAGGCCCGGCGCGAGGAGCGTGAGGCCAGGAGCTGGCGGGATCATTGCTGGTAGCGCTCGACGACCTCCGCCGAGCGGGCCGCGGCGCCCTCGGGATTCAGGCCGGCTGCGGCGCGAGCTTGCCGCTGGTGCAACAGGTCGTAGCAACGGTCGAGCTCGACCCTGATGGCTTCGAGCCGGTCGCGCTCGTCCTGTGTCAGTCCCTCCCCATCGCTCGCGGACGCGTAGAGCTGTTCTTCCTCCGCCGACAGCGCATTGATCTTGTGGAAAAGGTCGAGATCTGTCATCGCACTTCCTTCGTCACCGGGCCTCGGGAGCCTCAGTCCTCGACGAGTGGCAGGTCCACGACGTGCTCCGATACGAACCAGACCTGCAGCTCGTGGCGGCGGAGGACGTCGCTCATCAGGAGGTCGTTGGAGCCCCAATCGGCGCTCTTCTCCGTCTTCTCGATCCCCTTCCTGACCTTTTCGAGGATCGTCTCGTGGGCGTCGAGGAGGCGATGGATCATCGTGGGGACATCCTCCGCACCGTTCGGCGGCCGGTCGATCGTCGTCAGCTCAGCGGCGTGTCGCGGTTCGCCGACGGCGATCCCACCAAGGCTCTGGACCCGTTCGGCCAGCAGGTCGATGATCTCGGTCTGCTCCTCGGCGTGCTTGTCGAACAGCAGGTGCAGCTGGTAGAACGTGGGTCCCGACACGAGCCAGTGATGCTTCTTGTATAGCGCGTAGAGGACCATCGAGTCGGCGAGGATCTCGTTGAGCAACCGGCAGCTCTCCGATCGAGCGCTGCTGGCGAGGGCGATCGGCGCCAGCCGCAACGTGCCGAAACGCTGGATCTCGATGCCCATTGCGGCCAGACGCGGCTCGGGCGACGGCCTGGGGCGTCGGCCATTGCCCGCCCCGGTTCGACGCGAATTCCGGATGGTCGTTCTCGCCATGGTCTGCCTCCTGCCCCGCCAGTTGGTCTGGCGGTCACCGCCGCCCATCGTGCCGGACGTCGTTGTCGATCGCGTGCCGTGCCACCCCGGGGAGCATGCGAGTATGCGGCAATCGTCGATAAGGGCCTTCCATCAGCCAGGGCCGGAAGCAGCAACGTTGTCCGCATGCCGCGATAACACAACCGATGGCGGCGGGCGCGGCGAGAACTCTATGCCACCCACACGGCTCGGCGGACGGTCCGGACCACCTCGGCGACGATCGCCGGCCCGAGCGCGACGATCGCGACGAGCGCGATGTCGCTCGCATCGAGGGCGGTTGCCCGGAACGCCTCCGCGAGCGGCGGCACGTGGGGGATCAGCACCTGGACGACGCCCGCCAGGACACAGGCGAGGGCGAGGAATCCATTCGGGCGGAGCGTCCGGATCGGGTAGACAAGGCTTCGGTTCGCATAGGCCCGCACGAGCTGACCGAAGACCAGCGCGTTGAAAGCAAGCCAGCGGGCATGTTCGAAGCCGCCGCCGCGCCAGAGCAACAGGCCGAGCGCGGCGGCTGCCGTGACGCCGCCGGCTACGGCGATCCGGGACAGCAGGCCCGCGCTCAGGAGGGGGACGTCGCGCGGGCGCGGCGGTCGACGCATCACGTCCGGTTCCGCCGGCTCGCGCTCGAACGCCACCGACGCGGCCAGATCGATGAACAGCTCCAGCCACAGGATCTGGATCGGCAGCAACGGCTGGCCGAATCCGGCCAGCGTCGCGATGAGGATGAAGCCCAGCAGCGCGACGTGGGTCGAGGTGAGGAACACAAGACCCTTCTGGACGTTGGCGACGATCCGCCGTCCCTCCCGCAGCCCCTCCATCAGCGTCGCGAAGGAGTCGTCGCCAAGGACGAGGTCCGCGGCCTCGCGGGCGACCGCGGTCCCGCTCCCCATGGCGACCCCGACGTCGGCCCGCTGGAGCGCCGGGGCATCGTTCACGCCATCGCCGGTGACCGCGATCGTCCGGCGGCCGGCGCGCGCCGCGAGCACCAGCCGCAGCTTCTGCTCCGGAGTCGCGCGAGCCACGACCTCGAGCTGTGGCAGCGCGGCTGCCAGGGTCGCGTCGTCCATCTGATCCAGCTCCTCACCCGTCACGGTCCTCGTGGCGGCCAGACCGGCGCCGCGGGCGATGGCCGTCGCGGTCGCCGGGTGGTCGCCGGTGACGACGACCGTCTGGATGCCCGCGGCGGCGGCTTCGGACAGGGCCTCCGGGATGCCGGGGCGGAGCGTGTCGGCGAAGGACAGCAACGCCCGCGCCTGCCATGGATCGCCGTCGCGCCGACCGGCGAGGAGAAGCAGCCGCTTGCCGGCTCCCGCTGACTCTTCGACGACCCCCCGCCAGTAGCTCGTCGGTCCGGCCTTTGCCAGCCCGAGAACCGCCTCCGGCGCGCCGAGGGCGAGCTCCTCGACGTCGCCGTCCCGTCGGACGCGTGTCCGGGAGAATGGCCTCCCCGGCCGAGGCGAGTGGGACTCGAGCAGCGCGGCCGGGTCGAGGGCGAGGGCGAGGGCGTCGGCGCCTCCGACGGCTGCCACGAGCGCCCGGGTGAAGGATCCGCGGCGGGCGTCCTGATCGCCATGCCAGGCGTCCTCCTCGGCGCTCAGGGCATCGACCAGGATCGCCCGCTGTGCGGCGACGTCCACCGGCCCGTCGGCGTCGACGACCGACTCGAGCGAGAGCCGGTTCTCCGTCAGCGTGCCAGTCTTGTCGGTGACGATGAGGTCGATCGATCCGAGCGTCTCCTGGGCATTCAACCGCCGCACGAGGACCCCGCGCTGGAGGAGCCGATAGGCGCCCAGGCCGAGCACGACCGCGAGGAGCACGGGTGGCTCTTCCGGAATCGCGGCGATGGCGGCCGAGATGCCGGCCAGGACGGCAGCCCCGAGGGGCGCGCCGCGCAACAACCCCAGTCCCGTCGTTACCGCGATGAGGGCAACCGCCACGACCAGCAGGATCCGGGTCAGTCGGTCGAGCTCGCGCTGAAGCGGCGACCGGGCCCGGTCGCTCGGGGTGAGGGCGCCGGCGATCCGACCAACCTCAGTGAGCGGCCCCGTCGCCACGACGATCCCCTCGCCATGGCCCAGGACGACGGCCGTCCCGGCGTGGGCGACCGCGCGTCGATCGATCGGCGGCACGCCTGCCGGATCGGGCGCGGTCGACAGTTCAACGGGCAGCGACTCACCGGTCAGGATGCTGCGGTCCGTTGCCAACGCGGCCGACCGAACGATTCGGAGGTCGGCGGGAACGATGTCGCCGACGCGCAACAGGACGACGTCGCCCGGCACGAGGTCACGCGCCGGAATCTCCTTCGTCGCTCCGTTCCGGCGAACATGCGCGCGTGGAGCCGCGGCCCGGCGCAGCTCCTCGAGCGCCCGCTCGCCGCGGTATTCCGTTACGACATCGGCGCCGACGATCGGCACGAGACCGACAAGGACGAGGACGCCGTCCCGGACCTCGCCGAGGAGCGCGGCGAGCAGTCCGGCCACGGCGAGCAGGACGATGAACGGCTCGGTCGCGGCATCCACGACGGACGCGACGACGGAGGTCCGGCGAGGCGGCTCGAGCTCATTCGGTCCGTGGCTGACCAGGCGGGCGGCCGAAGCCTCGGTCGACAGGCCGCGGTCCGGAGCAACCTCCAGCCGACGGGCGAGCTCCTCGACCGCCAACTCGTTGGCTTCTCTGATTCGACGCCTCCTACCCGCCGCTTCCGACGGCGGCGGCCGCCTGCCCGCGTTTGCAGCGTGGCGCGGTGACGTCCATTTTCGGTCGCCGACCGCCGACCATCTGCCCGATGATGGTGGGGGACGTCGAAGCAGGTTCGAACGCGATGACGATAGATGTCGAATTCGGCCTCAAGGCCTTGCTCACCCTGTTCGTGGTCATCGATCCGGCCGGCCTGGTCCCGGTATTCGTCTCGCTCGCAGGCACGCGGACGAGCGACGTCCAGGCCTCGATCGCCCGGCGAGCCGTCCTGATCGCCGGTGGGGTGCTTCTGGCGTTCTCGCTCGTCGGGCGACCGCTGCTGGCGTACCTGGGCGTCAGCGTCTGGGCGCTCCAGATCGCGGGCGGCATCCTCCTGTTCCGGATTGCGGTCGACATGGTGTTCGCGCAGTTACGCCGCGAAACCGTCGAGGAGGAAGCGGAGGCTCGCGCCAAGGAGGACATCTCGGTCTTCCCGCTGGCGATCCCGCTCATCGCCGGACCCGGCGCGCTGGCGAGCATCCTCATCCTCATGACCGAAGCCCGTGGCGAACTCGCGGCCTCCGGGCTGGTGCTGCTCTCCGCCGCCGTCGTCCTCGTCGTTTCCTATGTGGCGCTTCGTGCGGCGGTCCGGCTGGCAGGGATTCTCGGCCAGACGGGGGTCAACGTCGTCACCCGCGTGCTGGGGTTGATCCTCGCCGCGCTGGCCGTCCAGTACGTGGCAGACGGACTGGCCGGTTTGCACGTGGGATTCGTCGCCTGACGCGAGAAACGGAGCGTCGGCCGGTGCGGGCCGGCCGACGCTCCGCTGTCGACGGAAGCTGAACCGTTCGGTCAGGCCGACATCGGCCTGCCGGTGTAGGTTCCGCCCGTCATGAGGCGCGTGGCAACGTCCACCACGACGCCCAGGACGAGACCGCCGATCAGCGCGGGGACGAGGGCGAGCCCGTCCCAGACGGGTTCAAACGTCCGCCACGCCACGACCAGCTCGCTGGCGACGATCGCACCGAGGCCGAACGCGATCGCGCTGCCGATCCATTCGAAGCCCGTGCGGGTCTCTCCCACGAACTGAACGATGACGCCGAAAACGATTGCTCCGCCGATCAGCAGAGCCCAACCTCCAAGTCCAAGCGAGATGGCAAGCTCCATCTGGCTGCCTCCTTTCCGGGGTACCCAGGCGGGTGTCCCCACGAGTGATCCTCGCGCTTCCGACGGGGCCGCAGAAGGGCCGATGGACACGATCTGCGCGGCGATCCGGCCCGAGAATCGCCCGACCCCGGGCACCGCCGGGCCCTGGTCAGCCGACGTGATCGTTATGTCCCATATCCCACTGACCCAACGGCTCGTCAGACCATTGCCGTGACGAAATGAGCCGGTCCAGGAGACCGTCCGGCGCACGCTCCAGCGCCTGGCCCACCTCCCAGACGAGGCTGTGCAGCGCCTGGTCGGTCGCCCGCTGGAGCGGCACGGCGATCACGCCACGCAACCACTCCCGATCCCCGCGCCGCGACGCGTCGCAGGGACGAAAATCGAGACCCTCGGCCATGACCTCGTAGAGCGCCCGGGCGATCCTGTCCCGAGCCAGGGCCGTCGTGAGGAGACGGTCCACGGCGCGGCTCGCGCGCGCCGCCCTCGGAGCCGACATGACGCACCTCCTCAGGTGTCGATCCAGTGGCACGACAATAGGCGCCGAACTCGCACCGCAACCGTGCCGTTCGGCCCGTTCGCCATCGCGAAACGACCGGCCCCGCGGCTCGCACTGACGCCGGCTAACGACCCGCGGTGGCGGCGACGCGGGCGCCGGACATGGATCCGAGCGGCAGTCCGGACTTGACGACCAGAACCGACGCGATCGCTCGGTGCAGCAGCTGACGGGTGACACTCCCGGCAAGCACGCGGTGGATGCCGGTGTGTCCCCGCGACCCGACGACGATCAGGTCGGCCTGGCACTCGCCGGCGGCCTTCAGCAGCTCGCTTCCCGCTTCTCCTTCGCGGAGCTCACTTTCGACCTCGAGGCCGTCGTACCGGAGCAGGCTGGCGGAGTCGCGCGCAAGCCGGCCATGGTAGTTGCGGGCATAGGAGTGCGCCTCGAGGTAGACGGGCATGTCGGAAACCGTGACATCCCCGATGCCCGACAGCCAGGGAAACGGGATGTCGGCCACACTCACGACGCGGATCCGGCATCCGCGGAAGAGCGGCCACGTCGACACGATCTCCAGCGCCGCCTGGGATGACGCGGAGCCGTCCGTCGCGAGCAGCACCGACCGGATGGCGGCCCGTCGCGCGACCAGGACCTGCCGCTCGGCGCGATCTACAACCTCCGCGGAGACCGACCCGAGTAGCAACTCGTCAAACCCGCCGAGACCGCGGCTGCCGACGACGATGAGGTCCGCCTCACCCGATGCGGCCTCGTCGACGATCACCTTGCCGGGCCTGCCGCAGCGGACGATCCCGTCGACGGTGCGGCCCGGCGCGGTCAGCCGGGCAACGCCGTCGGCGACGACGCGTTCGGCATCGCCGCGCATCGCTTCCCGGATGGTGTCGCTCTCGATGAGGGCGAGGTCGGGCCACGGCCCGCCGAAGACC
>JBGPDX010000022.1:0-22639 GCA_041482475.1 Candidatus Limnocylindria bacterium | reverse complement strand
TACTGCACGACGACGCTCATCACCTGCGTGCCGGCCCTGGCGCCCTCGACGAGCGACGGATCCGCGAGCGACGGGATGGTCGCCTCGACGATCGGAGCGTCGCTCATCCGGCCGTACTTCGCGGCATCGAAGGCGCGCTCCATGGCATCGATCCCCGGCGCCACCAGGATCCGGCCGTGGAGCAGCTGCTCGCCGGCATCGCCGGCGGCCGGGAACTTCGGCAGGTGGCGGAGGACGAGATTCACCTTGCCCACGACGCCGGGCGTCCGGATGTTGCCCGCGCGCCAGCCCAGGCTGGGACCGAGGGCGACGGGATCGACGAGACCGACCAGCGTTCGCTTCGGGTCGAGCCCGGACACGATGACGGGGGCCGCGATCGCCTCGCCGGAGGCCAGGGCGACGCCCGTGGCGCGACCGTCGCGCGAGGTGACGGCGACGACCTCGGTGCCGGTGCGAATCTCCACCCCGGCGGCGCGCGCGGCACTGGCGAGCGCCTCGGCGAGCGCGCCCGGTCCGCCGCGGGCGAAGACCGTCTGTCCCGCGGCGCCGCCGTCGTTGCCGGCCGAGTCCGTGAGCAGCACGGCCGTCGAACCGGCGGACCACGGGCCCAGCGAGCAGAACTGGACGCCGCGCCAGGCGATCGCCGCCCGCAGTGCGTCGGTCTCGAACGCCTCGGCGACGAAGTCGGCGATTGCCATCGGCAGGACGCGCAGGACGGTCCGGGCGTCGCGCCGCCCGAGGCCCCGGAACTTCCGGCCCACGTTCAGCCCGGTCAACGCGTCGCTCAGCCCGGGCGAGCGGATGTCCGGCGGCGTCGTCGCCGCGATATCGGCCAGGAACCGGCCGAGGGAGCGAACCAGGCGGTCGAAGGCCACGTAGTGATCCGCGTCATGCGTCGACCAGGCGCGCAGGCCCTCGGCTGTCCGCCTGGTGTCGCTCCACAGCGTCACGGCGCGGCCATCGGGCTGCGGGGCAAAGACCCGAACGTCGGGCGCCATGAGCGACAGTCCGTGGCGGGTCAGGGCGAGGTCGCGGACCACCGACGCGCGCATCCGCCCCACGGTGTGGGCCAGTGTCGGCAGGCGGGCGCGCCGGCTCAGCTCGCTGGTCTCGGCCGCGCCGCCGACGTGGTCGCGCCGCTCGAGGACCACGGTTCGGAGGCCCGCCCGGCCCAGGTAGGCGGCCGCGACGAGCGCGTTGTGGCCGCCGCCGACGATCACGGCATCCCAACCGTCGCTCGGCGCCTTCGGGATGGTCTCCGTCATCTCAGGCGGCCTTCCTGCCGCGCGACCGAAGGACCTCCATCGCGGCGATCCGCCCGTTGGCGCCCATGATCCCACCGCCCGGATGGGTGGCGCTGCCGCACAGCCAGAGATCCTTGACCGGCGTCCTGAAGCGAGCGTAGCCGGGGACCGGCCGGTTGAAGAAGAGCTGCTCGAGCGACAGCTCGCCCTGGAAGATGTTGCCCTCGGACAGCCCGGTGGTCCGTTCGATGTCGAGCGGCGTGAGCACCTGGCGGTGGAGGATGACGTCGCGGATGTTCGGGGCGAACTCGGCGATTCGGTCGACCACCGCGTCGCCGAAGGCATCGCGGTTGTCGTCCCATGTCCCCCAGCCGGGCGCGAGGGTGTAGGGGGCGTACTGGACGAAACAGCTGATGACGTGCTTGCCGGGCGGCGCCATCGACGGGTCGACCAGCGTCGGGATGATCATGTCGACATACGGCTTGCGACTGAAGTAGCCGTACTTCGCGTCGTCGTAGGCACGTTCCATGTCGTCGAGCGACGGGCTGAACGAGATCGCCCCTCGCAGGTGCTCGCCGACGCCGGGCAGGCTCGTGAAGTTCGGCAGCCGGTCGACGGCGAGGTTGACCTTGCCGGACGAGCCGCGGAACTTGAAGCGTTTGACCTGGTCCAGGAAACCGCGATCGAGGACGCCCGGCTCGAGCAGGTCGATGAACGTCCGGCGTGAGTCGACCGAGCTGAGGACGGCGCCGGCCGCGATCTCCTCGCCGTCCTCGAGGACGACGCCGCGGGCCCGGCCCCGCCGGACGTCGATCCGGACCACGGGGGCGTTCGTTCGGATCTCCGCTCCATGGGAGCGGGCCGCGCCGGCGATCGCGTTCGACACCCCGCCGGTGCCGCCCTTCGGGATCCCCCAGGCGCGGAACGCCCCGTCGATCTCGCCCATGTAGTGGTGCAGCAGGACGTAGGCGGTGCCCGGCGACCGGACGCCCTGGAACGTGCCGATGATCCCGGACGCCGCCATGGTCGCCTTGAGCGGGTCCGTCTCGAACCACTGGTCGAGGAAGTCCGCCGCGCTCATCGTCATGAGCTGGACGAAGACGGCCTGCTGGCGTTCGGGCAGTTTCTGGAACGCCCGGGCCAGGCCGGCCAGCGGCCGCAGGGGGCGCGGGTCGAGGCTGGTCAGGTCCGGCGGGACGATTGACAGGATCGGCTTGATGAAGCGGGCCATGTCGACCATGAGCTGGCCGTATTCCTCGTACGCCTCGGCGTCGGCGGCCGACCAGCGGCGGAGCTCGCGGATCGTTCGGCCGTGGTCGTTGACCCGCCACAGGTAGTCCCCGTGGAGCGGGGTGAACGTGCCGTCGAGCGGCAGGATGTCGAGGCCGTGCTTCGGCAGCTGGAGCTCGCGGATGATCTCCGGGCGCAGCAGCGAGACGACGTAGCTGAAGACGGAGAAGCGGAAGCCCGGGAAGACCTCCTCCGTGACCGCCGCGCCGCCAAGGACGTGGCGCCGCTCGAGGACGAGGGTCTTCAGGCCGGCCCGGGCGAGGTACGCGGCGCTGACGAGGCCGTTGTGGCCGCCACCGATGATGACCGCGTCGTAGCGCTGGGCCAAGCGTCACCCTCCTCCGCCGGTGCTCGCCCGGCTTCCGTCCCGCCAGGGGACTGTAGCGGACCACCCGCGAGGCGCGCTTCGAGGTCGCATCGCGTGCGTCCGGCGTTCGCTCGGGATGCGGTTCTTGGCATACTCCGCCGGCACGCCAGGGAGGCCCAGCACAGCCGTGAGCGTCGGGACCGCGTTCCATCCCCGCACCGCGCCACTCAACCGGAAGATGCAGTGGCGCGAGTGGAGCGGCTACTTCGCCTCGAGCGTCTACGCCGACTTCCACGACATCGAGTACAACGCGATCCGCGAGGCGGCGGCGCTGATCGACGTCTCGCCGCTCTACAAGTACCGGATCCGGGGCGGCGACGCGCTTCGGCTGGTCGACCGGGTGATCACCCGGGACGCGACGAAGCTGGCCGTCGGGCAGGTCTATTACACGCCGTGGTGCGACGAGTACGGCAAGGTCATCGACGACGGCACCGTCCACCGCCTGGGCGAGCAGGATTTCCGCTGGACGGCGGCCGACCCGCAGCTCCGCTGGCTGCGGCAGAACGCGCGGGGCCTCGACGTCCGGATCGACGAGATCAGCGAAGCCGTCGCCGCGCTCGCCCTCCAGGGGCCGCTGTCGCGCGACGTCCTCGAGGCGGCGACCGGAGAGTCGTTCGCCGACCTGGCCTACTTCCGTCGGCGCGCCGCCCGCCTTGGCCGGATCGAGATCGACGTGTCGCGGACGGGCTACACCGGCGACCTTGGCTACGAGCTGTGGATCCCGACCGAACAGGCGGTCAAGGCCTGGGATCGCCTGATCGAGGCCGGCCGTTCCTATGGCATCCGACCCGCGGGCATGCTCGCCCTCGACGTGGTCCGCCTCGAAGCGGGGCTGATCCTCATCGAGGTCGACTACACCTCGGCCCGCCACGCGATGAACCCCGACCAGAGCTACTCGCCCTTCGAGATCGGCCTTGGGCGTCTCGTCAGCCTCGACAAGGGCGACTTCGTGGGACGCCTGGCGCTCGAGCGCGAGCAACGCGCGGGCGGCCCGGCGCGGCGCCTCGTTGGCCTGGAGCTCGACTGGTACGCGATCGAGGCGCTGTATACGGCCCAGGGCCTGCCGCCGGCGATCTCGCCGACCGTCGACCGGTCGCCCGTTCCGGTGTTCGCGGAGCGCGGTGGCCAGATCGGGCGGGCGACGAGCCGCGGCTGGAGCCCGATCCTCAAGCAGGCGATCGCGCTGGCTTCGGTTCCGCCATCCCACGAACGGCCGGGTAGCCGGGTCGACCTTGAATGGACGGTCGAGGGTCGCCGTGGCCGCGTGCGCGGGACCGTCGTGGGGCTGCCGTTCCTCGATCTCGACCGGAAGCGAGCAGTGGCGCCGCCGCGCACCGACGTGGCGCAAGGTGGCACCGCACCGGGTCGCAGTCGGCGCACCTCGACAGGCGCGGCGGCGGACTGACGGCCGCGGCGCTCTGTCAGCCCGCGACCAGGATCAGCGCCTCCGCGAAGGCCCGGAAGGTCGCCTCGTTGATGCGCCGGCCGATGGCCATCCAGCTGATCTTCCGGCCGGCATCGACGACCATCGCGAACGACCCGTCGTCGGCGGCGATCACGGTCGCCTCCCGGTCGCCGAACGGCCCCGACGCCGCCTCGGAGCCGGCCGGCGCACAGCCGTAGGCGTTGGCGCAGAAGGCACCTTCGGAGAGCTCGAACCGCCGCCCGCCCGAGGCCTTGTAGGCGATCTTCATCCAGCCGCCGCTTGCCGTCCGGTAGCTGCCGGCGTCGACGATCCAGCCCTTCGGCAGGACGGGGCAGTAGACGTCCCACGCGACGTGCGAGGCCACGGCGACGTAGAAGGCCCGGTTGCCATCCGTCCCCGTGCAGGCGGCAGCTGGTGCGGCAGACTCGAGCGGCGTCTCGCTGGGCGTTGGCGGTGGCTCGACCGATGGCTCCACCGTTGCGGTCGGCTGGGCGGTCTGGGTCGGCCGCAGCGTCGGCGTCGCCTTCGGTGGGCTCGTCGGCTGCGACGGGCTCGGCGTCGCTGCTTGCTCGGCCCCGGCGCAGGCGGCAAGGACGACCGCGACGGCAAGGATGATGACGGCAGGACCCAGGCGGCGCCTCCGCGCCCCGGGCGTCGGTCGCTCCACCTGGTCGAGGGTAGCAGACGCCACCAGCCGTCAGGCCGGTGCGCGTTCGGGGAGGGGCTGGGTCCACGGCCCGACCGGCAGAATCGAGGGGTCGACGTCGAAGACGTCCCGGATCCGGTCACCTGAGAGGACCTCGGCCGGTCGACCGTCGGCCTCGATCCGGCCATGAGCGACGAGGACGATCCGGGGGAAGTAGCGAACGGCCAGGTTCAGGTCGTGGAGCACGGCGATGACCGTGGTCCCGTCGCGCTGGTTGAGGTCGACGAGCAGCTCCATGACCTCGACCTGGTGACGGATGTCGAGGTGGACCGTCGGCTCGTCCAGCAGGACGATCGGGGCAGACTGGGCGATCGCGACGGCAACGAGGACGAGCTGCCGCTCGCCCAGCGACAGCTCACGCACGTCGCGGCCCATGAGCCGACCCAGCCCGACGCGGTCCATGGCCGCCGCCACCGCCGCCCGATCGGCGGCGTCCGGCCCGCGGAGCGGATCCTCGTGTGGCAACCGGCCGAGCGCGACGACCTCCTCGACGCGCGCCGAGAACGGCAGCGTGGCGAGCTGGGGGACGACCGCCAGCCGCCTGGCGACGCCCTCGCGGCTGAGCGCGGCGAGCGGCGTCCCGCCGAGACGCACGTCCCCCGCGCGCGGCACCAGGAGCCCGGCGATCGCCCGCAGCAGCGTCGACTTGCCGGCCCCGTTGGGCCCGACGAGGGCCAGCCGCTCGCCCTCGGCGACGACGAGGTTCGCGCCGCCCAGGATGTCCCGTGCACCGTAGCCGAGCGTCGCGTCGCGGAGCTCGATAGCGGGCCGGGCGCTCATAGCTCGTACCCCGACTGGGTTCGGCGCAGCAGCAGCAGGAAGAGTGGCGCGCCGATGATCGCCGTGACGACGCCGACGGGGACGTCGCCGAGCAGCCGCGCCAGCAGGTCGGCGGCGACGAGGAGGCCCGCGCCGACCGCCGCCGACAGCGGCACGACGACCCGCGCGTTCGGTCCCATCGTCAGGCGTACGACGTGTGGGACGACGAGTCCCACGAAGCCGATCAGCCCGCTGACCGCGACAGCCGCCGCGGTGACGAGCGAGCCGAGGGCGAGGAGGATGACCCGCTCCCGGGCGACGTCGACGCCCAGGTGGGCGGCCGCCTCCTCGCCGAGCAGCAGGCCGTTCAGCGCCCGGGCGCGGAGGAGGATCCCGGCGGAGCCGATCGCGACGAGCGGTACGGCCAGGGTGAGCCGGGTCCACGATGCGCGCTCGAAGCCGCCCAGCAGGAAGGCGAAGATCTCGCGCAGGCTCGCGCCGGACAGGTACATCGCCATCGCCAGGCCGGCGGCCAGGAGCGACCCCACCGCGTAGCCCGTCAGCAGCAGGTTCGTCAGCCCGCTCCAGGCCGACAGGCGGCTGAGCCGGTAGACGACCGTCATCGACGCCAGCGCCCCGACGAACGCCAGCGCGTGCAGCAGCCCGAACTGGAGGGCGACGACGCGGATCGGCAGGATGAGCGCGATCGCCGCGCCGAGGCCGGCGCCGGAGGCCGTGCCGAGCACATAGGGGTCGGCCAGCGGATTGCGCAGGAGGCCCTGGAACGTGGCGCCGGCGACAGCCAGGGCGACCCCGACGACGGCGGCGGTGATGACCCGGGGGATTCGGAGATCCCAGACGATGGCGTCGCTGGCCGGCGTCCAGGCGATGCCGAGCTGGAGCCCGAACAGCCGATGGAGCACGATCGCGAGCGTCTCCGACGGGGCGATCGGCACGGACCCGATCCCGACGGCGATCACACTCAGGACGGCGAGCAGGACGAGCGATCCGCCGAAGACCGCCCGTGGATGACGGCGCACGACGTCGCGGGCGCGGTCCGTGGCCTGCGGCGACGAGCGGATCGCGGCCCCGGTCGACACGGTCATGGCGCGACCGATGCGACCGGCGATGGCAGCACGAGCTCCGGATGGAGGGCGGCCACGAGCGCGCGCAGTCCGTCGACGATCCGCGGTCCCGGCCTCGTCACGACGGTGTCGTCGACCGGCTTGATGGCATGCGTCGCAACGGCTGTCATCGTCTGCCAGCCGGGCCGCGACGCGACCTGCGCCGCTGTCACGCCGTACGCCGCGTCGCCCAGCAGGATGACCTGTGGGTCGGCGGCGATGAGGCGTTCGGCCGGGATGTCGAACTTGTTCGGCGAGCCGGTGGTGATCGGGTCGCCGCCGGCGAGGCGGATCATCTCGGCCAGGAACGAGTCGTCGGCCGGGCCGTAGAACGCGCCCGTCGCGTCGATCTCGTACCACGTCCGCGGCTTCGAGACGGACGAGGTCGCCGCGCCGATCTGGTCGAACTGCGCGCGCATCGATGCGGCCAGGTCACGCCCGGCGTCGCCGCGCCCTACCGCCTGCCCGGTCAGCGCGACGTCCTCGAAGACCTTCGCCACGGTCGGCGCATAGACGACGACGGTCGGCACGTGGAGCGAGCGGAGCTGGGCGATCGCCTCGGGCGGGGTGAAGGTGTTGCCGCCGGCGATGACGAGATCGGCGCCGAGGCCGACGATCTTCTCGACGTCGACCGAGCCGAACTTCGCGACGTTCGGGATGCGGCCGGCCTCGGGCGGATAGAGGGCCGTGTCCTCGACCTTGGCAATGATCCGGTCGCCCGCTCCAAGCGCGAACAGGATCTCCGTGGTCGCGGGGGTCAGCGACACGATCTTCGAGGGTCGTGCCGGGATCGTGACACTCGTCCCCTCGTCGTCGGTGAGGGTCAGCGGAAACGTCGCGGCCGGACTCGGGCTTGTCGATAGCGCAGGCGTGCCGGTGGCGACCGGGAGCATCGATGCGGTCGCGTCGGGTGGGATCGTCGCGCGCGCGGCTGGGCTGCAGCCGATGGCGACGATGGCGGCGAGCATCAGGATCGCGGCGAGCGCGGTAGTGGGAAATACACGACCCCTCGCTTCATCGAATGAAGGAGGGGTCCAGCCGGTCGTGCGCATCGGTGCCTTCCCTTTCTCTCGAAGGTTGGTGCAACCTCCGCGGGGTCGGCGACCGGACTTACGTCGCTCGGGGGAGCGGCGATCACCGTAGCGGGACTGTGCCGGACTCGCACCGGCTTCGCGACCGCGCGGCTTTTCGTGTTGTCGGCGGAGCGTAGCACAGCCCCATCCCCAGGGAAGTCCGCGGTAACCGCCGGATACGTCCGCGCCAAGCGGCACCTGCGACGATCGCCTCCTCGCCCTCCTCCCGCCAGCCAAGCCGCCGGAGGAGGTTCCAGTCATGAGGGAGCTGCGATGGCTGCTCCGCGCCGGCCCGCCGATCGCCGCCCTCGCCGCGGCGGCGATGCTCGGTTCGGTGGCGCTCGGAACGACCCGCGGCGTGTCGGGCCAGGCGGCGCGAACCGGGCCCCTGGGCGCCGGTTGCGCCAAGGCGACCGCGCTCGTCGCGGCCGCTCGTGCACCCGTCCCCGTTTCCCCGCAGGCCGCGGCCGGTGAGGCCGCCTATGCCGTCCGTCCGCGGCTCGGCGCGGACGGCGCGCTCGCCGGACAGATCGTCGAGCTCGGAACCGCGGCCGCGACGAGCGTCAGGCTGGAGCTGCCGCCGGAGTCGTTCGCGGCCGGGCCGTTCGGCCGGCTGGTCGTCGTCGGCGTCGACGATGGCCGGCGTTCCACGCTCCGCGCCTTCGATGCGACCCGCGGCTGCTCCTGGACGCTGGCGACGGAATCGGATGTCATCCGACGCGCGACCCTCGATCCGGCGGCGGGTGACGTCTACGAGTTCCGCGTCGACCGCGAGACGCGTGCCGACCTGGGCGTCTGGCGTCGCCCACTCGTCGGCAGGGCCGCCGTCCGGGTGGTCGCGCCGCTCGCGGCGGACGACCGTCACGGCACGACGTTCAGCACGGAGCTGTCGTGGAGCGCGGATGGCGACGTCCTCGTCGTCCAGTCGTGCGGCATGACGAGCTGCCGAACCCGTCTGCTCATGACCGCCGACGGCGGCGTGCGGTCGGTCGAAGCGGACGACCAGGGCGAGGTCATCGGCCTGGTCGATGGCCTGTTGATCGCCTACGCCGCCTGCCGCGGGCTGCCGTGCCCCATCCAGTCGGTCGACGTGACGACCGGCGAAAGGGCGACCCTCGCCGCGGCGGCAGGGCTCGCCCGGATCGTCGCGACCGGCGCGGGGCCGCGTCTCCTGCACGAAGTCGGTGGCGACGACGATCGCGGGCTGCGGCTCGTCGATCCAGTGTCGGCGGCCTCCGCGTCGCTGCCAGTCGACGCGCCCGGCTGGCGTGTCGTCGCGACTCCCTCGCGGGCCGGCGGCAGCGAGCGTATACCGCCCGGCTGGGCACCTCTGTCACCGGATGGTCGGGCGACGGAACCCGGGCAGGGCACCACGCTCCTCCGCCTCGAGGACGGGACGACGATCGAGCTGACGGGGGTGACCCGATGATCCGAACCAACCGGCGGTCGATCGCCGCCATCGTCCTGCCCGCCCTGCTGGCGCTCGCCCCTCCGGCCGCCGCACACTCGCCGGATCCCGTCCTGTCGGGGCCGCTCTGGGCGCAGGACCAGAACGTGCGGTTCCGCTGGCGGGCGGGCGAGGCTCCACCGGCGGCGATGCAGACCGCGATCAAGGCGGCCGCTGCCGACGCCGGCGCCACTCGCCGATCGCGCGCCGCGACGTTCACCCCTGACCCGGCCGGGACTAGCTGGATCAACTACGGACTCGACGTCGGATGCGGCGTCAACGGCCTGGCCTGTTTCAACCGAGTGAGCGCGCCGAACTCGTTCACGATGTCGTTCCGTGAGCAGGGACACGTGTTCGACTGGGGCATCCTCCGCTGGTGCCAGCTGACGGCGAACCAGCCCGACGGCTGCTACGACGCGGAGAACATCGCGCTCGACGAGTTCGGGCACGTCGAGATCCTCAATCACCACGTGAACTTCGACGACCAGCGCGACTACCTCGACGCCGTGGTGCAGGCCTACTCGCGCGCGAAGCCGCGGGTCGGCTGGTCGGCCCACGCGTTCGGCCGCTGCGATGTCGCCTCACTGCAGCGCAAGTACGACGTCGCGCTGCCGACGTCGAAGTACTCCACCTGCCTCGACCTCTCGACCAACCTGTCGATCGCTGCCAGCGCAACGTACGTCCCGTATCCGGGCAGCGTCACGTTCACCGCCCGCCTCCTCGTCACCGACCTCGCGGAGTACGAGCGACTGGGCGGCAACCCGGTGTCCGGGCGAACGGTGAGCATCCAGAGCCGCTTGCCGGGCGGTGCCTGGACGGCGGTCGCGACGATGACCGCCGGTCCTGCCGCCGGCAGCTACGTCTATCGCGCCACCCAGCTGCAGGCGACGGCCGACTGGCGCGCGGTGTTCGCGAAACCGGCCGGTGAGGGCATCCGCGGCGCCAGCTCGCCGGTCGTGACCGTCGCCGTCTCGGGCTGCACGAAGCCGCCATGCCCGCTGTCGGTGGAGGCCCCGTGATAGCCGTTCGATCCTGCCTGGTCCGGCTCGCTTCGGCGGGCCGGGCCGCCACCGTCGTGCTCCTGATCGCGACGGCGGGTTGCGCGGCCCCGGGCGCCTCGTCCGGTGCCCCGCTCGTGACGGGCCTCCCGCCGAGCACGGCTCCGGCGTTCAAGCCGAGCCCGCCGAACCCGCAGCCGCCCGTCGCCCTGCTCACGGTTGGCAGCAGCGGCCCGACGCCAGGGGCCATCGGCAGCTACACGTACCTGGGAACGGGATCGGATGCGCCCTGGCTGCCCGGGACCCCGACCACGGTGCCGTCCCGTGGCGGCCGCGCGACGATCGTCCTCCAGCCGGCCGTCGCGACGGCGGCGTGGACCGTCAGGCAGGCCCAGACCGGTGACACGGACGGGACCACCGCGCGGCGGATCGCGGCGGGCACGGGGCCGATCGCCTTCGCCCTGCCCACGGGCAGCGGCACGATCGTGCTGGTCGTCGACTTCGCCGCAGGCGCGGGCAGCGCCAGCTACTTCTGGGCGCTGTCGCCAGGCTGACGGCGCGGGTCGAGATGGCTCCCCGAGGGAGCCGCGGTCAGACGGCGGGTATCGTCTGGCCCGGGAAGATGGACGAGACGCGGGCGTCTTCGGGCAGCATCGCGCCCATGATCTTCTGCAGGGTCAGGAGGTGGACGCACGAACCCCAGCTCTCGAAGTAATGGCAGGTGCAATGCCACTGGCCGGCGTCGAGGCTCACGTGATGCGTGTCGTTGTCGCCACGGAACGTCAGGGACAGGCGGTCGATCGTGATCCGATCGAGCTCCCGCGCGTAGCGATTCGCCTTCTCGACCTTGCCGATCAGAGAGCTGTGCATCGCCGTCCAACCTCCGTCGCCCCGAAGGGCGCTGGTGTCGGCCGCCGTCCGGTCTGCACCTCGACCGGTCGTGGCGGTCGCCGGTCAAGCCTACACCCCGCGGACCGGCCGGTCACCCCCTGAATGGCCCACCAGCCAGGCCAATCGAGTGACGCACACGGAAACCCTCACGGAGCCCGCGGAATCGGTCATGGGGATGCCGGCCCGAAGGCCTCGCGCAGCGCGGCCGTGAGCTCCCGCCGGCCGCCCTCGAAGGCGGAGGTCCAGACCCCGGTGCCAAGCAGCCCGCGCTGCTTGATGAGGTCGTACTTCGCGGTGAGCGAGCGGGCATCGTCGAAGTACAGCTGGAACCAGGACATCGGGCAGGTGCGGCAGGCCCGGTCGCGGAACACGACCCAGCGAGTCTGCTCGACGGGATCCCAGCGCGCGCCCAGCCGGGCGGCCACGGCTCGGGCGCGATCGTAGATCACATCGTGTCCAGGGCCGATCGTGCGGGCGTGGATCCGATCCGTGGCTGTCGGCCAGACGTGGCCGTAGTACGGCAGGCCCACGATGAGCTGGTCCGGCCGGCCGAAGCGGAGGAGGCTCGTGATCGTGTCCGACACGTCGTAGCGCGGCCCGCCGAGCGGCGACGTCGAGCCGGCGATCTTCGACCACGTGCCGGCGTAGTGATAGCCCATCAGGTAGACGGCGTCCGCGCCGCCTGGACGTAGCGCGCCACCGACGTCATAGGAGTCGTGGTGCCCGGTCACGTCGAACGTCAACTGGTAGCCGGGCCGGATCGCGTCCAGCGCGGCGCGGGTCAGGTGCACGAAGTCAGTGAAGTTCGCCTTCTGGCCGATCGGGATCGGCTCGAAGTCGATATTGACCCCGTCGACCCCGCGGCGCGCCACCTCGGCCGCCACCTCGGTCGCCAGCAGCTGCCGTCGACGCGCGAGCGACAGGATCTCGCGCGAGAGCTTCAGCTGCCCGGACGACCAGGCGAAGCGCGCCAGCGAGATGACGACCTTCGTGCCGCTGTCGTGAGCCCTGGCGATGAGCCGGTCGACGATGGGGGCATTCCAGATCTTCCAGCGGCCGTCGTGGCGGATGTGCCCATCGCCGCCGGCCTCCAGGCTGAAGAAGACGACCGTCGACACGGCGTCCATGTCGAGCGTGTCGACGGCGTAGCCGACCTGTGACGTCGTGACGAAGGCCATGACCTCGTGGCTCAGGCCCTTGGCGGCGAAGCCGAACCTGGCCGGATCGGGCGAGGGTGACGCAGAAGGCGACGCCGACGGCACCGAAGGCGCCGACGGAACCGACGACGCGGACGGGCCTCCGCCTCCGGCGGCGGGGCCGCTCACCCCCGACGGGACGGTCGACGCCGACGCGGGGGCCGCGGACGGCGCTTCCGGCGGCGACGGTGATCGGCTGGCCGTCCCGCAGCCGGCGATGGCCACGATGCTCACCAACGCCAGGAGCGCCATCCGGGGGAGACACGGGATCCGGGTACGGGAGTTTCGTGCCATACGCGTGGGTCGCGGGGTGGGGATCCGTCGCGCTACGGCGCCGACGTACCCTCGCGGCCGAAGTCGTCCTCCAGCCGGACGACATCGTCGAGCTCGGGCGTCGAGACCTCGATCAGCTCGCAGCGCTCGATCGCCTCGTAGCGATGGATCCGGCCGGTCGGCACGTGGCGGTACTCGCCCGGCCCCAGCTCGAGCTGGCGAACCGCGCCGCCGTCGTCCTCGAGGTGCAGCCGCAGGCGGCCGCTCATGACGAGGATCGATTCGTCCTTCCGGAGATGCCGCTGCAGCGATAGCCGCTTGCCCGCCTCGATCACGAGGATCTTGCCGCAGTACTTGTCGGTCAGCGCCCAGATCAGCTCGTGGCCCCACGGCTTGTCGACCCGGCGCCCGCCGGTCGCCTGACCACGCCGGCCGCTGCGCAGCGCGTCGCTCATGCCGCCCGCACCAGCTTCTCGCCGGCCTCGACCATCGCCTCGCGGGTCGCCTCCGATGTGGCCTCCGTGTAGACCCGGACCAGCGGCTCGGTTCCGGACGTGCGGACGAGCAGCCACGAACCATCCGCGACGAAGAACTTGAAGCCGTCGTCCGTCGCGAGCGGGACGACCTTCGTCACCCGCTGACCGGCCAGCTTCGCCGGGCCCTTCTCGCGCAGGTCGACGAGGAGGCGGCGCTTGAGCTCCGGATAGGTGGCCCGATCGACGTGGACATCGATCCGGCGGTACCACGACGGCCCGGCGATGTCATGGAAGTGCGCGATCGCCTTCGACACCGGCCAGCGGCCGGCGGCCTTCTCGCGCAGGAACAGGTCGAGCAGCATGAGGTCGGCGTAGATCCCGTCTCGCTCGGGGAGATGCATCCCGAACCCGAAGCCGCCTGATTCCTCGCCGCCCATCATCGCCCCGGTCTCGATCATCTTCGGGCCGATGTACTTGAACCCGACCGACGTCTCGTAGACCTTGATGCCGTAGCGCTCGCCGAGTCGCTCCGCCATCGACGTGTTGTTGACGCTGATGACGACCGGGTCGCGCAAGCCGCGGTGCTCGGCCAGGTAGTACATCAGCAGTCCGGTGACCTCGAGCTGGTGGATGAAGGTGCCACGCTCGTCGGCGGCACCCGCGCGATCGGCGTCACCGTCGAGGAGCAGACCCATGTCGTACCCCCCGCCGGCCAGCATCGCCAGCGACTCGTCGATGTTCGGCCGGATCGGCTCGGGATTGACGCCGCCGAAGTACGGGTTGCGCTCCTGGTGGATCTCGGTGACCCGGATGCGACCGCCGCTCAGCAGCCGGCTGATCCAGCCCGCCCCGGCGCCCCACATCGGCTCCACCAGGACGTGGACGTCGGCCGCGCGCAACGCGTCGAGATCGAGCGTTCGGCGGAGGAACTGTTCGTAACCGGGGAACGGATCGAACCGCTCGACGAGTCCCGCCGCCTCCGCGTCGGCGAACGGTCGGCGCTCGATGGCGGTGCCGCCGTTGCGGGCGATCTGCGCCTCCAGCACCGACAGGATCTCCGGCCCGGCCGCGGATCCGGACGGCGACTTGACCTTGAAGCCGTTGTCCGTCCACGGGTTGTGGCTGGCGGTGATGACGATTCCGGCCGCGGCGCCACGCTCGACGACCTCGTACGAGCTCATCTGCGTCGGCACGGCCTGACGGGCAAAGGCGACGGGGATGTCGTGGGCGAGGACGACTTCGGCCGCCGCCGCGGCGAAGTGCTCGGAGGCGAAGCGCCGGTCGTAGGCGACGACGACGCCCTTCGCCTGCTCGCCTCGCTCGACGATGTAGCGCGCGACGCCGTCGGCACAGCGACGGACGTTCTCGAACGTGTACTCGTCGGCAACACGGGCGCGCCAGCCGTCCGTGCCGAAGACGATCGTCGTGGGAGCCGGCGCCTGGACCACGTTCGTCACGATCTGACCTCCTGACGCTGGACCCGATCGAGCAACGAGCGGATCTCGCCGACCAGCGGGCGAGCGGCCGACAGGTGCGCCCAGACGCCATCCGCCACCAGCCGTCCGGCCGGCGGCTGCTCGACGACGAGGCGCCCGTCGAGCGCCCGCACGACGAGGTCGTCGGGGCCCGCCGCGATCGCCTCGCCTGGTTGGACGACGCGGCCCGTCGCTCCGCCGGACGCGCCACCGGCCAGTCCGTCGAGCAGTGCCGTCCAACTGCCGAGGTCGCTCCAGCCGACGTCCATCGAGCCCATCACGACGCGATGATCGCGCGCCGCGCCCTCCATCACGGCGTAGTCGATGGAGATCGGCGTGATCCGCTCGTAGGCGCCGGCGAGGGCGAGGTCGGACCCGACAGCCGTCCCGACCAGCATCATCAACGGGGTGTACTTCTCCATCGCCGCCTGGATGGCGCGGCGGCGCCAGGCGAACATCCCCGCGTTCCATGCGGCGCCCGGCAGGTTCATCAGCTCGCGGGCGCGCGCGTCGGTGGGCTTCTCCTCGAATGCCAGCAGGGGGTAGGCCTGCAGCCCGTCGATCCGCTGGCCGCGCATGGTGTCCGGTCGGAGGTAGCCGTAGTCGATCGACGGGAAGGTCGGCTGGATGCCCAGCGTGACGAGCGGGTCGTCGATGTCGAACGAGCCCGTGGCGAGCCGTTCGGCCGCCGTCGTCATGACCCCGGCGAAGACGTCCTCCCGCGCGATCCAGTGGTCGGCCGGCAGGACGATCATCACCTCGTCGTCGGGGCGCTCGATCAGGCACGTCGCGAGGGCGATGGCCGGGGCCGTGTTCTTGCCCGCCGGCTCGACGATCAGCCGAATGTCCGGCGCCTGGTCGCGGACGAGCTGCCCATAACGCCGGTCGACGACGCAGTAGACGTTGCCGCGGCCGACAATCGGCTCGATCCGCCTGACCGTGCGCTGCAACGGGGACTCGTCGCCAAGCAGCGGGAGGAAGGGCTTGGGCCGGTCCGGACGGCTCAGCGGCCACAGCCGCGTTCCGCCGCCGCCGGCCATGATCAGGGCGTACATTCGGGCCATTCTAGGCGGCACGGATCGCGCCAAGTCATCGGCGCCAGGTCCCTGACCGGCCGCCTACTCGCTGACGATGACGAATTTGCCTTCCCAGACCACGGATCGCGAGGCCTCGTGGTACCGGGTGTAGCGCAGGGCGAACTGGCCCAGGCTCATGTAGCGATAGGGCCACGGGTCACGGCGCAGCGAGCCGGACACGTAAAGCCCCACGATGACCCGGGCGGTCGTGCCGCGGGTCACCCTGGCGCGATAGCCGACGACCGTCCAGGCATGGCTGCCGCGGTCGACGACGACTCCGACCGGGTGGTGGGTGCGATCGATCGACTCGACCATCGCCGCGATCGCGGCCGAGCTGGAGTCGAACGAGTGGTCGGCGTAATGCCAGGCGCCACCGACGTGGGCGTCGAGAAAGCGAGCCCAGCCGCGGACGTCGTTCCCCGGCGTGGGATAGGTGTAACGATTGAGCCGGCCGATCTGGCGGGCGTAGCGGGTCTGGGTGGCGTAGGACCGGTTCGACGTGCCGTTGATGAGGTTGAGCATCGTCTGGGCGTTGGCCGGGACACACCAGTAGTTCGTGAACTGGTGGACGGCCGCCCCGGACCGGTAGAGGTTGACGTCGACCGTCTCGACGGACGGCGGAAGGACGGTGGGCGCGCCGGTGGCGATCGGGTCGGCGGCGAACGCCTGCCACGGCAGGACCAGGACGACGACGACCGACAGGACGAGTGAGCGGCACAGGCGTGCGGTGGCGCTGGGCATGGCCGGGTCCTTGTCGGGCGGTGCGCTGGCCTTCCCCGAGCCGGGAGGCCGCCCCATCGTCGCCCTGGGAGCAGGCGCTGCAGAGCGGGTAGGAAGTCATGCGCCGGGCTCCCTCGGATGCCCGGTGACGCCTGGCACCATCGCCCGGCAGAGGCGGGGCTCGCGCCGTCCGGTGGCCCCGCCCCGATCCGCCACGCGGCCTCTTCGTTGACGCTCCCGACTGCCACCCCTACGATGCGCCGCACCTGCGGCGCCGCCGCAGTCCGAGTTTGGGACGCTCCGGGAGAGAACCCGTCTTGACCGTCTCGCTCATCCCGCAGGAGCCGGCGCCCGCCACCGCAGCGGGCAGGACCGCGACGCGATCGCCGGGCGCGGACAGGACCCCGGAGCGCGGCCTCCCTGCCGTCGAGCTGATCGGCGTCACGAAACGGTTCGGTGACGTGACCGCCGTCGACCGGATGACGCTCCGGATCGCCAACGGGACCTTCTACAGCCTGCTGGGCCCATCGGGCTGTGGCAAGACGACGACACTCCGGATGATCGCCGGCTTCGAGCAGCCCGGCGAGGGCGAGATCCTCCTCGACGGGGCTCGCGTAGAGGGAGTGCCGCCGTACCGCCGGAACGTCAACACCGTCTTCCAGCACTACGCCCTCTTCCCCCACATGGACGTCGCCCAGAACGTGGGCTATGGGCTGCGCCAGCGGAAGACCGGGCGCGCGGAGGAGCAACGGCGGGTCAGCGAGGCGCTCGAGCTCGTCCGGCTGGCCGGCTACGGCAAGCGGCGGACGTGGGAGCTGTCGGGGGGCCAGCAGCAGCGGGTCGCGCTGGCGCGCGCGCTCGTCAACCGCCCGACCGTGCTGCTGCTCGACGAGCCGCTCGGCGCCCTCGACCTGAAGCTGCGCAAGGAGATGCAACTCGAGCTGAAGGCCCTCCAGCGCGAGGTCGGGATCACGTTCGTCTACGTGACCCACGACCAGGAGGAGGCGCTGACGATGTCGGACGTCATCGTCGTCATGCTCGACGGCCGGATCCAGCAGCAGGGCGACCCGACGGAGCTCTACGAGCGGCCGGTCAACCGCTTCGTCGCCAACTTCATCGGCGTGTGCAACCCGATCGCCGGCCGGATCGTCGACTTCGACCCGTCGACCCGCCGGGCGACGGTCGAGACGCCCGGCCTGACGCTCGCCGGCACCGTCACCGACCCGGCGGCCCTGCCCGGCAAAGGCGATGCCGTCATCGTCGCCATCCGGCCGGAGCGCCTGCGGCTCGAACGGCGCGACACGGGCGCGGCCGACGCGGAGCGCGGCTGGACGAGCGTCGACGGGCGGGTGAACCAGGGAACCTACCTTGGCGATGAGACCGAATACCGGATCGGGACAGAAACCGCCGGCGAGCTCGTTGTTCGCCGGCAGAACGCCGCGGGGGCGGCGAGCGGAGAGGGGCTGGGGCCGGGAGACCCCGTCCGGGTCCGCTGGCACGAGGCGGCCAACGTGGTGCTCGTCGGCTAGGCAGCGGGGGACGAGCCGGCAGACGGCCAACATTTCGGAGGAGGACAGGTGGACGAAGCGCTGCGCCAGTACCAGATCGCCATCGCCAGGGCGAACATCAGCCGACGCCGGTTCATGACCGGGGCGGCGCTCGCGGCCGGCAGTGCGGCGCTTGCTGCATGCGCCGGCAGCAATCCCGCGTCGAGCGCGCCGGCCGCCAGCCAGGCCTCGGCGTCGCCATCCGAGGAACCGTCGGCGACGCCGACGGCGGTACCCAGCTACAAGCTCGAGAGCGACCTGTTCCTGTTCAACTGGTCGGACTACTTCAGCCCGGACAACAAGAAGACGTTCACCCAGCAGTACCACCTGGCGAATTTCCAGGAGGACACCTACCCGTCGAACGAGGACATGCTGGCCAAGCTCCAGGCCGGCGGCAGGGGCCAGTACGACATCGCCGTCCCGACCGCCGAGTTCTCGACGACGCTGGCCAAGCTCGGCTATCTCCAGAAGCTCGACAAATCCCGCCTGCCGAACCTGAAGAACGTCAACCAGCGGTTCCTGACCCTGCCGTTCGACCCGACCGACGACTACATCGTGCCGAAGGACTGGGGAACCACCGGGATCATCTATCGCGGCTCGGTGAAGGAGCCGGTCAAGTCCTGGAAGGACTTCTGGACGCTCGCCACCGGGAAGTACTCGGGCAAGACCCTCGTCGTCAACTCGCCCGGCGACGTGTTCGTGGCGCCGCTGGCGATGCACGGGTTCGACGTCAACACCGACAAGAAGGACGAGCTCGACATCGCCCGCACGGAGCTGCTCAAGCTGCGGCCGCATCTCCAGTCGATCGACTCGGACAACTACCCGGATACGCTGCGCAGCGGCGACGCCGTCCTCGCCCTGGCGTGGAACGGGACCGCCTATCTCATGCAGCTCGAGGACAAGTACAAGGACACCGGCTACACGATCCCGACCGAGGGGACGATCCAGTGGGTCGACACGTGGGTCCTGCTGGCCCAGGCGCCGCACCCCAACATCGCCTACACGTTCCTCAACTGGATCCAGGACCCGCAGATCCAGGTCATCGAGAGCAACTACGCCGGCTACGCCAGCGCGAATGACGCCGCCAAGCCGCTGATGGACCCCAAGTTCGTGAACAACCCCGCCGTGTACGTCCCCGACGACGAGCTCGCGCTGCTGTCCGTGGCAACCGACCAGAGCGGCAACAAGCAGCGCGCCGATATCTGGGCGGAGTTCCTCGCCGCGTCGTGACGGCTAGCGCGTCCGCACCGCCGCCCGGGCAGCCTGTCGCCCCCGGGCGGCGTCGCCGCCCGGGGGCGCTGCTGACCGGCGCGCTGATGTTGCCGGCCAGCTTCTGGTACCTGTTCCTGCTCGTCGTCCCGCTCGCGCTCGTCGTCGTCTATAGCTTCGGCGAGCGCGGAACGCTGGGCGGCTACAGCCCGGCCTTCACCCTCGACAACTACGGCAGGGTCTTCGACCGGCCGGGGCCCTTCCTGACGAGCCTCTACATGGCGATCGCCGGCACGGCCCTCTGCATCCTGGTCGCCTTCCCGCTCGCCTACTTCATCGCCACGCGGGCCGGCAGTCGCAAGGGCCTGCTGATCGTCCTGCTCGTCATCCCGTTCTGGACCAGCTTCCTCATCCGGACGATCGCCTGGCTGACGATCCTGGGGCCACGCGGCGTGTCGGGCTACCTGTCGGACCTGACCGGGCAGGACATCCGGCTGCTGGGCACGCCGCTGTCGATCCTCATCGGCATCGTCTACAACTACCTGCCGCTGATGGTCTTCCCGCTCTACGTCACGCTGGAGCGACTCGACCGGACGCTGCTCGAGGCGTCGAAGGACCTGGGAGCCGGACGGTGGGCGACCTTCCGCCAGGTGACCCTACCGATCATCTGGCCGGGCCTGATCACCGGCAGCATCCTCGTCTTCATCCCGCTGATGGGCGAGTACGTCATCCCGGCCATCCTGGGCCTGGGCCGGGTGTTCCTGATCGGCAACGTGCTCCAGCTCGACTTCCTGTCGTCGCGTGACTGGCCGGCCGGATCGGCCAAGGCCGTCGTCCTCATCGCGATCATGCTCGTCACCGTGACGTTCTACCTGTGGGCGACCAATCGCGGTCGCCGCACGCGCGACGTGAGCGTGCTGTGAGCGCGGGGACGGCGGCGCTCGATCGCCCGGCGGTCCCCCGCCCGCGGCTGGGAATGCGCGACCGCTTCGGCGGCCTCGTCGAGGTCGGCTTCCGGCTGCACGCCGGGCTCGTCTACGTCTTCCTGTTCCTGCCCATCCTCATCGTCGTCGTGTTCAGCTTCAACGGCACGAACCGCAACGTCACCGAGTGGCAGGGCCTCAGCCTCAAGTGGTACGAGCGCGCCCTCTCCGACGGCAGCGTCCAGTCGGCGCTCAAGAACAGCCTGCTGATCGCCGCGATCAACGCCGTTCTCGCGACGGCGTTCGGGACGATGGCGGCGCTTGGCATGCAGCGCGTCCGGCACCGGGTCCGCATGCTGTTCGATGCCCTGACCTACGTCAGCGTCATCGTCCCCGAGATCGTCATCGCCCTGGCGACGCTGATCCTCTTCTCGCTCTTCCGCGACCTGGCAAATCCGGTCCTCGCGTCGTTCCAGTCCGGCGCGGACCGGCCGTTCCAGATCGGCCTGGGCTACTGGTCGATCATCGCCGCCCACGTCCTGTTCAACACGAGCCTCGTCCTGCTGCTCGTCCGGGCGCGGCTGTCGGGGATGGACCGGACGCTTGTGGAGGCGAGCTACGACCTGTTCGCGACGCCGTGGCGAACGTTCCGCCAGATCACCTTCCCACAGCTGCTGCCGGCGATCGTGGCCGGATTCCTGTTGTCGTTCACGTTCAGCTTCGACGACTACGTCATCACGTCGTTCGTCAGCGGCCCGGGCTCGGGGACGCTGCCGCTCTACATCTTCGGCCAGACGCGGCAGGGCGTTACGCCGCTGACCAACGCGATCGCGGCGATGATGCTCGTGGTGACCCTGACGATCCTGCTGGCCGGCCAGTTCTTCATCGCTCGCCAGGGGCGGCGCGCCGGAACCTCCGGGACCAGCCCGATCGGGTTGCCGACGGCCTGAAATCGCAGCCCGGCGCGCGCCGGTCGCCGACGGCCGGCGCGATCAGCGGGCCGGGACGGCGGCCTTGGCGGCGGGGATCCCGGCTTCGGACCGCAGGAGCTCCGCCTTGTCGGTCCGCTCCCACGGCAGGTCGAGATCGGGCCGGCCGAAATGGCCGTAGGCGGCGGTCTGGCGATAGATCGGCCTGCGCAGGTCGAGCGCCGAGATGATCGACGCCGGGCGGAGGTCGAAGTGCCGCTCGACGAGCGCCTGGATCCTGGCGTCCGGGATCCGTCCCGTGCCGAACGACTCGACAGAGAAGCTGATCGGATGGGCGATGCCGATGCCGTAGGCGACCTCCACCTCGAACCGCTCGGCGAGCCCGGCCGCGACGACGTTCTTGGCCAGCCAGCGGGCGGCATACGCACCCGAGCGGTCGACCTTGGTCGGATCCTTGCCGGAGAAGGCGCCGCCGCCGTGGCGTGCCATGCCGCCGTAGCTGTCGACGATGATCTTGCGGCCGGTCAGGCCGGCGTCGCCCATCGGCCCGCCCACGACGAAGCGGCCGGTCGGGTTGACGTGCATGACCGGGTCGACGGCGCGGAGCTCGTGCGGGATGCTCGGCAGGATGACCGTCTCGACGATTTCGGATCGCAGTCGCTCGGGTCGGACGTCGGGATCGTGCTGGGCGGCGACCACGACGGTCCTGACGCGGACCGGGCGGCCGTGCTCGTATTCGACGGTCACCTGCGTCTTGCCATCGGGACGCAGATAGGCCAGCTGGCCGGACTTGCGGACCTCGGCGAGCCGGCGGGCCATCCGATGGGCGAGGGCGATGGGCAGCGGCATGAGCTCGGGCGTCTCGCGGCAGGCGAAGCCGAACATCATCCCCTGGTCGCCGGCGCCCAGCTCCTTGGCCGGCGCGGCGTCCTCGCGGGTCTCGAGCGCCTCGTCGACGCCCATCGCGATATCCGGGGACTGCTCCTTGACCGAAACGAGGGTGCCGCAGGTGAGGTAGTCGAAGCCGTAGTCCGCCCGGGTGTAGCCGATGTCGCGGACGGTTTCGCGGACGACCGCCTGGAAGTCGACGTACGTCGACGTCGAGATCTCGCCGAGGACGACGACCAGCCCCGTCGTCGTGGCCGTCTCGCAGGCCACCCGCGCCTCTGGGTCCTCCTTGATGATGGCGTCCAGGATCGCGTCGGAGATCTGGTCGCACATCTTGTCCGGATGGCCTTCGGTGACCGATTCGGATGTGAAGAGGTACGTGGCGGCGTCGACGATGCTGGGCATGCGGCTCCCGTATGAGGTCGCGGGGAGGGTACCACGGGGTCCGGGCCGGGCCGTCAGCCGCCCAATCACCGGGTGGCAGACATCTGGCGGAAGCGCCGCCGACTAGACTCCCCGCGATGATCGTCCTGGATCCGGCGCACGCCGCCTCGCTCGACGCCGCCGATCCGCTGGCCGCGTTCCGGGACCGGTTCGTCGTC
>JBGPDX010000021.1:0-22873 GCA_041482475.1 Candidatus Limnocylindria bacterium | reverse complement strand
TGGTCGAGGGTCGTCGCCAGCTTGGCCGTCAGGCCCGGGTTGCGGAACGTGTTGGCGGAAACCAGGAGGCCCAGTCTCGCCCGACTGGTGACGGCCGCAACGGCGGTCAGGGTGGCCCAACCCTCGAGCTTCGGGTCGTGCCAGTCGCCCTCGTCCGCCAGGAGGTGGTCGTCGAGCCAGATGCTGTCGAAGCCGGCCCGCTCCGCGGCAACGCACGCGTCGCGCAGCTCCGGCCAACCGGTTCGCTGGATCCAGAACGCCGCCCCGAACTTCACGTCCCTCGCCGTCGACCTCCGCGGCTATCGTACGGGGATGCCGGCGAACCCCAGTCTCCCGCCCGCGATGCGCGACGCCGCCCTCGCCTGGTTCGATGCGAACGGCCGCACGTTCGCCATTCGCCAGGCGCGCGACCCCTACGCGGTCCTCGTCTCGGAGGTCATGGCGCAGCAGACGCAGATCGGCCGCGCCCAGGAGTACTGGACGCGCTGGATGCAGGCATTCCCGTCGGTCGAGGCGCTTGCCGCGGCCTCGCCCGCCGACGTCCTTCGCGCCTGGGCCGGCCTGGGTTACAACCGGCGGGCGATCAACCTGCAGCGGGCCGCCCGGGTCATCGTCGCGGAGCACGGCGGAAGGATGCCCGACACGGTCGAGGTGCTCGAGGGGCTTCCCGGGGTGGGTCCGTACACGGCGAGAGCGGTCGCCGCCATCGCCTTCGGCCGGCCCGTGACCGCGATCGACACGAACGTGCGCCGGGTGCTGTCGCGCGTCGCGAGCCGCGACGGCGTCGTCGCGCCGCGTCGTCTCCAGGCATTGGCCGACTGTCTGGTGCCGCGGGATCGACCCGGCGCCTGGACGCAGGCGCTGATGGACGTGGGAGCGACGTTCTGCCGCTCGCGCCGACCCGACTGCGAGGCGTGTCCCGTTCGTACCTGGTGCCGTTATTCCGCCGGCGGGGGGTCGAGCGCGGCGGCGCGCGGAACGCCGCCGCCGCCCGCTTCCCCCCGCTTCGTGCTGACGACCCGCTGGCTGCGTGGGCGGATCCTCGAGCGCCTGCGCCGCGTCGACGACGACGCGTGGACCGCGTTCGTCGATCCGATCGGGGAGCATCGGCGCGGCGCGGTCGTCATCGCCCTGGCGGCGATGGCCCGTGACGGCCTCGTCGAGATCCATCGCGCCGACCCGGCCCGGGCCCGGCTGCCCCTGTCATGACGGCCCTCCGCTACGCTGGGCCGCGCCATGGCTAGCCCGCAACCAGCGGCGGGGTCGCGACCTGAACGAGCCGATCCTCAGCTGCCGGCCGACGATCCCGAGCTGTTCGAGTTGGACCTTCGTGGTCTCCGCTCCCGTTGGCGCCTGGCGGCGGCGCGGCCGGCGATCAACGCCCAGGCGATGACCGGCGCGGACCGGCGCGCCCAGGCGGTCGGCGTCCCCGGATCGCGGCTGATGGAGCACGCTGGCACGGCCGTGGCCGCCGCCGTCCGCGCCCTCGCCGTCGACCAGTCCCGCTGGGGCACCGGCCCCATCCTGATCATGTGCGGACCCGGGAACAACGGCGGCGATGGTTTCGTCGCGGCCCGACGGCTTGCGCGGGCCGGAGCCAACGTCATCGTCGCGCTGGTCGCGCCGGAGGCGCGCCCCAGCGGCGCCGATGCGGGACGCAACTGGGACCGGCTCGATGGCGAGCACCGCATCACCCGCGTGCACACGCCCGTAGCCCGCGACGTCGCGATGCTTGGGCAGGGCATCGAGAAGGCCGCGGTCGTCGTCGACGCCCTGCTCGGCACGGGCGTCCGCGGCGTGCTGCGAGAGCCCATCCGGACGGCGGTCGAGGTCGTCCGACGCGCCCGGGAGCTCGGCATCCCGGTGGTCGCGGTCGACACGCCGACGGCGGTCGACCTGTCGTCCGGCGAGCCCTCCGACCCCGTCGTACGGGCGGACCTGACCGTCACCTTCCACCGGCCGAAGACGGGACTGCTGACCCGCCGCGGCGCGGCGCTCGCCGGCCGGGTACTCGTCGCACCCATCGGCATCCCGCCCGAGGCGGACCGTGGCTGATCGCCGACCCGAGCCCGAAGCCCCGCTGCGCGACGAGCTCCGATCGGTCCTCACGGTCGCCGTCGCGGTCGTCGCGATCGTTCTCGCCGTCGCCGCCGTGGCGATCTTCGTGCCCGGCGTCGGCGACCTCTTCGCGAGGCTGCCGATCGCCATCTTCGTCCTGCTCGGCGGCACCGCCTGGGTCCTGTGGCGGATCACCCGGCGCTCGGCGTCACCGTGACCGCTGCGACGGGGCCGTCGCCGCTCGAGGCCCGACGCGCGGACGTCGCGACCCTCGAGGGCGAGACGTTCGACGTCCTCGTCGTCGGCGGCGGGGTCGTCGGCTGCGGGGCGCTCCTCGACGCCGCCAGCCGCGGACTTCGCGCGGCGTTGATCGAGCAGGACGACATCGCCGCCGGCACGTCGAGCCGCTCGTCGCGGCTGATCCACGGCGGGCTGCGCTACCTGGAGCAGTTCCGCTTCGGGCTCGTCTTCGAGGCGCTCGCCGAGCGGTCGCGGCTGCTGCGCCTGGCTCCGCACCTCGTCCACCTGGAGCCGCTGCTGTTCCCGGTCTACGGCTGGCCGGTCATCCATCGCGCGTTCTACGGCTCGGGACTACTGCTCTACGACCTGCTCGGCGCGCATCGGGAGGGCGGTTTCGCGCGGCACCTGGGACGCGACGAGGCGCTCGCCTGGACGCCGCCGCTGCGTCGTCAGGGGCTGCGCGGGGCGATCGTCTACCACGACGGGGTCGAGGACGACGCCCGCTACACGCTGGCCGTGCTTCGAACCGCGGTCGGACTCGGGGCGACCGCCGTGACGCGGGTCAGGGCGACGGGCGTGGTCGAGCGCGAGGGCAGGGTCGCGGGGGTCCGGGCGCGAGACCTGATCGAGGACCGGGATGTCGAGATCCGGGCGACCGCTGTCGTCGATGCAACCGGTGTCTGGGCCGCCCAGGCGGATGCGCCTCTCGGACGCGGGGCCGGGGTCCTGCCCAGCAAGGGCGCCCACCTCATCGTCAGGCGCGACCGGATCCCCAGCCGTACCGGCCTGACGATCCGCGTTCCGGGCAAGATCGTGTTCGTCGTCCCATGGCCCGGCCACTGGCTGATCGGCACGACCGACGATGCCTGGGCCGGCCGCCCCGATCGCCCGGCCGCCACGCCGGCCGACGTCGACGAGCTCCTCGGCGCGGTCAACCGGACGCTCGACGTGGGCCTGGGCAGGAACGACGTCCTGGGCACCTACGCCGGCCTTCGGCCGCTGGCCGTCGACAGCGCGCCGGGCTCCACGGTCAAGGCGTCCCGCGAGCATCGGGTGACGGTCGAGCCGAACGGCCTGGTTCGGGTCACCGGCGGGAAGTACACGACGTACCGGGTGATGGCCCGGGACACGATCGACGCGGTTCTGGGTGCGGCCGCCGCACGACGTCCGAGCGGCACCGCCGAGCTGCGCCTGGTCGGGGCCCTCCCTCGGCCCGACCTCGACGCCCTCGCCGTCCGCCTGGCGTCGACGAACGGTCTCGATCCGGCGCTGGCCGCCCGCCTCGTCGACCGCCACGGATCCCAGGCCGGGGCGGTCGTGGAGCTCGGCCGGGAGCTCCGGCTCCTCGCGCCGCTCGCTCCCGACGCCGATAACCTCGAGGCCGAGGTCGCCTGGGCAGCGCGCAACGAGCTCGCCCTGTCGGTCGACGACGTCCTGGCCAGGCGGACGCGGCTCGCCCAGGAGCGGCCGGATCGGGGCGCCGCGTTCGCTCCGCGCGTGGCGCAGATCCTGGGCCGCGAGCTGGGCTGGAGCAGCGAGCGGCAGGCTCGCGAGACGACCTCGTACCTGGCCTCGGCGCACCGCGAGTTCGACGTGCCGCCTGCGAGCCAGGCGGCCGCCGTCGGCGAGCCGGCGCCGGAGCCCGCCTGACCAGCGTGGGCGACCTCGTCCTGGCCATCGACCAGGGCACGACCAGCTCGCGCGCCATCGCCTTCGATCATTCGGGCCGGCCCGTCGCGTCGTCGCAGCGCGAGTTCGAGCAGCGCTACCCGGCCCCGGGCCACGTCACCCACGATCCGGAGGCGATCTGGGACAGCCAGCTGGCGGTCGCCAGGGAGGCCGTCGCTCAGGCCGGTGGCGCCGACCGGATCGCCGCGATCGGGGTCACCAACCAGCGCGAGACGACGGTGGTCTGGGATCGCTCCACCGGGCGGCCGGTGGCGGACGCGATCGTCTGGCAGAGCCGGATCACCGCGCCGTTCTGCGAGAGGCTCCGGGCCGACGGGCACGAGCCGCTCTTCCGCGCCCGCACCGGACTCCCGCTCGACGCCTATTTCTCGGGGCCCAAGGTCCGTCACATCCTCGACGCCCGTCCGGGGCTGCGGGCGCGCGCCGAGCGCGGCGAGCTGGCGTTCGGAACCGTGGATTCGTTCCTGATCTGGCGCCTGACGGGCGGCCGCGTCCACGCCACCGACGTCTCCAATGCCAGCCGCACGCTCCTGTTCGACATCCATCGGCTGGGCTGGGACGACGAGCTGCTCGACATCGTCGGCGTGCCGCGGGCGATGCTGCCGGAGGTCAGGCCCACCTCCGGCTCGTTCGGCCAGACCGAGCCGTCGTTGTTCGGCCGCCCGATCCCCATCGCCGCCGCTGCCGGCGACCAGCAGGCGGCCACGTTCGGCCAGGCCTGCTTCGAGCCGGGCCAGGCGAAGAACACCTATGGGACCGGCGCGTTCCTGCTGCGGAACACGGGCGGCGAGGCCGTCGATTCCGCTCACGGGCTGCTCACGACCGTAGCCTGGCAGCTGGGCGCGGGACAACGGGCGACGTACGCCCTCGAGGGCTCCGTCTTCGTAGCCGGCGCGGCCGTCCAGTGGATCCGCGACGGGCTCCGGGCGATCGGCGCCGCCGCCGACATCGAAGCCCTGGCCGCGGGCGTCGACGACACCGGCGGGGTCTACCTGGTGCCGGCCTTCGTCGGCCTGGGCGCGCCGTACTGGGATCCGAACGCGCGCGGAGCGCTGGTCGGGCTGTCGCGGGGGACCGGGCTGCCGCAGATCGCACGAGCGACGATCGAGTCGATCGCCTACCAGGTCCGCGACGTCCTCGACGCCATGGACGCCGACGCCGGCGCTGGCTCCCAGGCTCTCCGCGTCGACGGCGGCGCGGCGGCGAACGACACCCTGCTGCAGTTCCAGGCCGACGTCCTGGGAGTGCCGGTCGAACGGCCCGTCGTGGCCGAGACGACGGCGCTCGGGGCGGCCTACCTGGCCGGGCTGGCCGTCGGCCTGTGGCGCGACCCGGCCGACGTCGCCGCGAACTGGGCGCTCGACCGCCGCTTCGAGCCCAGGATGGACCCCACCCGCCGCGAACGGCTGCTGCGTGGCTGGCACCGGGCCGTCGAACGCTCGCTGGGGTGGGTAGAGCCGGAGGCAGAGGCCCCCGCCACGCCGCCTGCGCCCGGACGAACGTAGCGTCACTTTTCCCGGGGCGCCGACACTGCCCGGGCCAGCCCGATCGTAGGGGCTGTACAGCCTCGACGAGAGGTCGTAAAATCCGCCCGTAACGTCACGGGAAAGCCCGTGACCACAGATTTCAGTAGCACGTCGAAAACTCGGACTCCTCTCACGGCTGACGCGAGAACCCGTAGGGATCGCGCGGCTACCGAGAGGAGTTTTGGTTTTCGTGTACAACGACAAGAATCTGACCTGCGCGGACTGCGGACAGGAGTTCGTCTTCACCGCGTCCGAGCAGGATTTCTACGCCCAGCGTGGCTTCACGGAGCCGCGCCGCTGTCCTTCCTGTCGCGCCAGCCGCAAGGCTGCCCGCGCCGGTGACGGTGGCGGCAGCGGTGCCGGATACGGCGGCTATGGCGCCGGCGGCGGCTACAGCGCCGGCGGCTACAGCGGCGGTGGCGGCGGCGGCGGTGGCGGGGGCGGAGGCTACGGTTCCCGCGATCGCGGACCCCGCGAGATGTTCTCGGCAACCTGCTCGAACTGCGGACGCGAGGCCCAGGTCCCGTTCCGCCCCACGAGCGGCAAGCCCGTCTATTGCAGTGACTGCTTCCGCACGATGCGGGGCGGCTGAACCAATCCTCTCGGTGCGGGCCGCGTGGCCCGCGTGCACCGCTTGAGAACCTCGACCCGGGCTGTCAGCCGGCCCGGGTCGTTCGATTCTCCGGCCTCCCGGCGGCTCCCGAGCGCCGCCGTCCGTCCTCAGCTCCGACCGTGCCGCCTTCCGCCGAGCAGCGCCAGGTCGAACTTCCGCTCGGTCCCGTGGAGCAGGCGACCGATGTTGTCGGCGTGCGCCAGCCAGATCAGCGCGGGCCCGACGACCGCGTAGGCGAGGTAGGCCGGCGGCACGGTGCCGCTGGCGACGGCCCACAGGACGAGCATCGCCGGGAACATCGCCGCCGAACCCAGGAGCGAGCCCAGCGAGACGTAGCGCGTCGCCAGGATCACGCCCACGAACACCGGCGTGGCCAGGATGACGGCGAGTGGCTGGATGACGAGCATCGTCCCGACGCCCGTGCCGACGCCTCGGCCGCCGCCGAACCCCAGGAACACGGACCGCGACGCCCCCAGCACCGCGGCGACCCCGGAGAGGACCTCGACCGTCGAGTCGCCGCCCGTGACGACCCGCGCCACGAGCACGGGGACGAGCCCCTTGAGGAGGTCACCGCCGACCACGACGGCCGCCCACTTGCGGCCCAGCGCCCGGAGCGCGTTGGTGCCGCCCGTCCGGCCCGAGCCGATGCTCCGTGGGTCGGGGCCGCCGGACAGCCGGGCCACGATCACCCCGATCGGGATGGAGCCGGACAGGTAGGACGCCCCGATCAGCCCCAGATCCAGCAGCAGCGTCCGTCCGTCCATCGCTCCCTGCCAGCAGCGCCGGCTCGTCCCCGGGTCCGTCGCGGCCGGAGTCTAGCACCGGGCACCCTCCGGTTCGGTTGCGCGCTTCGCGACGTCACGCGTACGATGCCGACGATGACCCACCTGCCCAGCCGGTCCTTCGACGCCGCCGTCGTGACCGGTCGGGCCGCTTCCTGAGGCGCCCCGGACCATGGCCGTCGGCTCGTCCAACGACTTCGACGTCGTCGTCCTTGGCGCGGGCACGGGCGGCTACACGGCGGCCTTTCGGGCGGCCCAGCTTGGCCTCAAGGTGGCCCTGGTCGACGAGGACAAGATCGGCGGCACGTGCCTCCACCGTGGCTGCATCCCGACCAAGGCGTTGCTCGAGTCGGCCGGCTTCGTGGAGCGCATCCGTCACGCCAGGGACTACGGCATCACCCTGAGCGGCGAGCCCCTGGTCGACTACGCCCAGATGACGGCCCGTCGCGACCAGGTTGTGAAGCGGATGTGGACCGGGCTCAAGACACTTGTCGACAAGAACAAGGTCGCCTGGATCCAGGGTCGCGGCCGCCTCGACGGGCCGACCAAGGTCAAGGTCCAGCAGGCGGGTGATGACGGGACGCCCGGCAAGGGCGGCGAGCGGGTCCTCCAGGCGACCGACGTCATCCTCGCCACCGGCTCGCGGGTCAAGTCCCTGCCGGGCCTCGAGACGGACGGCAAGCGGATCGTCACCAGCGACGAGATCCTGACGATGACGAAGCTGCCGAAGGACATCGTGATCGTCGGCGGCGGCGCCGTCGGCGTCGAGTTCGCCTCGTTCTTCCACGACGTCGGCGTCAAGGTCACGCTGCTCGAATACCTGCCGGCGATCGTGCCGCTCGAGGATCGCGAGGTGAGCCAGGCCCTCGAGCGCAGCTTCACCCGGCGCGGGATCACCGTCATGACCAACGCTCGCTTCGATCCGGCCGCCGTCAGCGTCGACAAGAGCGGCGTTTGCCTGATGGTCGGCCCCGATGGCAAGGAGCCGCAGGAGCTGCGGTCCGAGATGCTCCTCGTCGCCGCGGGTCGCGCCGCCAACACCGAGGACATCGGGCTCGAGACGACCAGAGTCGAGGTCGACCGTGGCGTGGTCAAGGTCAACGGCCGGATGCGGACGAAGGAGCCGCACGTCTATGCCATCGGCGACCTCATCGGCGGCCTGTGGCTCGCCCACACGGCGGCGCACGAAGGGATCGTCGCCGCCCATGTCATCGCCGGCGAGAAGGACGTCCCCGAGGTCGACTACGTCAAGCAGCCGCGGGCGACGTACAGCCGTCCCGAGATCGCGTCGGTCGGGTTGACCGAGCAGCAGTGCCAGGAGCGTGGCCTGCCCTACAAGGTTGGCAAGGTCCCGTTCCAGGCGATCGCCAAGGCGATCATCGGCGGCGACTACGAGGGCTTCGTCAAGGTCATCGGCAACACGCAGACCCACGACACCCTCGGGATCCACCTCATCGGGCCGCACGTGACGGACCTCGTCGCCGAGGCGTCGCTGGCCTTCGAGCTCGACGCCACCCCGTGGGAGATCGGCGGCGCGACGCACGCCCATCCCACGCTGTCCGAGGTTGTCGGCGAGGCGGCGATGGCAGTCGACGGCCGGTCGATCAATTTCTGACCGCCGAACACGGAGGCCCGACACAACGATGGCGGTGACCGACAAGAAGGTGACCGGCCCGAAGGTGATCGCCACCGGGGTGACCCACCTTGGGGAGTCGGTCGGTCTGTCGGACGCCGAGCTGATCGAGATGTACCGCCTCGTCGCGCTGACCCGCGCGCTCGACGAGCGGATGTGGGTCCTCAACCGGTCCGGGCAGATCCCGTTCGTCATCAGCGGCCAGGGCCACGAGGGCGCGCAGGTGGGGATCGCCTGGCCGCTCCGCAAGGGCCACGACTGGATCGCGCCGTTCTACCGCTCGATCGCCACGTGCCTGACGTTCGGGATGAGCCCCCGCGACATCATGACCGCGCAGTACGCCACGGCCAACGACCCGTCCTCCGGTGGCCGCCAGATGCCTGGTCACTACGGCAGCCGCGAACACAACCTCGTATCGGTGTCGTCGCCCGTCGCGACGCAGCTGCTGCACGCCGTCGGCATCGCCCTCGCGGCGAAGATCCGCAAGACCGGCCAGGTGGCCTTGACGACGATGGGCGAGGGCTCGTCGAACCAGGGCGACGTCCACGAGGGGCTGAACTTCGCCGCGATCCACAAGCTGCCGTTCGTGTTCGTCGTCGAGAACAACGGCTACGCGATCAGCGTCCCGGCGGCCAGGGAGGTCTCGGTCGAGGACGTCGCCGACCGCGCGTCCGGCTACGGCATCCCCGGCGTGGTCGTCGACGGCGCCGACGTCCTGGCCTGCTACAAGGCCGCCAAAGAAGCGATTGATCGCGCCCGCGCCGGTCACGGGCCGACGCTCATCGAGGCCAAGGTGACCCGCCTGACGGGCCATTCCTCGGACGACCAGCAGACGAAGTACCGGTCCGCGGAGGAGCTGGAGGCGGAGAAGGCGCGCGATCCGCTGCCGCGCTTCCGCTCCCAGCTGCGCGACGCCGGAATCCTGACCGACGAGGTCGAGAAGCGGCTGACGGCCGACATCGTCGCGGCCGTCGACGACGCCACGAGCTACGCCGAGAGCCAGCCAGATCCCCAGCCGTCCACGGCGATGCGCTGGGTCTATGCCCAGGAGTGGCCGTCGGAGACGCCGCCGCCGTGGGGCCTGGGGACCGAGGGCGGCCACGAGGAACAGCCCTGATGCCGGCCCGGACGTTCATCGAGGCCATCCGCGAGGGGCTCGGCGAGGAGATGCGGCGGGACGAGTCGATCATCGTCCTCGGCGAGGACGTCGGGAAGAAGGGCGGCGTCTTCCTCGCCACCGACGGGCTGTGGGCGGAGTTCGGCGACGAACGCGTCATCGACACGCCATTGACCGAATCGATGATCGTCGGTGCATCCGTCGGCGCTGCGATCAACGGCCTCCGCCCGGTCGCCGAGATCCAGTTCGCCGACTTCATCCACCCGGCCTTCAACCAGATCGTGTCGGAGGCGGCCCGCCTCCGCTATCGCTCGAACAACGGCTACGGCTGCCCGATCACGATCCGCGCCCCGTACGGCGGCGGGGTCCACGGCGCGCTGTACCACTCGCAGTCGGTCGAGGCCTTCTTCGCCCACGTTCCCGGGCTCAAGGTCGTCGTCCCGTCGACGCCGTACGACGCCAAGGGCCTGCTTCGCTCGTCGATCCGCGACGACGACCCGGTGCTGTTCTTCGAGCACAAGAAGATGTACCGATCCGTCCGCGGCGACGTCCCCGACGGCGAGTACACCGTGCCGCTCGGCAAGGCTGCGGTGACCCGCCCCGGCTCGCAGCTGACGATCGTCGCCTACGGACTCATGGCTCACTACGCTCTCGAGGCGGCCGATGGCGTGGCCGACGAAGGGCTGAGCGTCGAGGTGGTCGACCTGCGGACGCTGCGGCCGCTCGACAAGGAGACCGTCCTCGACTCCGTCCGCAAGACCGGCAAGTGCCTGATCGTCTACGAGGACAACCGCTTCGGCGGGTACGGCGCGGAGGTCGCCGCGACCGTCGCCGAGGAGGCCTTCGACTATCTCGACGGGCCGGTCGTTCGCGTCGCCGGGCCGGACGTTCCGGGCGTGCCGTACAACCACGTCCTGGAGGACTGGTTCATGATCAACCCGGAAAAGATCGCCGACGCGGTCCGCAAGCTGGCGGCGTACTGATGCCGGACTTCGCGGCCGTCGAGGCCCGGCTCTGGGCGATCCTCGAGCCGTATCGCGACCGGCTGGACTCCAACGCCATCTACGGCCTGAAGTCGCTGAAGCGGCCGGGAGGCGGGGCCCACGACTTCTTCGCCGGCGTCCGCTCCGGCAGGCGCTATGTCAGCTACCATCTGATGCCGGTGTACGGCCGCCCGGAGCTGCTGGACGGCATCTCCCCGCAGCTGCGGCGGCGGATGCAGGGCAAGAGCTGCTTCAACTTCACGACGATCGACGAGGCGTTGATGGGCGAGCTCGAGGAGCTGACCCGACGGGGCTTCGAGGCCTTCTTCAGCGCCGACTACCCGCGGGTCCCGGTCAGAACGCGCGCCCGCGCCTGACCCAGAGACCGCGGTGCCGGACCGCGAGGCCGCGGTGCGGCCGGCCGGCAGGGCCACGGTAGTGGGCGAGGCGTCGGCGCGACTGGACGCGATGCGCGACACTACGGCGACGACACCCGAACGCGCCGAACGGGCGCCGGGGATCCGGAGGACCCAGCGGTGGCCAAGGTCACGATGCCCCAGCTCGGTGAGAGCGTGGCCGAGGGGACGATCGGCAAGTGGCTCAAGAAGCCGGGCGACGCGGTCGCCAAGTACGAGCCGCTGCTGGAGGTCATCACCGACAAGGTCAACGCCGAGGTCCCGTCGCCGTTCGAGGGCATCCTCCGGGAGATCCTGGTCGAGGAGGGAGCGACCGTCCCGAACAACGCCGAGATCGCGATCATCGAGACGGCGGACGAGGCGGGCGCCGCGTCGGCCGGATCGCCGCCTCCGGCGGCAGCGCGGGCCGCGACCGGGAAGCCGGCCGCTCCCTCCGAACGCGCCACGGACGGCCCGAACATCGAGTTCCGCCAGCCCCAGGCGCCCGTCGCACAAGGACCCGCCGGCGCCGACGAACGACGGCCTGAGGAGGTCCCGCAACGGGCGGCGGCAGCAGCCGTCGCTCCGGAGGCGGGCAACGCCGACGCCCGCATGACGCCGGCCGTCCGGCGGCTCCTCCGCGAGCATGGCCTGACGGCGGCGCAGATCATCGGCACGGGCGGCGGCGGACGGATCACCCGCGAGGACGTGACCAACTACGTCGAGTCGCAGCGGACCGGCAGGCCGGTCGACGGCCAGTCGGCGGCCGCCGGGGCGCCGTCGCCGGCCCCCGCGCCCGCGCCAGCCGCGGCTCCGGCCATCGCGGCGGCGTCCAGCGCTGCAACGCCTCGGCCGGCCGCACCAGCCGGCGCCACGATCACGTTCCCGGAGGGCGCCGACGAGGTGCTCGTCCCGATGACGCAGATGCGCAAGGGCATCGCGACGCAGATGACGAGAGCGCTCCAGGCGCCCCATGCCTACGTCCAGATGGAGGTCGACGTGTCGCACCTGGTCGCGTTCCGCGAGCGCGTCAAGGGCGAGTACCAGGCGAAGGAGGGCGTCTCCCTCGGCTACGTGCCCTTCGTCGCGAAGGCATCGGCCGAGGCCCTGAAGCGTCACCCCACCTTCAACGCGCTGTGGACCGAGCAGGGACTCGTCGCCAAGCGCCGGATCAACATCGGCGTCGCGGTCGCGGTCGACGAAGGCCTGATCGTGCCGGTGATCCGCGATGCCGATCAGCTCTCGATCCACGGCCTCAACCTGGCCATCGCCGACGTGGCGGCCCGCGCCCGGACCGGCAAGTTCAGGGTCGACGACTTCGGCGGCGGAACGTTCACGATCGACAACACCGGCTACCTGGGCACCAACCTCGTCATGCCGATCCTCAACGTGCCGGAAGTCGGCATCGTGACGATGGAGGCGATCACCAAGCGTCCGGTCGTCGTGTCGACCGCCGACGGCGACGTCATCGCCATCCGGTCGGTCATGAACATGGTCCTCGGCGTCGACCATCGCGCCAACGACGGGGCCGTCGGCGCGGCGTTCCTGCGCGACATCAAGGGCTGGCTCGAATCGGTCGGCCCTGACACGGCGATCTACTGATCTCGTGATTCGCCGGCCCCCGGCGTCGGCGGCCGGCAGCGTCCCCCCGCGCCGAGCTGGTCGATGCGGACGGTCGTGACCGGCGCCGCGGGCTTCATCGGACGCGCGGTCGTCCGCCGGCTGGCGGCGCGTGGCGACGAGGTGATCGCGATCGTCCGGGACCCGTCGCGGGCCGGCGACATCGCGCCGAGCGGGGTGAGGCTCGTGCCCGGCGACCTGTCGTCGGTCGATCGGCTCCGCCGCGACATGGCGGGTTCGGACGCCGTCGTCCATCTGGCCGGGATGTATCGGGTCGGCATCGCGCCCGACGAGCGGCCGGCCATGCTCGACGCCAACGTCGGGGCCACCGAACGCGTCATCGACGCGGCCGTCGCCGCACGAGTCCCGCGCATCGTCTACGTCTCGACGGCCAACACGTTCGGCAACACGCACGGCCGGGTGGTCGACGAGAGCTTCCGCCGCGACCTCGCCGAGGGGTTCGTGTCGTACTACGACGAGACGAAGTTCCTCGCCCATCAGGCCGCCGAGGAACGGATCGCTCGCGGCGCGCCGGTCGTGATCGTCCAGCCGGGCACGGTCTACGGGCCCAACGATCATTCGGCGATCGGCATCCAGCTCGAGCAGGCGTACCGCGGCAGGTTGCCTTACCGCGCGGTCGACGACCTGGGCGTGACGCCGGTCCACGTCGACGACCTCGCGGCCGGGATCGTGGCGGCGCTGGACCGCGGCAGGCTCGGCGAGTCGTACGTCATGGCCGGGCCCGCGATCCGCCATGGGCAGGCTCTCGAGACCGCCGCGCGGGTCGGGGGCCATCGCCTGCCGCGCCTCCGCGTTCCGCCGGCGCTGCTTCGCTCCCTCGCCCCCGTGGTGTCCCGTCTGCCGCGCGGCCTCACGGCGAGGCTGGGCCTGCCACCGAACATGCGGGAGGTCGTCTCGGCCGCCGACGGCGTCACCTACTGGGCATCCAGCGCAAAGGCGGAGCGGGAGCTCGGCTTCCGCAATCGCTCGCTCGAGACGGGCCTCCGCGACGCCTTCGGGACAGGCTGACTACACTCGCTCCCATGGGCCGCGAGCTCCCGATGTTCGTTCCACCCGGCGATCACGGTCACGTCGCCAGGGAGCCGCTCACGATCGCCATGGGCGGCGGCTCGTTCGAGCCGGCCGGCGACGGGGGACTCCCGCTCCGCCGGCATCCGGACTGGATCCGGGCGCGGATCCCGTCGGGCGAGAACTACCACGAGCTGAAGAGGCTGCTGCGGGGCCTGAACCTCAACACCGTCTGCGAGGAAGCCCACTGCCCGAACATCGGGGAGTGCTGGGACCAGCGGACCGCGACGATCATGATCCTCGGCGACACCTGCACCCGCGCCTGCGGCTTCTGCAACATCAAGACCGGCCGCCCGGACTGGTTCGACGATGACGAGCCGCGGCGGGTCGCGGAGGCGGTCTCCCAGCTGGGCCTCGAGCACGTCGTCGTCACCTCGGTCGCCCGCGACGACCTGCCAGACGGCGGGGCGCACGTCTTCGCCGACACCATCCGTCGGCTGCGGGATGCCTGCCCGGACATGGGCGTCGAGGTCCTGATCCCCGATTTCAACGGCCAGGTGGCGCCGCTGCGCAACGTCATGGAGGCGCAGCCGGACATCCTGAATCACAACCTCGAGACGGTCGAACGCCTCCAGAAGCCGGTCCGCAAGCGGGCTCGCTGGGATCGCAGCCTTGGCGTCCTCGAGCGATCGAAGTCGTGTGCCGCGGAGATCGGCTACGAGGTCCATACCAAGAGCTCGCTGATGGTCGGGCTGGGCGAGAGCCGCGACGAGCTGTCGGCGGCGTTCACGGCCCTCCGCGCCGTGGACTGCGACATCCTGACGATCGGCCAGTACCTGCGGCCCTCGCCTCAGCACCTGCCCATCGAGCGCTACTACCACCCCGACGAGTTCGGGGAGATGAAGGTCGAGGCTCTGGCGCTCGGCTTCCGCCACGTCGAGTCCGGGCCGCTCGTCCGGTCGAGCTACCACGCCCGCGACCAGGTCCCTCGCACGGATCTGCGGCGGCTTCGTCGTCAGGCGACGCTCGACGCTGAGGATCGGGTCGCCCCGCTCGCCGGCTGACGAGGCTACGTGAGCCGATAGCACCATGGGCGTTGGCCCGATCGGGCGGCTCCAGCGCAGGGGCCGGTCCGGTATCCTCGGGTCGATGGTCCGACAGCTCCCCCGAAGCATCCCCCTGGCCGAGCTCCATTGCCACCTGGGCGGCGGGGTGACGCCGGCGATCATGTGGGGGATCGCCCACTCCCAGGGGATCAAGCTCCCGACCAAGGACTACTGGGCGTTCCGCGACATGATCACCGTGTCGCGGCGGTCACAGAGCTTCGACGGCTATCTCCAGCTGTTCCACTGGACCGAGCTCATCCAGAGCTCGCCGCTGGCCGTCGAGCGGAGCGTCTACGAGGTCGTCGGCGGCGCCTACCGCAGGAACAACGTCACGACGATGGAGCTCCGCTTCAACCCGATGAAGCGCAACCGCGGAGGCGAGCAGGACCTCGATCACATCATCGCCGCCGCGCTCCGCGGGATGGACCGGGCGACGCTGGAGTACCCCGTCAAGCCGGGGCTGATCTTCTGTCTCGACCGCGCGTTTCCGTACGAGCTCAACGAGATCATCGCGGAGAAGGCGATCGCGTGGCGGGATCGCGGCGTCGTGGGGATCGACATCGCCGGACCCGAATCGGCGACCTTCCGCGTCGCCGACTATCGCCGCCTCTTCCGTCGCGCCCGCCGGTACGGCCTGGGGCTGACAATCCACACCGGCGAGGCCGGGCCGGTCGACGAGGTGGCCCGTGTCGTCGAGCTGCTGGAACCCGACCGGATCGGGCACGGCGTCAAGGCCGCCTACGACCCGCGGGCGATGGCGATGATCCGCGACCGCGGGATCGTCCTCGAGATCTGCCCGTCGTCGAATCTCAACACCCGGGTCGTGTCGGGCTGGGACGAGTTTCGCTGGATCTTCGACACGCTGCGGCGAAACGAGGTCCGCTTCACGATCAACACGGACGGGCCCGAGATGCTCAAGACGTACATCCGCGACGAGCTTGCCCAGCTCGGTCGACTGGGGATCCTGTCGCTCGACGATCAGCGGATCGCGGCGGAGACGTCGCTGGCCGCGTCGTTCGTGCCGAACGTCACGGACGTTCCGCCGCCCAGCCGCGAGCCGGCTCGCCGCGAGGTCGTCGAACGCGAAGAAGCCTGATCAGGCGCGGGCGACGATGCGGTAGGTGCAGCAGCGGTCGCCCGATGCGATGTGGGTCTCGCGCACGACGTCGGCGTCGAGCACCTCGCGGAACAGGTCCAGCTCCGCCTGGCACGCGGCCCCCGTGCTACTGGCCACGTGGTAGATGGCGCAGTTGTGCTCCAGCAGGCGGATCGTGCCGTCGGGCTCGAGCTTCGTCTCGCACAGGTAGCCCTGCTGATCCTGGATCACCGACAGCTCGTGGACGCGCGCGGCGAGCGGCGCGCCTCCGGGGAGCCGGTCCGCCAATCGCCGGCGGATGCGCTCGCCGATCTGCCTGCGGCGGGCCGCAAAGACCTCCTCGACCAGATCCTCGCCACCCACCGCCCCGATCGCCTCGAGCAGCCCGGCCGCCAGGCCGTCGTAGTTCGACGGGAAGAGCTCCTGCGCGTCGGGCGTGACGTCGTACACGTGCCGCGGGCGCCCGACGCCGTGGCGCACGGTCTGCCGCGCGACCAGCCGCGCGGACTCCAGGGCCCGCAGCTGCTGGAGGACGCCCGTCCGGCTGGCCCCGAGGCCTTCCGCCAGCTGGTCCGGCGAGCTGGGGCCGTCATGACGCAGCCGAACGAGAATGGCCCGCCGGATGCTCGACGGCGACGCGCCGAGGATGGCTGTCGCGGCGGCCACGTCGGCGCGGGCGAGGATCCCGTCGTCCGGAGCGGTGGCGGGCTGCGGAGCGGGCATGCGCGGAAGGCTAGCACCGGGCCCCCTCCCGGCGCTGGTTCCTCCGTCCGGACGTGGTGGTAGGCTCGGCCGATGGACCTCGATCTCTCGCCGGAACACGTGCTCCTCCGCGATACCATCCGCGACTTCATGACGAACGAGGTGGCGGCGGTGGTCGACGAGCACGAGCGAGCGCGCCGATTCCCCGTCGACATCGTGCGGCGCCTCGGCGAGATGGGCTGGCTCGGCATCCCCATCCCCGAGGACGAGGGTGGATCCGGCCTCGACACGCTCGCCTACGCCATCGCGATCGAGGAGATCGGCCGCGTCTGGGGTTCGCTCGCGCTCATCGTCGCCGCCCACACGAGCCTTGGCTGCGGGCCACTGCACCTGGCCGGCACGCCACAGCAGAAGGAGCGCTACCTCGTCCCGATGGCGTCGGGCAAGGTCCTCGGCGGCTACGGCCTGACGGAGCCGGCCGCCGGTTCGGATGCCGGCGGGACGAAGACCTCGGCGCGCTTCGAGGACGGGCCGGATGGCGGCCATTGGGTGATCGACGGCGGCAAGCGCTTCATCACCAACGCCGGGCAAGCTGGCACGTACATCGTCACCGCACGGACCGGAACGACCGACAAGGGCGACGCGGAGATCAGCGCGTTCATCGTTCCCTCCGACACGCCGGGCTTCAGCGTTGGGCGCCTCGAGGAGAAGCTGGGCCTCCACGCCTCGGCCACCGGCGAGCTGCTGTTCGACCGGGCGAAGGTCCCGGCGGCCAACATCCTCGGCACGCAGGGCGGCGGCTTCAAGATGTTCCTGCAGATCCTCGATGGCGGCCGGATCTCGATCGGCGCCCTTGCCGTCGGGCTCGCCCAGGCGGCGCTGGACGCGTCGATCCCGTATGCGAAGTCGCGCGAGCAGTTCGGCCGGCCGATCGGCAGTTTCCAGGGCGTGGCCTTCATGGTCGCCGACATGGCGACCGAGATCGAGGCCGCGCGGCAGATGGTCTGGCGGGCCGCGTGGCTCAAGGACCGCGGTCGCGACTACAGCCTCGCGGCGGCACAGGCGAAGCTGTTCGCGTCGGAGGTCAGCTCACGGGCGACGAACAATGGGATCCAGATCCACGGCGGCTACGGCTACGTCGAGGAGTACAAGGTCGAGCGGTTCATGCGCGACGCGAAGCTGACCGAGATCGGCGAGGGCACCAGCCAGGTCCAGCGGCTGGTGATCGCGCGCCAGATCCTGGGCCTTCGGGTCGTCTAGCCGTCAGCCGACGGCGACGAGCCGGACGATCAGCCGGTACTGGTTCCGCGACCCGACGCACGTCTGCAGCGTCATGCTGGGGCGCGACTGCGCCGCATAGGCGAATGCGCCGTTGTCGGGGGTCGTGAGCCGCCACCAGACCACGGCGTAGGTCCGAACCCGACCGGAGCCGTCGGCGTAGGTCGCCAGCATGCCCTTCCGGAGCCGACCGCCGACGTACGCGTCGTGGAGCCCCTTGAACGCGGCATACGCGTGCGCCAGGAGATAGACGTTGTTCGCGCCGGCGCAGCCCCAGCGATAGACCCCCAGACCGGGTGCCTGTGGCGTACCGCAGGCGTACCAGCTGACCGACCGATTGATGCCGAGCGACGGCATCCAGACGTGGTTTCGGCCCTTGAAGACCGAACCGACCGTTATGGAGACGTGCTTCGGGGGCCGCGGCGTCGCCCTGGCCGGCTGCGGCTTGGGCGTGGGCCGGGTTCGGTCGATTGCCGGTGACTTGATCGGCGGGGGCAGCGCGAGGGTGAGCCGGGCAAGCCCGGGTCGGCTGGCGATTGACGGAGGGCCGACGGGCGCGGGCGTCGTCCACGACAGGGGGGTCGTCGCGTGGGCGATCGACGGCGAGGTGACGGTCGACGCCGGCCGTGTCGCGCCGGGTCCCAGCGCGCTCGTCGCGACCGACGACCCGGCGGCTATGACGACGGCGATGAGGACGGGCAGGAGGGAGCGGCGGAGGGCGGTTCGGGGAGCCACGCCCCGAGCCTCGTTGCCGCCGCGCGCCGGTTTCCTGGCTCACAGGTACGGTTCGCGATGGGAAGGTCGAGCGGTCCCGGTCGCCGTCGAGGACCATCGTCCGGGACGCCATCCGGCCCGCTCCCCAGCGGTCCGCGACAGACGGCTCCGGACCGCCCTCGCCCGGATTCCGGTCGTCTTCAGCCGCCGCCGCCGGCCGCCTCCACCAGGCCCTGCCGGATCGCCGAGTCGAACCGCGGCCCCCACGGACCCTGGCTCATCACGACGAAGGGCGAGGCGTCGATCGACACGAACGTATCCGGGTCGGTGATGTAGGAGCGCGCGCAGGCGTCGACGGACGAGCGGAGCTTCTGGTACGAGTCGCGGCTGCCGAAGATGTAGAGATGGACCGGGACGGCGTCCACCTGGTCGAGGCCGGACGCCCGGAAGCTGATGGCCGTCTTCGCCAGCAGCGGATCGCCGCAGCCCGCATCGCCCGCCACGACCCGGCTCACCGTGATGCCCCGCGCCACGAACGCCCCGGAGATGCCGAGGAAGTCCGCGGGGGTCGGGGCAGGCGGTGTCCGCGAGACCAGGCCGCAGCCCGCCACGGCGAGAGCGAGGAGGCACGAGACGGGAAGGAAGGCACGGCGCGAAGGCATCCGCGGCGAGGCTAGCACGGGTCCCGGACCGCGGCCGACACCGTGCTAGGATCGCCTCCGTGGCCCGCGCAGACTGGCCGACGTTCGGCCGCGACGTCCCCGACGCCGCCTGGCGCCCGGGCCCCGAACAGCTCGAGGCGAGCCGCCTCGCCCGCTTCCTGCGATCCACCGGACTGCCGGACCTCGAGGGCCTCCAGCGCCGCGCCGAAGCCGACCCGGCGTGGTTCTGGGGCGCGGCCGCCGACGACATCGCGATCGCCTGGCAGCGCCGCCCCGGCTCGATCCTCGACACCTCGCGCGGCGTGGAGTGGGCGCGCTGGTGGATCGGCGGCGCGTTCAACTACGCCGCGGCGGCGATCGATCCGCGGGCCGATCGCGACCCCGACGGCGAGGCGCTCGTCTGGGAGGCCGAGGACGGCGAGGTCCGGCGCCTGACCAACGCCCAGCTGCGGATCGAGGTGGACCGCGCGGCGGCCGCGTTCGCGGCGCTCGGCGTCAGCGAGGGCGACCGCGTGGGGATCTATCTGCCGATGCTGGTCGAGACCGTTATCGCGGTGCTCGCGCTGGGTCTCCTGCGCGCGATCTACACCCCGATCTTCTCCGGCTACGGGGCCACCGCCGTCGCCAGCCGGCTCCGCGACGCCGAGGCGTCGCTGCTCGTCACCGCCGACGGCTTCCGGCGGCGGGGCTCGGTCGTCCGGCTCAAGGAGATCGCCGACGCCGCCGTCGCCGAGGCCCCGGCAGTGCGGCGCGTCGTCGTCGTGCGACGCCTTGGCGTTGAGGCCGATGTCCCGTGGTCGCCGCAGAGCGACATCTCGTGGGACGACGCCCTTGCCGGTGCGGCCGCGACGGCCGGGCCGGCGTCGCGACCGGCGACCGACCCCGAGACGCCCTACATGATCATCTATACGTCGGGCACCTCCGGACGGCCGAAGGGCGCCGTCCATGTCCACGGCGGATTTCCGATCAAGGGTGCGCAGGACCTCGCTCATTGTTTCGACCTTGGCCTCAGCGACACGCTGTTCTGGTTCACCGACCTCGGCTGGATGATGGGCCCGTGGGCGATCTCCGGGTCGCTGCTGCTGGGCGCCAGGCTCGTCCTCTACGAGGGAACGCCGGATTTCCCGGGGCCGGAACGCTTGTGGTCGATCGTCGAGCGCCACCGCGTCACCCACCTGGGCCTGTCGCCGACCGTCATCCGGGCCCTGATGGCCCACGGCAGCGAGCCCGTCCGGAGCCACGACCGCTCGTCGCTGCGCGTCCTGGGCTCGACCGGCGAGCCATGGAACCCCGACCCGTGGTGGTGGTACTTCCGCGAAGTGGGGGAGGGTCGCTGCCCGATCGTCAACTACAGCGGCGGCACGGAGGTGTCGGGCGGGATCGTATCCGGCAATCTCCTGACCCCCATTCGGCCGTGCTCGTTCGGTGGTCCGAACATCGGGGTGGCCGCCGACGTCGTCGACGGCCATGGCGCAGCGGTCCGCGGCGTCGTCGGCGAGCTCGTCATCCGCCAGCCGCTGCCCGGCATGACGCGCGGCTTCTGGCGCGATCCCGACCGCTATGTCGAGACGTACTGGTCGCGCTTCCCGGGGGTCTGGGTCCACGGCGACTGGGCCCTGATCGACGACGCCGGCTACTGGTACATCCAGGGCCGCTCCGACGACACGCTGAAAGTCGCCGGCAAGCGCGTCGGGCCGGCCGAGGTCGAGAGCGCGGCGGTCGCCCACCCGTCCGTCGTCGAGGCCGCCGCGGTCGGTGTCCCGCACGACATCAAGGGCGAGGCGATCGCCGTCTTCTGCGTCCTGCGACGTGGCGAGACGGACGGCCCGGACATTCGGTCGGCCATCGCCTCGGAGGTCGTGCGGGAGCTGGGCAAGGCCCTCAAGCCGGACGTCGTCGAGATCGTCCCGGCACTGCCGAAGACGCGTTCCGGAAAAGTCATGCGCCGAGTGATCCGGGCGGCCTACCTGGGGCTCGATCCAGGCGACGTGTCCGCGCTCGACGATCCGGCCTCGCTCGAGCCGATCCGGGCAGCCGGCGCCGCTCGGAGCTAGTCGAAGGCGTCAGCCGCCGCGCGCCCTGCGCTTCGCTTCACGGAGACGTGCCATCGTGTCGGGATCGGCGGCCGGCCTGCCGACTGGCGACATCGGTTCGGTCGGTGGCTGGACAGGCAGGGGACTCGTCGGTTTCGACGTGAGCGCCGTCCCGGCCGGTTTTGCGGGCGTCGTGGGGTCCGCCCGCAGGAGAGCCGCCCGCGACGCCGCCCCAGCGGCCCGGTCGCGTGCGGCGAGCATCCCCTCGACCGGCGCGGACCGCGGTTCGGCGCGGCCGCGCCGCCAGGCTCGCGCGGCGCGCCGCGCATCGGCCAGCTCGCGGCGCCCGATCGATACCCGCCGCAGGCCGATGTCCAGCGGCCACAGGAGCAGGGCCAGGATGAGCAGCAACGGCCAGAGCTGGGCGAACGAGCTCGTCCGGGCCAGGTCGTGGATCCACGGGTCCTTCGGGCCGGCGATCGGTCGCCCGTCGGTGGCTGCCCGAAGGGTCGCAAGGAACGGCTCGTTGACGCCCAGCAGGCGATACTCCGCGGCCGTCGGCGCGACGAGCCCGACGTTCCGTCCCAGCGCGGAGCTCCCCGGTCTGGTCTGCGAGATCCGCATCGGGTAGGCGCCGGGCTCCAGCGCGCCAAGTGGCGCCTCGTAGACGCCCGGAGCGACCTGGTTCAGCTGGACCGTGGTTTCGGTCAGGTCGGGCCGGATGATGTGGGCCATCGTCGAGTAGAAGTCGCGCGGCGAGCCGTCGGCGTCGACGCTCTCGACGCGCAGCGTGGTCGACTGCCCGGCGTCGACGAACGATGCCTCGATGCCGCCGGTCTCCTCCCCGGGCAGCGTCCAGCCGACGAGCTGGCTGAAGAACCTCGAGAAACCGTCCCACCCCAGCCAGTCGACGGCCCAGCGCCCGGTCGAGTCGGACGTCCAGGCGACGGACCGCCCCAGGCCGTACTGCCACTGTGCCAGGAGGGGGTCGTCGCGGGCCGTTACGAGCACGGTCTGGGCCGCCGGCTTGGCCGTCGTCCCGTTGTAGCCGAGGAGCTGCGGGAAGCCCTGGTCCAGCCCGCGGAGAATCGGCGACGAGCTGGTCAGGATCGGATGGAATTTCTCCTCGACGATCTGCTGGCCGGAGACCTGCTGCGTCTCCTTGAGGAAGATGTCGGGGATGCTGGCCGGGTTCGCCGCAGGATAGAACCGCCCGCCACCCTGCTTCGCCAGCTGGGCCAGGAACGGGTTCGCTCCGCCGCCCGCGCCGACCGTCGAGAGGGTGATCCCGGCCGCCTTCATCTTCGCGATGATCGCGTCGTACTGGCCCGAGTTCGACCAGCCGTCGGTCAGGAGGATGATGTGGCGGCGGGTCGCCGAGCTCGTCTCGAGCGAGGTCACCGCCGCGTCGAGGCCGGCAAAGATGTTCGTCTGGCCGAGTGGCTGGATCCCGCCGATCGCCCCGCGGAGATCGGCGATCCCGCCGAGCGGCTGCGTCTGGACAACCCAGTGAGCCTGCTGGTCGAAGGCGACGACGCCGAGCTGATCGCGGGCCGTCATCGCGGCGGCGGCTCGGAGGATGGCTTCCTTGCCGATG